>NZ_VTRV01000037.1 GCF_008274655.1 Cognatilysobacter lacus | reverse complement strand
GTCTCTCTGGCTCGGCGACGGCCGCCGGGCGGTGGCACGCTTCGAAAGCGACGAGACCCTGCGCGCTGACGCAGTCGACGCGCTCGGATCACTGCGTGCGCTCGGGATGACGGTGCACATGGCGAGCGGAGACGCTGCCGGGCGCGTGGCCGGCATCGCGTCGCGGCTGTCGATCGACACTGCGCTCGCGCGGCAGTCGCCGGAGGCGAAGCTCGCCTACGTGCGAGCCCTGCAAGCGCGCGGACGCGTGGTTGCGATGGTGGGCGATGGCATCAACGACGCACCGGTGCTCGCCGGCGCCGACGTATCCATCGCCATCGGAAGCGGTGCGGCGCTTGCGCAGCGCGCAGGCGACATCGTGCTCACCGGCAGTTCGCTTGCGCGCATCGCGCAGGCCGCGTCGCTGGCGCGCCGCACGCGCACCGTGATCCGGCAGAACCTCGGGTGGGCGCTTGCGTACAACGTGGTCGCGCTGCCCGCGGCGGTGACGGGCATCGTGCCGCCGTGGATGGCGGCGCTCGGCATGAGCCTGTCATCGCTCGCGGTGACGCTCAATGCACTGCGACTGGCGAGGGCCGTCCCGTGAACATCCTTCTGCTGCTGATCCCGCTAAGTCTGATGCTGCTCGGCATCGCGGTGTATGCGTTCTGGTGGGCGGTCGACCGCGGCCAGTTCGACGACCTCGACACGCCCGCGATCGACATCCTGCACGACGACCCGCCGCGCGACTGACGTGGGCATCGCCTGGCTCACGCTGTTTTCCGCGTTGCTGACGGGTCTCGTCGGCAGCGGCCACTGTGCCGCCATGTGCGGCGGCATTGCGACCGGGTTTCCGGCCATGGCGCCGCGCGCCAGCTGGCGCTATGTCGTCGAACCCAACCTCGGGCGCGTGCTCGGCTACGCCGCGGCGGGCGCAATCGCCGGCGGCATCGGGCACGGGATCGTCGACGTCGCGGCGCTGCCATGGTTGCGAACCGCGCTGCGGACCGGCACGGGCCTGTTGATGATCGTCATCGGCCTGCGCCTGGGCAGCGCCATCCGCGCGACGCCCTACTCTGGCACCGCCGGCGGGCTGTGGCGGGTGCTCAAGCCGCTTCAGCGCCGGCTGCTTCCAGCGAATTCGTCGGGCAGGCGGCTGGCGCTGGGCGCTCTGTGGGGATGGATGCCATGCGGCCTCAGCACCTCGCTCCTCACCGCGGCCTGGTTGCAGGCCAGTGCGGCGAATGGCGCACTGACGATGGCAGTGTTCGGCCTCGGCACGATGCCGGTGATGCTGCCGCTTGCCTGGTCCGGCGCGCAGGTCGGGCGGCGACTGCTGCAGGGCGGCCTGCGTGCCGCCGCTGGCGTCGTGGTGGCCGTTGGCGGGGTCGTCACCGTCGCCGCGCCGTGGCTGGTGGCCATGCCGGCGCTGCACGGCCCGCTCCGGCTGCTGGGTTGCCTGCCCGTGTGAACCGCTCAGGCGCGGACGCGGGCGCGGTCGCCCGGAGGCTCCGATCCATGCGCCAGACGGTCGAGTTCGGCGACATCGAGAATCTGCACCTTGCGCCCGTGCACCGAGATCACGCCGTCCTCCTGCAGCCGCGTGAAGCCGCGGCTGACGGTTTCGAGCGCGAGGCCGAGGAAACGCGCGATGTCCTCGCGGCTCATCGGCAGTCGGATGGTTTCCGACGGCTCCCCGATCGTGCGCAGGCGCTCGCTCAGCCCATGCAGGAAAAGCGCGATGCGTTCGTTGGCCTGGCGCCGGACCAGCATCTCGCGGTGGTCCTGGTCGCGGCCCACGCTCTGGCCGATGACACGCATGAGCTGGCGCTGCAGGCCCGGCACGTGCGCCGCCACGTTCGACAGCTCGTCGAACGGCACCTCGCAGACGTTCGCGCGAGTAAGCGCGACCGCTTCGCAGCGATGGACGCCGGTGCCGAGTGCGTCCAGCCCGACCAGCTCACCCGGCAGGTGGAAGCCGATCACCTGTTCGTCGCCGTCCTCGTTGACCAGCACGGTCTTGAAGGCGCCGTCGCGGGCAACGAAGACCGCGTCGAGCCGGTCACCCTGGCGGAAAAGGCGTTCGCCGACTTCCACAGGCCGCTTGCGCTTGACGATGGCCTCGAGCTCCTGCAGTTCGCGCAGGTTGATGCCTGCCGGCAGGCAGAGCTGCTGCAGCGAGCAGCTCGCACACCCCTTGCGGAGCGTGATGAGGTCAAGGGTCGGAGTCGCCATGGGTACGCTTATGGTACGAAACACCAGCGTAACCCAGCCGCCTCCAATCGTTGGTGACCGGCTCCGCGCTTGCGCGAGCGTGGCCCGTTCCCGGCTGGCGCCGCCGAGGGTGCCAAGGCGGCGGCGCCGGCTCGGGCTCGGGCTCGGGCTCGGGCTCGGGCTCGGGCTCGGGCTCGGGCAGACGGTTTCATCGTCGATTGATCCGGGTCAAGTCGGGATCGGGTCGCGCTGGCTAGTCTCGCCCTATGGCGACCACCGTTCCCACGATCGATCGCGGCCTTCTCGAGCGCTACAACCGCCCGGGCCCGCGCTACACCTCCTACCCCACCGCGCCGCAGTTCCGCGAGGCGTTCGGCGAGGCCGAGCTGCGCGCGGCCGCGACCGCCAGCAACGGCGATCCGATTCCGCGCCGCCTGTCCCTGTACGTGCACGTGCCGTTCTGCACCAGCCCCTGCTTCTACTGTGGCTGCAACCGGATCATCACCCGCGACAAGGCGCGCGCCGAGGTCTATCTCGCGCGGCTCTACCGCGAGATCGCGCTCACCGCGGACCTGTTCGACCGCGACCGCGAAGTGATCCAGCTGCACTTCGGTGGCGGCACGCCGAATTTCCTGTCCCCCGGACAGCTCGGCGAGGTGGTCGAAACCCTGCGTCGCCATTTCCACTTCGCCGCCGCGCGCGACAGCGACATTTCGATCGAACTTGATCCCCGCTTCGTGGACCCGGCGGACATCGCGGCCTTGGGACGAATCGGTTTCAACCGCGCCAGCCTGGGCGTTCAGGATTTCGATCCGGACGTTCAGGCGGCCGTCAACCGCATCCAGAGCGTCGACGAAACACGGGCCGTGGTCGATGCGTGCCGCGACGCCGGCTTCCGCTCCGTCAACATCGACCTGATCTACGGCCTGCCGCGCCAGTCCCTGGGCGGTTTTGAACGCACGCTGGATCGCGTGCTCGAGATCCACCCCGACCGCCTCGCGGTCTACAGCTACGCGCACCTGCCCGACCTTTTCCGCGCGCAGAAGCACATCGTCGCGGAAGACCTGCCGCCGCCGGACCTCAAACTCGCGCTGATGCACATGGCGATCAGCCGGCTCACGGCGGCCGGCTATGCCTACATCGGCATGGATCATTTCGCGCTGCCCGACGACGAGCTCGCGACGGCCCAGGCGCGCGGCGGGCTGCATCGCAATTTCATGGGCTACACCACGCACGCCGACAGCGACCTGATCGGGCTCGGAGTCAGTTCGATCAGCCACATCGGCAGCACGTTCAGCCAGAACCCGCGCGACCTGCTCAGCTGGGAAACGGCGCTCGACGAAGGCCGGCTTCCGGTATTCCGCGGCCTGCACCTGAGCGAGGACGACGAGCTGCGCGCAGACCTCATCCAGTCGCTCATGTGCCAGGGCGCGATCCCCGTGGCCGCGCTCGAGCGCCGGTACGGCATCCAGTTCGACCGCTACTTCCACGATGCGCTCCACGCGCTCGAACCGCTGGAAGCCGACGGCCTGGTACGACGCGAGGACGGGTGCATCGTGGCCACCTCGCAGGGGCGGCTGCTGCTGCGTAATATCGCCATGTGCTTCGACGCCTACCTCGACCGCCCCGCCGACATCGCCCGCCCGCGCTTCTCCCGTGCGATCTGAAGCATTGGGCGTCGCGTCCGTGAGCCTCACGCCGTTCCCGCGGCAGGATGCGCGCACGCTCTCCGACGACGGCGACGCGCTGCACTTCTGCGCCACCTGCGCGTTTTCCGACGCGTGCCTGTCGCAGGGCATGGACAAGTCGTCGCTGCAGGAACTGCATGTGCTGGTCGAGCATGTCGGCCCACTGTCGGCCGGCGATCACGTCTTCCGCGAGGGCGACCACTTCGAGGCGATCGCCGCGGTGCGCGCCGGTACCGTCAAGACCTATGTCATCGATCGCGACGGCCGCGAGCACGTGCTGGGCTTCCACCTGCCCGGTGAAGTGATCGGGCTCAATGCGATCGACGGCGACCACTATCCGTGCAATGCGGTCGCGCTCGACACGGTGATGCTGTGTCGTTTCTCGTTTCCGCAGATCGAAGTCCTCGCCACGCGCGTGCCCGGCCTGCAGCGGCAGTTGTTTCGGCTGATGAGCCGCGATATCGGCCGCGCTGCGCTGCTCGCCGGTGATTTCAGCGCCGACCAGCGCACCGCCGCATTCCTCATCGGGTTCTCGCGACGCCTCGCCGCGCGCGGCTTCTCGCCGCATCGCTTCCAGTTGACGATGGCGCGCACCGACATCGCCAATTACCTGCGCCTGGCACCGGAAACCGTCAGCCGCGTGCTCAAGCGCTTCCAGCAGGATGGGCTTGTGGCGGTGGATCGCCGCGAACTGGAACTGCTCGACCAGGCTGCGCTGGAAACGTTGGCCGCGCCCGTCCTGCGCGATTGACCGCGCCGCCGGTCGCCCATCGGCCTTTGGATTGACCTGAATCAAGGTGGCGCCGCTCGCGCACGGCCAGCATGTCTCCCAACAGAAAAGGGAGTCATGGGATGAACAGTACACGCAGGTTGTGGTGGGGACTCGCCGCGTTGCTGGCCGCGTCGTTCTCGTTATTGCTTTGGGCCGGCGGCGAAATCTTCCGCGCGGCGCCGCCGATACCCGAGCGCGTCGTGGCCCAGAACGGAGACGTGATCTATACGCGCGCCGATATCGAACGCGGCCGGCAGGTCTGGCAGTCGATGGGCGGCATGCAACTGGGCTCGATATGGGGCCATGGCGCTTACGTCGCGCCCGACTGGTCGGCCGACTGGCTGCATCGCGAAGCGATCGCGGTGCTCGATGGCTGGGCACGCGCCGAAGGCGTGGCCACCTACGCCGAGCTGACGCCGGAACGCCAGGCGGCATTGCAGGCGCGACTGCAGCCGATGATGCGTCGCAATACGTACGACGCGAACACCGGCACGATCACCGTGTCGCCGGAACGCGCTGCGGCGGCGGTCGCCGTCGCGCAGCACTACGAGAGCCTGTTCGGCAGCGACCCCGCGACGCATGCGCTGCGCGAGGCCTATGCCATGAAGGAAGGCACGGTCACCGACGCGACGAACCGTCACGAACTCACGGCGTTCTTCTGGTGGACGGCCTGGGCTGCGACCACCGAGCGCAAGATGCCCGCCGCGGCCGCACCCACGAGCGGCGAGCCGGCCAGTCAGGTCGTCACCTACACCAACAACTGGCCGCATGAGCCGTTGGTGGGCAACAAGCCCGCGCCTGCCCTGTGGGCGTGGTCGCTGTTCAGCGTGCTGTTCCTGATCGCCGGTGTGGCACTGCTGGGCTGGTGGCACGCGCGCACGAAGGAAGAGCATGTCCTGACCCTACCGTCCAGCGATCCGTTGGCGCTGCTGCGCATCACGCCGTCGATGCGCGCAACCGCGAAGTATTTCTGGGTCGTCCTCGCGCTGTTCCTCACGCAGATCCTGCTCGGCGCCATGACCGCGCACTTCCAGGTGGAAGGCCAGAAGGCCTACGGCTTCGACCTCTCGAGCATCCTGCCGTACTCGATCACGCGTACCTGGCACACGCAGCTCGCGGTGCTCTGGATCGCGGTGGCCTGGCTCGGCACCGGCCTGTACATCGCGCCCGCGTTGAGCGGGCATGAACCGCGCTTCCAGCGACTTGGCGTCAATTTCCTGTGGGTCTGCCTGCTCGTCATCGTGATCGGCTCGTTCACCGGCCAGTGGATGGCGGTGATGCAGAAGCTCGGCCTGAAGTACAACTTCTGGTTCGGCCACCAGGGCTGGGAATACGCCGACATGGGTCGCTTCTGGCAAGTGTTCCTGTTCATCGGCCTGATGCTGTGGCTCACGCTGGTCGGCCGCGCGCTGTGGCCGGTGCTGCGCTCCACCAAGGACGAGACCAAGCCGATCGTCGCGCTGCTGTTCCTCTCGACCGTGTGCATCGGCCTGTTCTTCGGATCGGCGCTGATGTGGGGCGAGAAGACGCACATCGCGGAAGTCGAATACTGGCGGTGGTGGCTCGTGCACCTGTGGGTCGAGGGCTTCTTCGAGGTGTTCGCCGCCGCGGTGATGTCGCTGATCTTCGTGAAGCTCGGGCTGGTGCGTGCCAAGACCGCCTCCACCGCCGTGCTGTTCTCGACGGTGGTGTTCATGACCGGCGGCGTGCTCGGCACGCTGCACCACCTCTACTTCGTCGGTACGCCGACGGCCGTGGTGGCGCTGGGGGCGAGTTTCTCCGCGCTGGAAGTGGTGCCGCTGGCTTTCATCGGCTTCGAGGCGTTCCACACCTACCGCATGGGCCAGGCCACGCCGTGGATGGCGCGCTACAAGTGGATGATCCTGTTCTTCGTCGCGGTGAGCTTCTGGAACCTGATCGGCGCGGGCCTGTTCGGCTTCCTGATCAATCCGCCGCTGTCGCTGTACTACATGCAGGGCCTCAACCTCACCGCACTGCATGGCCACACCGCGCTGTTCGGCGTGTACGGCATGCTCGGCCTGGGCCTGATGCTGTTCTGCCTGCGCGGCCTGCGTGGACAGATGGTGTGGAACACGGCGCCGCTGAAGGTCGCGTTCTGGTCGATGAACATCGGCCTGGCGATGATGGCGGTGTTCACCCTGCTGCCGATGGGCCTGATGCAACTGATGGCGAGCATCGAGCACGGCTATGCGTATGCGCGCTCGGCCGAGTTCATGAACCGGCCGATCATCGACATGCTGGTATGGATGCGCGTACCCGGCGACACGATCTTCAGTGTCGGCGCCCTGTCGCTCGCCTGGTTCGTGCTGCGGCTTTGGGTAGCGCCACGTCGCGAAGGTGCGGTCGCGGACACGGCGCCCGCGCGTCGCTGAGCGCTGCAATGGATACAAGCGACGGCCCGGCCCCTGCGCCGGGCCGTCGTGTTCCAGGCATGGAGAATCCGATGACCGACACATCCCCGCGCCTGCCCGTCGCCGAACCGCTGCCGGACATCAGCATCGACGCCGGACTTGTCGCACCCTTGCTGGGCCTCGACGTGCTCACGTTCCGCGCGCTCATGGCTGACGGTCACATCAGCGTCCTTTGCGAACGCGGCGTCGGCGAAGACTCCGGCCGCTACCGCGCCACGTTCTATCACCGCGACAGGCGTGCGCGCCTGGTGGTCGATGCGAACGGCGAACCCTTGCCAGGCCACACCGAACCGCGGCCGGACTCGACGTCTTGAACACTGCGCGAGAGTGGGTCCGCGACGCCGTCGCCGCACTCGCTCGCGAAGCCGCGCGCTCGGCCGACACGCACCTGCTCCACGTCGCCACGCCGACGCATCCGGGCATCGACTTCTACTTCAAGGACGAGTCCTCACATCCGTCCGGCAGCCTGAAACACCGGCTGGCGCGCTCGCTCTTCCTGTACGCGCTGTGCAACGGCCGTCTCGAGAAGGGGCAGCACGTCGTCGATGCATCGTCGGGCAGCACCGCCATCTCCGAGGCCTGGTTCGCCCGTCTGCTCGACCTCGAGTTCACCGCAGTCATGCCGGCCTGCACGGCGCCGGAAAAGATCCGCATGGTCGAACGCCTCGGTGGCCGCTGCGACCTCGTCGACGATCCGTCGCACGCGCACGCGCGCGCCGATCGGCATCGGGAGGCGGGCGCCTGCCATCTCGACCAGTTCGGCCTCGCGGAGCGCGCAACGGACTGGCGCGGCAACAACAACATCGCCGAATCGCTGATGTCGCAACTCGCGCGCGAACGCCATCCGGTGCCGACGTGGATCGTCTGTGGCGCTGGCACCGGCGGCACGTCGGCGACCATCGGCCGCTACCTGCGCTACCGCGGCCTCGACACGCAGCTGTGCGTCGCCGAGCCCACAGGGCGTGCCTTCGCGATCGGTTGGTCGACACGCGACGCCGAGGCAGAGGCGACACGCCCGACCGTCATCGAAGGCATCGGCCGGCCGCGAGCGGAACCGGGCTTCCTGTATGACGTGGTGGACCGCGTGGTCGAAGTGGACGATGCGCGTTCGATCGAGACATTGCACCGCCTCGAGACTCTGCTCGGCCAGCGCTACGGCGGCTCCTCGGGCACCAACTTCGCCGCCTGCCTGCAACTCGCCGACGAGATGCGCGCGGCCGGCCAGCGCGGCAGCGTGGTCAGTCTCCTGTGCGACCGCGGCGACCGCTATGCGCAGACGTTGTATTCGCCCGCGTGGCTTTCCGCGCACGGTCTGGCGACAGCGGTCACCGACGACCGCGCGGCAGCGGGCGTCTCCCCGATCTGATCTGGATCAATGCGGGGCACCGGGCGGCCGACGAGACTGTCGCCATGCACTCGACCGCCGACTCGACACCCAGGGCTGCGCAGCTCTTCGCTGCGCCGCACCGCCTGCTGTTCTTCGTGGGCGCCAGCAACGTGTTGCTGGCGATGGCGTGGTGGGCTGCGTGGCTCGGCGCCGCGCGCTTCGGCGCCGCCATGCCATCGCCACGCCCTTATGCGGGCTGGCTGCATGCGTTCGTCATGCAGTACCAGATGCTGCCGAGCTTCGTATTCGGTTTCCTGCTCACCACCTTCCCCCGCTGGATGGGGCTGCCCGATGTCGACCGGTGGCGCTATGCGCCGGTGGGCGTGGGCCTGTTCGGCGGGCAGCTCGCGACCTTGCTCGGCGCGATCGGTTGGGATGCGGGCATCGTCGTCGGCGCCTTCATGACGCTCGCGGGCTGGCTCGCGGGCATCGCCACGCTCGCCCCGCTGCTCTGGCGCGAGAAGGGAACCACGTGGCATGCGCGCTCGTGCTTCGCGGCGCTCGTGGTGGGGCTCGTCGGTCTGCTGGCGTGGATCGGCTTCCTGCTCACCGGCTCGCCGATGTCGGCCTACGCCGCGATCAAGCTGGGCGGCTTCGGCCTGCTGCTGCCGCTGTACTGGACGGTCGCGCACCGCATGTTCCCCTTCTTCGCAGGTGCCGTGGTCAAGCCGTACGCGGTATGGCGGCCCATGTGGCTGCTCGCCGCCATGTGGCCCGCGGTGCTGCTGCATCTGGGCCTCGAGCTCATGCATGCCTACGCGTGGACCTGGCTACCCGATTTCGCGTTGCTGGCGCTCTCCGCCACCGCGCTCGTGCGCTGGTGGCCGCGAGGCCGCAAACCTTTCATCCTGACCGCGCTGTTCCTGGGCTATGCGTGGCTGCCGGTCGCCTTCGCGCTGTACATCGTGCAGAGCCTCGCCTACCTGCTGCAGGGGGTCTTCCCGCTCGGCCGGGCGCCGGCGCATGCGCTGTTCATCGGGTTCTTCGGCTCGGTGCTCATCGCGATGGTCACGCGCGTGACGCAGGGCCATTCGGGACGCCCGCTGTCCATGCCGCCGGTGGCGGTCTACGCGTTCGCCGCGATCAACATGGTGGCGGTCGTGCGGATCGTCGCGGAAGTGAGCCGCGATCCGATGCTGTGGCAGACGCTCGCCGCGGCCGGCTGGCTGGTGGCGCTGACGCCTTGGATCCTGCGCCTGGGCCGCATCTATCTGGCGCCGCGTGTCGACGGCAAGGCGGGCTGAGGCGAACCCCGATGATCGAGTTCTATCCGCAGATCAAGGCCGTGCACATCGCGATGGTGCTGCTGAGCGGCCTGCTGTTCGCGATGCGTGGCGCCGGCGTGCTGGCCGGAATGCGCTGGCCCATGCAGCTGGCGGTGAAGCTGCTCAGTTACGCCATCGACACCACCCTGCTCACCGCTGCGCTGATGCTCTTCACGATCCTGCCGCATGAGATGTTCTCGAACGGCTGGCTCGCGACCAAACTGGTGTTGCTGGTGGTGTACATCGGCCTTGGCACCTTCGCGCTCAAGCGCGGTCGCACGCAGCGCACGCGGGCGGTCACTTACGTCGCGGCACTGGCGGTGTTCGGCTTCATCATCTCCATCGCCCGCGCGCACCATCCGCTGGGCCCGTTCTTCATGCTGGGGAGCTGACGCATGAACGCACGCGTGCAGGACGAGCCCCTTTCCGGCGACGCGAAGCAGGAATGGGAACACCGCACGCTCGATGCCTGCTTCCTGGGCCCGTATGGCGAGAACGATGGGACGCTCGAACGGCTGGTCGTCGAGTTCCTCCGGGACCACGTCTACTGGCGGCGCAATTTCCATCCCGAGGATCCGCCGGCGATCCCGACGCGCGCGGCCGCGCATCCGGCCTACCAGGCGTTCGAGGCGCGCATGCGGCGCGAGCTGCACTCGCTGTCCGCCGCGCTCAAGCAGTCGGTGCCGTTCCACAGTCCCCGCTACATCGGGCACATGGCCTCCGACCTGCTGCTGCCGGGCCTTGCCGCGCAGATGCTCACGTTGCCGTACAACCCGAACAACGTGAGCGAGGACGCTGCGCCCGTCACGGTCGACCTGGAGGTGCGCGTCGGCCTGCAGTTCGCGCGGCTGTTCGGCTACTGCGACGACACCGCGCGCCCCGATTGCGCGTTCGGCCACCTCACCTCCGGCGGCACGCTCTCGAACTACCAGGCACTTCGCCTCGCCTTGGCACTCAAGGCCTTTCCGGTTGCGCTCATGGCGGCGGGTGTACCCGGCATCGACGCGCCGCGCACCGCGCGCGAGGCATTCAACCTGCCCCGTACCAAGGGCGTCGAACTCTTCGAGCGCTGGCTCAAGTGGCTTGCCGCCTGCACGGCGTCCGAGCAGATGCACTGGCGCGCGCGCGTCGAAGCGGAGCGGATCGAGCAGCGCGGCATCGCGGGCTTCTTCAACCTGCACCGCGCGCTGCAGATCCCGGTGGTGCTCGCGCCGGTCACTGCACACTATTCGTGGAGCAAGGGCGCGAAGCTCCTGGGGCTCGGACGCGACCAGCTCTGGAAGGTGGAGGAGCGCGGCATGCGCATGGATGCCGACGCGCTCGAAGCGACGCTTGAGCGCTGCGCGTCGCGCGATCAACCGGTGCTGCTGGTGGTCGGCGTGCTCGGCACCACCGAATACGGCACCGTGGATCCTATCGATCGCATCGTCGATGCCCGTGACCGGTGGGCGACGAAGGGCCTGGGCTTCGGCGTGCACGTCGATGGCGCATGGGGCGGTTACCTCGCCACGTTGTTCCGCAACGCGGACGGCAGCCTCCGCGCACGCGCAGACGTCGCCGCCGAGCATGCGTGTTTCCCGCAACCCGCCGTCTACGATGCATTTGCGGCGCTGGGGCGCACCGACTCGATCACTGTCGACCCGCACAAGCTCGGGTACCTGCCGTACGGCGCCGGCGCCTTCATCACCCGCGACCAGCGGCCGGTCGGACTGCTGGCCGAGCAGGCCGACTACGTGTTCCACGGCGACGCCGCGCCCGACTACTTCGCGCGCCATCGCCGCCTGGGACAGGTGATTCCCGAAGGTTCGAAGTCCGGGGCCGCCGCGGCCGCCGTGTACGTGACGCATCGCGTGTTGCCTCTCGACCACGCGAATTTCGGCGCATTGCCGCGGCAGACCATTCGCGCCGCGGAACATTTCGTCGCGCGAGCCGAAGCGTTCGCGCTCGACGTCGCGCCGTTCGCGCGCGTGACGATCCCGTTCATGCCCGACAGCAACCTCGTCGGACTTGCGCTGAACCCGGCCGGCAACGTGGAGGTCGCGCGTGCCAACCGCTTCGTGCTCGACCTGTATGCCGACCTGCACTGCGATAGCCGCCAACCGCTGCAGATGCGCCAGTTCTTCGGCTCGTCGACCACGCTGCGCCCGGGAATCGTCGGCGCCGAAGGCTTGGCGGGGCTTTGCGCGCGACTAGGCCTGGACCCCGCGACGTTCGACGACGGCGACGCTGACCGGCTCGTCATCCTTCGCCACACACTGATGAACCCATACCTGCTCGACCGCGAGAACGACATCAGCTACGTCGGCCGCTACTTCGACTACCTGGGTGAGCGCATCCGGCGGATGCTCGGACCTTGAGCGCGTCATCCGCGGGCGACTCCACGATGGGCCGCTTGGCGCGGGCGACGCGCGTACGAGCGTTGATCTCCACACTCGCCGACAGCACGCGCGTGCCAGTGGCCTGTGCCAGCGAGCGCGACCGGATCGTCCGCATGCGGGTGCGCACGCTGGCACCGGTCCTGGCCGTGCTCACGATTGCGTGGATCGCGCTCGATGCCGCGGTGCTGCAGCCCGTGGATGCCGTGCGCATCGGGTTGCTCCGCATCCTGATGGCAGCGGCGCTCGTGCTGCTGTCGCGCGCGACGTGGCGACTGAGCGCCACCGGCACGTTGCGTGCGTTCGTGTGGACGCAGGCACTGGGTTTTGGCGCCATGGAGTGGTTGCTGCAGCCTGCGCACGTGGCCGGCCAGGTCGGGTACGGACTTTTTCCCTTCGTCATCGTCACGCAGCTCGCGTTGTTCCCCGCGCCGTGGCTGCAGACGTTGCGCACCGCCGTTGCGCCGGCAGCATCGCTTCTGTTCGCGCTGCACCGTGACGGCCGCGCGCTCAGCATCGACGACTGGCGCGACGCATGGCTGCTCGTGCTGCTGACCGGGGTGGCGGCGTGGACCGGGCACGCGCAGCTGCGGCTATTGGTCGAACTCCTCGGCGCGCGGCGCGAGGCTTCGGAGGATGCGTTGACCGGACTTGCCAACCGCCGCACGCTCGACGCGCGCCTCGCCGCCGAGGCCGCGCGTGCGCGTCGCCACGGCCAGCCCTTGTCGCTGCTGATGCTCGACCTCGATCGCTTCAAGGTCGTCAACGACGAGTACGGCCACGCCGCGGGCGATCGTGTCCTCGCCGCCGCGGCGAATGCGCTTGCCGATGAGTTGCGTTCCATCGACCTGGGCGCGCGTTTCGGCGGCGAGGAGTTCGTGGCCGTCCTGCCCGACACCCCGCTCGGCGACGCGATGCGCGTGGCCGAGCGCATCCGCCGCCGGATCGCGGCGATGCCCGCCACCGTCCAGGGCCGCACGATTCCCGTCACCGTCAGCATCGGCGCCGCGGAGCTCGCCGACTCGGAAGGCATCGCCGGCGTGCTCGCGCGGACGGACGCCGCGCTGTACCGGGCCAAGCGCGGCGGACGCGACCGCTGCGTCGCCGCGCCCCCGTCCGTCCGCGCCCCCGCAGACAGCACGCCCTAACGCGCGATCGGCCGCGGCGCCCACTCGAGCTGCAGCCAGACCTTGCGCGTACCGCGCGAGAACGCGTCGGCATCGTAGGCCGCTACCTTCAACAACGACTTCAGCGTGGGCGACAACGGAACCGCCAGCGACGCATCGAATTCACGACCGTAGTGCAGGTTGCCGGCGTCGCTGCGGTAGTCGTGCCACGCCGCCTGCCATTCCAGCGCGCCGCGCGCGCGCGATTTGTCGAACTGTCCGCCCAGTGATGCATAGCGATCCTCGAGCCCCGCCGGCGGCGTGGTGGTGAAGCGATCGGCCCAGCCGTTGAACGCGTGGAGCGTGGCGAGCGGTGTTTGCAGCGCATGCCTGCCGTTGCCGCCGAGGTGCTCGGCGCCGGTCTTGAACGTGAGGCCGTGCATGGCCACCACCGCTTCGATCAGCGCGTAGCTGTGCGTGAAGTGGCCCGGGTTGCCGGCATAGTCGCGCTGGCGAGCGAACTCGCCGGCGATGCCCCAAGGGCGCGACCCATTCACCGGCGCGAGCGCGTAACGCGCGCCCCACGTCGCGGTCGACGCAGCGGGCACGTCCTGGTCGTCGATGAGGTAGCCGTACCCGGTAAGGCGATGCGGCCCGTGCGTCCACGTCCCGTTGAACAGGTGGGCGTCCAGGTTTCGCTGGCGCGCCAGTGGATCAACCGCGTTGTCGCCGTTGACGCGGTGGACGCGGGTCACCGCGCTGTAGCGCAGCACCACGTCCTTGACCGGGGACGCCTGCAGGCTGAGCGCATCGAAGGTCTGTTCGTTCTGCCGCCAGCCCGAGTTGCCGATCCATCGCTGGTTGTCGAGCACGATGCGCTGCCGCCCCAATACCGCGGCTGTTGTCCCGCGATGCCAGCGCAGCCAGGCCTGGTTGAGTTCTATGCCTTGCGGATCGGTGATCGACGGGTAGCCAGTGCGGCGATTGGCCGAGCTGTTGTAGTGGTCGCCGAGGGCGCCGACCGCTTCGGCCTCGGCGAATGATTCGAGTGCGGCCGTCACCTGCCAGCGCACGGCGCCGCGCACTCGGAGGGTGGTGGCGTTGGCGCTGTTGGCGAACAGGTCATCGTCTACCTGTTCGTAGCGCAGCCGCGCGCCTGTCTCCCAGCTCAGGCGGGGCGATGCGTCGGGCGTCGCGGCCGGCGCCAGCGCCGGCAGGAGTGAAAGGATCGATACAGCGAGAAGCGAACGACTGGTCATGACCGTCGATGTCTGTCGTGCCGATTGCACGGTGCGAGCATCGGGACGGCGCCGGTGCGGTGCATTGATGCAGGTCAACCGCGCGCGTCGTGCGCCGAAGTGGTCGACGCGCGCCAATCGTCGCGCTTGACCTGCATCAATGCGGGGCCGGTAGCGCCCGCATAACGTGCGTTCCATATGAAACGACCCTTGGAGATCGCCGTGAAGAAGTCCGTCCTCCTGCTTGCCATAAGCCTTGCGCTCGGCGCGGTTCCACAGGCGTTCGCGCAGCACGAATCGCATGGTTCAACCAATGTTTCGCCGGTGGCCGATGTCAGCTTCACGCTTCGCACGCAGATCGCCGACGGCAGGCTGGTGTTCGTCGGCGAAGCGGGCCCGATCACCGGGCAGGTAGATCCCGACCTGCACGTACCCGAAGGAAAAGTGGTCCAGATCACGCTGGTCAACAGCGATGGCGCGCTGCACGACATCACCGTGCCCGACTTCGGCGCCAAGTCCGACCAGCTTTCCGGAAAGGGGGCCGCCACGACGATCGTGTTCCGTGCGAACAAGGCAGGCACGTTCGAATACTTCTGCTCGCTGCCGGGCCACAAGGCCGCGGGCATGGTGGGCAAGCTGATCGTCGGCGACGTGAAGCAGGAAACATCGACCGCGGCCGACATCTCGCAGGATCCGCATGCGGTCGGTACCGATGTCGGCGCCCGCGCGCCGAAGAACCTCAGCATCAACCTCACCACGCACGAGGTCGAAGGTCGGCTCTCGGACGGCAGCACGTATCGCTACTGGACTTTCGACAACAAGGTGCCGGGCCCGTTCCTGCGCATCCGACTCGGTGACACCGTCAACGTGAACCTGTCCAACGCCCCCGACAGCGTGAACATCCACTCGATCGACTTCCATGCAGTCACCGGCCCCGGTGGCGGCGCGGCGGTTACGCAGGTGGCGCCCGGGCAGACCAAGTCGTTCACGTTCAAGGCGCTCAATCCCGGTCTCTACGTGTACCACTGCGCGACGCCGATGGTGGCGCACCACATCTCCAACGGCATGTACGGAATGATCCTGGTCGAACCGGCCGGCGGCCTGCCCAAGGTGGATCGCGAGTTCTATGTCATGCAGGGCGAGCTGTACACGGCGCAGAAGCACGGCAGCAAGGGCCTGCAGGAATTCTCGCTGGACAAGTTGCTGGACGAGAAGCCCGAGCACCTGACCTTCAACGGCTCGATGGACGCGCTGACCAAGACGTTCCGCATGGAAGCCAAGACCGGTGAGACCGTGCGCATCTTCTTCGGCGTCGGCGGGCCCAACCTGACCTCCAGCTTCCATGTCATCGGCGAAGTCTTCGACCGCGTCTACAACCTCGCCTCGCTCACCAGCCCCCCGCTCACCAACGTGCAGACCACGCTGGTACCACCGGGCGGCGCGACGATGGTCGAGTTCAAGGTCGACCACCCGGGCAAGTACATCCTCGTCGACCACGCGCTTTCGCGGCTGGAAAAGGGGCTGGTCGGCTTCCTCTACGTCACCGGCGACGACAAGACCGAGGCGTTCCACAGCGAGACACCGATGGATCCCAACTCCGGGCATTGAGTACGCAGCCCGGCCGCCGATTACGGGCTGAACGGTTTGCCGTCGCTGGCGACAGCGGCGGCAATAACTGATCTGGATCAAGGCGGCCTGATGGATCGCGCCCGACACTGTGCATCACGCGAACACACATCAATGGAATCCGCTATGAAGACGATTGTCACGACCGCCGGCCTGCTCCTCCTTGCCGGCTTCGCCGCGCACGCTACCACCGCGTCCGCCGCCACTTGCGCAACCACGGTGCAGGCGAACGACGCGATGCAATACAACACCCGCGTCATTTCGGTGCCGGCCAGCTGCAAGCAGTTCGCGGTCACGCTCAAGCACACGGGCCAGTTGCCGGTCACGGTGATGGGCCACAACTTGGTGGTGACGAAGACCGCCGACATGGCGGGCGTCGGTGCGGATGGCATGAAGGCCGGCGCGGCGGCGAATTACGTCAAGGCGGGCGACACGCGCGTCATCGCGGCCAGCAAGCTGGTGGGCGGAGGCCAGTCGACCGTGGTGAACATTCCGGTCGCGAAGTTGAAGGCCGGCGAGTCGTATTCGTTCTTCTGCTCGTTCCCGGGCCATTCCTCGATGATGCGCGGCACGCTTTCGCTCACGAAGTAATCGCGTGTGGTGGCGGGCGCAACTGGCACATTGGTGTCGTCCCCATCGGAGAAAGCGTCGCCACCCTGGCGTTGATCTGACAGCCGCGCTGGCGCGGCAGACGTGGCGGCCGCGCCCTTCTCGGATGGCGCGGCAGGTCGCGTGTCCGATGGACGGCGTCGCCGCGTACCCGTGCACCCTGCTCCGTGCGAGTCCGTTTTGTTTGCGGGGCATTGAGCACCGCTCGAGGGGACCGTTTCGATCGTGTTCGTTGGCGACGCGCCTGCACGCGTACGTGCGGTCGTCCGGCGAACGAATCAGTCGGCCCGGGCCGGCACCATCAGGGGCCGGCCGGCACTCGCAACACAGTCAGCCACCGCAGCCGCCGCAGCATTGCGACGGCAGCCTGTCCACCACGACGCCTTCGACAGCGGCGCCCGCCCGTACAAGCACATCGAGCAGTTCCGGCGCATCGAGCATCGTGGACGCGCGGAGCTTTTGCGTGTCGGGAGCCACGTCGACAAGCGCAGCAGGGTCCGCTTCGGTTATCAGGCGGGTGAGCAACGGCAGGTCGAGCGTGGTCGGCACGCCCGCGATTTCGTACTGCATGGCATCGGCTCCAGTCGGGAGCCGTGATCATGCGTTCGCGGGCCGCCGTTCGAGCTGACCCAGATCAAGCCGGCTGCAACGTCAGAGCCGCTTGCCGACGAGCCGCTGCTTGCCGTCGACCGTGTCCGTCCAGACCGCATACGTCGCGCCATGGCTGGCGACCAGGCGCGGCATGCCGGCGCCGTTGCCGTGCGTTGACAGAGGGGCGAGCGTGATCGGCGGCTGCGTCTTCGGCGACGTCCATTCGCGATGCGCCGCGCGCAGCACCTGCCTGCCGTCGACCTCCGCGATCCAGCTTGACCATGCACCGCGCGCGTCGGCCGCCACGGCGACGCGCCCCAACACGCCCGCATCCCGCGCCAGCTGCGTGGCGTCGCCGAAGTGCAGCCCGCCATCCTCGCTCACCGCATGGAGCACGCTGGGCACGCCGTCGGGCGCGGTGAACCATGTCAGGGTGACGCGATTTCCGACGGCAGAAACGGAGGGCCCATTGACCGGGCAGCCTGGCATCACCCAGTGGTCGACGTGCACCGCACCGGTGTCGCGCCAAGCGCCGTCGCGCAGCACCGCGACGTGTATGTCGCGTACGTTCTCGCGGGTACGGTCGCGATAGGCGAGCACGGGGCCATCGGTAGCAAGCGCGACGGCGGTGTGGCAGCAATCGCAGACGGTCGTGTCGATCGCGGTCTCGCCGTGGCGTTGCAACCGCCCATCGAATACGGCCGAGCGCAGCATCTGCATGGCATCGCTGTCCTCGTGCCCATGCGGGTGGCCGCCCTGCTTGGCACGCCCGTCGAGCCATGCCACGCCGATCGCGTCGGGCGCGGCGCGCCACAGCGAGACGAATCCATGTTCGGTGGCCGTGGCGTCCGTGTTGACCGCGACCGGCGCCGACCAGCTCGCGCCCCCGTCGGCCGAACGCGACATGACGACGTCACGCGCATAGCCCCCGGAAGGCGGCGCACGCAGCCATGTCACCCACAACGCGCCGTCCTGCGTCTGCGCAACCCTCGGCGTGTCGAAGGCATTGCCGAAGCTGCCTGCAGTTGCAACGGTACTTGCGGGCGACCACCGCGTGCCGAGCCAGCGTGCGAGGCGCAGCCGATGCGTGCCCGCCGACGGCTCCACCCATGACAGCAGCAGCGCGCCATCGGGCGCGACGGCCAGGTCGGGCTGTGCTCCTGCTATCGCGGGCAGCGACCACGGCGTCTGTGCGGGGCGTGCAGTCGACGTCGCTACGTGCGCACGCGTTGCGGACGCCGTCGGCGCCGGCGGCGCATCGCGCGTGCACGCCGCCAGTGCAAACGCGAGCGTTACTGCGACGGCGAACGGCGCGGGCGTGAAGCGGAGACCAACTGTCATAACGAATCTCTATCGGCTGTAAGCGTTGATGGTATGGGTAGCAGCGTGGCCGCAGCAGTCCGGCGAATCGCGACAGCAGATTCGCGGTTGCTGTCGTCGCTGTCGTCGCTGCTATCCATGCTATTGCGCGGGCCTCGCCCAACGCCGCCGCCGCGGCATGCGACCCGCAGAAGCGCGCGGCGATCGATGCAGCGCCGGCACGAACCGCCGACACGCGTCGGTCACTTACGGCCCCTGGCATCTTCCAGCTCGATCACCTGACGTTGCACGTCGTCGCCCAGCGGCTCGTCGGTTACCACCACTGTCGCGCCGGTTTGCAGGATATCGTCGACGCGGCGCGCGGCCGCGGCGGGGATCACGATCCGGCCCGCTTCGATTGCAGCGCGCACCGGGTCGCCTTCCGGTGGTGCGGCACCCATGTCGATCGCCATCCAATGGCGCCGCGGTCGATCGGGCAACACCGGATTGCTGCCGTCGACGGTCCCGTTCAACAGGACGTAGGCGTGCGTTCCCAGCCGAAGGCCCGGCTCCACCTCGACCGCGACCTGCCCGATGCGCCGCCCGTCGCGATTCACCACCAGGCGTGCGTCGGCGAGGCTCAGAACCACGCTCACCGGTCCGCTCGGCGATGCATCGGGTGTCCAGAAGTCCTCGAGTGCCGGCATCGCGCCCTGCAGCCCCGTCGCGCGCAATACCTCGCCGCTCGCGGCAATGCCGGGGTGGCCCGCCTGGTCGCTGACGATCACCACGTCGCCCGGTCGCGTCGCGGCGAACAATGATTTCGCGAACGCCTGGGGCAGGCGGATGCAACCGTGCGACGCAGGGCGCCCGGGCAGCGTTCCGCCGTGCAGCGCGACGCCGTCCCACGTCAGGCGCTGCATCCAGGGCATCGGCGCGGCGTCGTAGAGGTTCGAGTAGTGCTCGACCTCCTTCTGCAGGATCGTGAACACCCCGACGGGGGTTTCGTGTCCCGGCTTGCCGCTGCTGATGCTCGACGCGCCGATGCGGACGCCGTTGCGATACACGTGCAACTGCTGCAGAGGCAGGCTCACCACGATGACCAGCGGCCCGGCCGGTGCCACGGAGGGCTGCCAGACATAGTGGCCCGGCTTCAGTGTCCAGGGATCGCGCGCGTCCGCCAGGAGCGCGACCGGCACGCACGCGAGCAGCGCGGCCAGGGCGAGCCTGCGGCAGAGGTGGCGGAGTGTGTTTCCCATCGCGGCCCATGCTGCGCGGGCCGGGCGCCGCGGGACTTGACGCGAATCAAGTTGCGCCAGCGGACGCGGCGTAGCGTCGAATCGCCCACGGGAGATCGCGATGAACCCAACCGCCGATGTCACGCTGCAGTTCCTCGGCGCCGCCGGCACCGTCACCGGCTCGCGCTACCTCGTGGAAAGCGCCGGCACACGGCTGCTGGTCGACTGCGGCCTGTTCCAGGGCTACAAGGTGCTGCGCGAGCGCAACCGGCGGCCCTTCCCGGTCGAGCCCGAAACGCTCGATGCGGTGGTGCTTACGCATGCGCACCTCGACCACTCGGGTTACCTGCCCAAGCTGATCCGCGAGGGCTTCCGCGGTGAGGTCTTCTGCACCGCGCCGACGCGTTCGCTGTGTTCGCTGCTGCTTCCCGACAGCGGCCGCCTGCTGGAGGAAGAGGCGCGCTACGCCGCGGCAAAGGGCTATTCGAAGCACGAACGCCCCGAACCTCTGTACACCGAGGAAGACGCGCGCGCCGCGCTGCGTCGCTTCAAACCCGTGGCATTCGACGCCCCCATCAAGCTGTTCGAAGGCTGGACACTGCGGTATGTCCGCGCGGGCCACATCCTGGGGGCTGCGCAGGCCACCATCGAGGTCGGCGGAAGCAGGCTGCATTTCACCGGCGATCTCGGTCGACCGGTCGACGCGTTGCTGCCGCCGCCATCGCCACTTCCGGATTGCGACGTGCTCGTCTGCGAATCCACCTACGGCGACCGCCAGCACCCGGCCATCGACGCGGAAGCCGAGCTCGCCGCGGCCGTCGGGCCGGTGCTTCGCCGCGGCGGCGTGGTGGTGGTACCCGCCTTCGCCGTCGGCCGCGCCCAGGAACTGCTGCTCCACCTCGCGCGTTTGCAGGAGAACGGCGTCATCGCGCCCGTTCCCGTGTACCTCAACAGCCCGATGGCCGCGAGCGCGACGGAGCTGTACCGCAGCAACGTGGGCGAGCACCGGCTCACGCGCGAGGAGTGCGATCGCATCTTCGCAATCGCGACGGTCGTGGACGGCGTGGAGGCGTCGAAGGCGCTCAACCGGCAGCACGGCCCGATGATCATCGTCTCCGCGAGCGGCATGCTTACGGGCGGCCGCGTGCTGCACCACGTCGTTGCGTTCGGCGGAGACAGGCGCAACGCGATCCTGCTTTCGGGCTATCAGGCCGGCGGCACGCGCGGCGCGGCCCTGCGCGATGGCAAGCGTTCGCTGCGCATGTTCGGGCGCGACGTCGCCATCGAAGCCGAGGTGATCCAGCTGGGCTCTTTTTCCGCACACGTCGACGCGCCCGAAATGATGGCGTGGCTGGGCGCCGCGCACACGGCGCCACGGATGACGTACGTGACGCACGGGGAGCCCGCAGCGGCGGACGCGCTCAGGCTGCGGATCCAGAACGAGCTGCACTGGCCCGTGCGCGTGCCGGACCAGGAGGAACGCGTGTTGCTGTGATCGCAGGGCACGGTGCACGGCGGGCGGTCGCTTGCGCACCGATCGCGAACTCCGGGCATCGCCGTGGACCGAAGTTGACGCCACGCAACAAGCCCGGTCGCCGCCGTGCCAGCGTGGCGATGCGTCGCGTCGGCGCTGCAGTGGCGGCTGCATCTCCCTTTCGAGCCCGGAGGCACTGCGTGGACCCAGCTGAGCGTGCACCAGCCGCAGCGCCCGCGTCCGGGCGCGGGCTGGACGCCGCCGGCGAGATC
>NZ_VTRV01000036.1 GCF_008274655.1 Cognatilysobacter lacus | reverse complement strand
GCGTGCCCGATGCGCCAGTCGGCACCGTCGACACGACCCGCGATCCCCTGCGTGGCAACGAGCCGAACGTTCTCCGCGGCGGGCGCGTCGATGCCTGCGAACGCGACGGCGAGCGGATGCGTGCTGCCCCGTTCCAGCGACGCGGCGATCCGCAGCGCGTCGTCGCGAGCGAAGCCATCGAATGTCGTCACCTCACCTAGCGACACGCCGGGTGTGGTCAGCGTGCCGGTCTTGTCGAACACGATGTCGGTCGCGCGCGCGAGCCGGTCGAGCGCGTCCGGCCGTACCGCCAGCAAGCCGATGCGCGCGAGCCCGCCATGCGCGGCGGCCAGCGCGGCGGGGACCGAGAGCGAGAGCGCGCAAGGACACGAAATCGCGAGTACGGCGAGCGTCACTTCCAGCGCGCGTTCCGGCGCGTGCACGTGCCAGGCGAACCACGTGGCCGTGGCGACCATCAGCATCGACACGACGAAACCGCCGGCGATGCGGTCGGCGACGAGAGCCAGTCGCGGGCGGTGCATCTGCGCCTGTTCGACCAGTCGCGTCAGCTCGGACAGCCGCGTCTGCGCGCCGATGCGGTCGACGCGGATCCGCGCGGGGCGGTCGCGACCGATGGCCCCGGCAAACACGCTGTCGCCGGCGTGGCGGGCAACCGCGTCGGGTTCGCCGGTGAGCAGCGATTCTTCGAAGCGCGCGGACGCGTCGAGCAGCGTGCCGTCGGCAGGCACCGGTTCGCCGGCCGCGACGCAGGCGATATCACCTATGCGCAACGCGGTCACTGCCACGGTTTCGCGCCGCCCGCCTGCGAGTTCGCGCACCGCGAGCACCGGTCGCGCACGCGCCAGCGCGTCCACGCGCGCATTCGCGGTGCGGCGGACGCGCTCCTCGAGACTGCGCGCGACCAGCAGCAGGAACACGAACATCACGGCCGCGTCGTACCAGACATGCGCGCCGCCCCGCACGGTCTCGGTGACGCTCGCGCCGTAGGCCAGAAGCGTCGACGTGGCGACGAGCACGTCCATGCCGAGGCGGCGGTGCAGCAGTTCGCGCCACGCGCCTTCGAGGAACGGCCAACCGGCATAGAACACGACCGGCGTGGATACCAGGAAAGTGATCCAGCGAAGGAAGTCGCGCGTCGAAACCGCCATTGCTCCGGGCGTGTCGAGCAGCAGGGCTTCACCGAACATCATCGCCTGCATCGCGCCGAGACCGGCAAGCCCGATGCGCAGCAGCGAGCGGTTGCGCGCGTGGCGGCGGGCGTCTTCGTCCGCATGGCCCGCCGCCAGATAGGGGCGGTAGCCGAGCAGCGCGAGTCGCCGCAACACGTCGGACAGCGGTGCGATCTCCGGATTCCACGTCAGACGGATGCGACCGGTGATCGCGTTGGCCGTGACCTCGACGACACCCGGCTCGCGGCTCAGCGCGCGGTCGATGAGCCACGCGCAGGCGGCGCAGCGCATGCCATCGGTAAGGATGGTGATCTCGCGGCCGACGGGCACGTCGCGCACGTGGCCGGCGATCACGTCGTCGCGGTCCCATGCGGTGAAATCCAGGGCGTCCCGGTCGACGCGCGACGACGCCTCGCTGCGCAGGCGGTAGTAGTCGCCCAGGCTGGCGTCGCGGATCCATTGCGCCGCAGCGGCGCACCCGTCGCAGCAGAAGGCCTGCAATGCGCCTTCAATCTCGACCTGCGCCGGCACCCCCAAGAGCGGTTCGCCGCAATGGAAGCAGCGGGCCACGGTCATCGCGGCGGGAGCGGTGGCCGCGTTCACGGGCTCAGCCCGGGTCCTGCATCGCGGGCTGCAGGGCGACCGCGTGCTGGCCGCGGGGCAGACGGCCGCTGATGCGCCAATGTGCATCCATCGGTTCCAGCCGCACGTTCCATTCCTGGCGCGCGTCGACCGTCGACGCCGCATGCCACCCCAGCGCATCGGGCTGCACGATGACCACGCGGTCGGCGGCCGAGTGCGCGGGATGCAGCAGGCTCAACCGCAGCGGCGCGTGCCGGTCGAACGCACCCTGCACGGGGATGACCTGCACCGCATCGCCCGTGAACCGCATCACGGCGCCCAACCTGAGCTGCTTCGCGCGTGAGTCGGCGTCGAGGTTGGCGACCTGCATCTGCCCGGTGCGGTCCACCTTGTCGACGATCGCATCGTCGGCGTCGCGGTCGGCGATCACCACCAGGCCGATACCGAACACCATCGACACCAGCGGCAGGCCGACCACCAGCCACATCACCGGGTTGCTCCATTGGGAGCGCGCTGCCGTATCCATTAGAGGGGTCCGAAAAAGCTGCTGTCGACGGTTTCGTGCGCGCTTCCATCCGTTGCATCAACGTTGAATCGCAGTGCGTGGCGTCCCGTGGTGGCGGCGGACGCGTGGACGGTGATGTCGACGGGAACCACCGCCTGGGCCGGCACCGCGACCGTCTGCGGGCCGCCACGTAAGGTCATGCCGGTCGCCGCGCTCGTGAGGGTGATGCGGTACTGGCGCCGCGTGTCGGTGCGGTTGGCGAGCTTGAGCTGGTAGCCGTTTTCGATGCCATCGGGCACCGGCCGGTAAAGCGCATTGCGATCGCGCAACGCCTCCACCGTGAGCGGCGCGCGGTGGGTGATGCCCCAGGTCCACGCCAGCGTGATCGCCACCAGCATGGCGCCGTACACCAGGATGCGCGGCCGCGCGATACGTGTCGGCCGGCCGTCGATCGCGTTCTGCGTGGTGTAGCGGATCAGGCCGGTCGGGTAGCCGAGTTTGCCCATCACCTCGTCGCAGCCGTCGATGCAGGCACCGCAGGCAATGCATTCGTATTGCAGGCCATTGCGGATGTCGATGCCGGTGGGGCAGACCTGCACGCAGACGGTGCAGTCGATGCAGTCACCGAGCGCGTCCGCTGCGAACCTGGGCAACGGTGCGGCCACGAGATCGGCGCCACCGAAGGTGATCGTGCCGCGTGCGCCTGCTGCGGCTGCAGCGGCCGTGGGGTGCTGGTTGGCGCGGAACACGTAGTCGTAGGCGAGCGCCCTGTCGAGAAGGCCGCGCGCACTCTCGAGCACGCTCGGCAGCCCCCGCTTGCGCGGGCCGCGTGGCTCGCCGCGCATGGGATCGTAGGCAATGATGAGCGTGTTGCGATCGAACATGGCGCCCTGGAAACGCGCGTACGGGCACATGTACTTGCACACCTGCTCGCGCAGGAAGCCCGCGTTGCCCCAGGTTGCCACCGCATAGAACAGCACCCAGAACGTTTCCCACCCACTCCAGCCGAACGGCAGCGTGCGGCCCGCGAGATCGGCGATCGGCTTGAAGAATCCGACGAAGGTAAAGCCGGTCCACAGCGCGAACGTCGCCCACAACACGTGCTTGCCGCCCTTGCGCAGGATCTT
The DNA here is from genome assembly GCF_008274655.1 of Cognatilysobacter lacus. GTDB lineage: Bacteria > Pseudomonadota > Gammaproteobacteria > Xanthomonadales > Xanthomonadaceae > Cognatilysobacter > Cognatilysobacter lacus. The sequence goes on along the minus strand of NZ_VTRV01000036.1, from coordinate 18,320 downwards.
CTCGCGCGTCCACGCGCCCGCGTCGAGCTTCAGGCGCTTCGCGCGGTCGCCCTCCGTCCAGCTTTCGATCCACAGGAACACTTCGGTCCAGACGGTCTGGGGGCACGCGTAGCCACACCAGAGGCGCCCGGCGAGCGCGGTGAAGAAGAACAACGCGAGTGCGGCAACGATCATCAACAGCGCAAGGAACAGGAAGTCCTGCGGCCAGAACGTGATCGCGAAGATGTGGAACTGACGCGCCGGCAGGTCGAACAGCACCGCCTGCCGTCCGTTCCACTGCAGCCACGGCGTGACGTAGAACATGCCGAGCAGCCAGACGACCGCGACGACGCGAAGCCCGTTGAGCCGCCCGTGGACCGAACGCGGATACACCTTGCGCTCGCTGGCGTACAGGCCGGCGGGCTCGTCGATTACGTGCAGGGGAATGGGACGGCTCATCGCTCGGTCGGCAAGGGCGCGTTGAATCGGCTCGATGGCCGCAGCAGGAGCCAGGTGAACAGGCTCGACGCGCTCGTCGCCAGCCAGAACGCGAAGAACCCGAACGTGTATCCCAGCTCGCGTGTCATCGACAGGCGCGGGAACGTCATGTCACGCAGCACCAGCGGGTCCACGTAGGCGAAGAACACCATCGTCGCGATGCCCGCGGCGAAGAAGCTCGGCCACAGGATGGCGCCGACACGTTGCGCCATCGGGCGCGGCGGGTGGTCGAACGGGTAGGCGCTGGACATGGCTTCCCCTACTTTGCGGCGACCTGCGCCGGCCCATGCGACAGCGACCAGACGTACGCGGCGACCAGCCGTGCCCGTGTCTCGCCGAGCAGCGCCCGGTGCGCGGGCATCACGCCGTGGCGCCCGTTCGTGATCGTCTGGATGATCTGCTGCTTGCTGCCGCCATAGAGCCAGTAATCGTCCGTGAGGTTGGGCGCGCCCATCGCGGCGTTGCCCTTGCCGTCCGGACCGTGGCACGCCACGCACAGGCCTTCGTAGAGCGACTTGCCCTGCGCGGCCATGAAGTTGTTCTCCAGGCCTTTCGGATCCGACAGCGACTGCACGTAGCTGGCGACGTAGTCGACCGCGTTGTCGCCGCCCATGCCGGTCAGCACCTTGCCCCACGGTGGCATCACGCCCTCGCGCCCATCGAGCACGGTTTCAAGCACGCGGTCGGGCGTGCCGCCCCAGTGCCAGATGTCGTCGGTGAGGTTGGGATAGCCGAGCGCGCCACGCGCCGACGAGCCGTGGCAGCCCGAACAGGTGTTCGCGAAGATCGAATGCCCGATCGACACCGCTCGCGGATCACGCGCGATCACGTCGATCGGCCTGCCGGCGAACTGCGCGAACGTCGCGTCCAGCTTGGCGTCTTCCGCCGACTTCTCGCGTGCGTGTTCCTGCACCGACGACCAGTGCGCATACCCGGGGTAGCGGCCGAGGCCGCCGAACCAGATGATGTAACCGATGGCGAACGCGATGGTCATGTAGAACAGGTTGATCCACCACTTCGGCAGCGGCTTGTTGTATTCGGTGAGGTCGCCATCCCAGACGTGGCTGGTGTCGGTCGGCTTGGGGTCGCCCGGGCGGCGACGTCCCGTCCACCACAGCAGCCACACGCAGCCGCCGATGTTCAGCGCGACCAGCGCGATCACGTACCACGACCATGCGGTGCTCACGGGGCGCCCTCCTCGAGGTCCACCAGCGGCAATCGCGCGGCCGCGTCGAATTCGGCCTTGCGCGCCGGGCGCCATGCCCACGCCCAGCCCACGAGGAACAGCGCAAGGAGTACGGCGGTGACGATGCCTGCGACCATGGCTCAGCCTCCCCTCGGTGCGTGCTTGCCGAGGTCCTGCAGGTAGGCGATCACCGCATCGAGCTCGGTCTTTCCATCCACGGCTGCCGCTGCGCCCGCGATGTCCGCGTCGGTATACGGATCGCCGATCGCGCGCAGCGCTTTCATGTGCCGGGTGATGGTGGCGCCGTCGACGCTGTTCTCCGCGAGCCACGGGAAGCCCGGCATGTTCGATTCGGGCACGACGTCGCGCGGCTGGTTGAGGTGCACGCGGTGCCAGTCATCGGAATAGCGCCCGCCCACGCGCGCCAGGTCCGGCCCGGTGCGCTTGGAGCCCCATTGGAACGGATGGTCGTAGACCGATTCGCCGGCGAGCGAATAGTGGCCGTAGCGTTCGGTCTCGAAGCGCAGCGTGCGCACCATCTGCGAGTGGCAGTTGTAGCAGCCCTCGCGAACGTATACGTCGCGCCCGGCGAGTTCGAGCGCAGGATAGGGTTTGACACCGGGCAGCGGTTCGATTGCTTCGGCCTGATGCATCAGCGGAACGATCTCGGCGAGGCCGCCGAAGGAAACGGCGACTGCGATCAGCATCGCCATCAGGCCGACGTTCTTTTCGACTTTCTCGTGTGCGTGGTTGCTCATCGGCATGTCCTCAGGCGTGCGCCATGCGCGCGGCCGGCAGAGGCATGCGCCCCGCGCCCAGCGTCTTCAGCACGTTCCAGGCCATCAGCAGCATGCCGGCCAGCACCAGCAGGCCGCCGCCGAGGCGGATCAGGTAGTAGGGATAAGTGGCATTGAGCGCTTCGACGAAGCTGTACGTCAGCGTGCCGTCGGCATTGGTGGCACGCCACATCAGGCCCTGCGTCACGCCGGCGATCCACATCGCGACGATGTAGAACACCACCCCGACGGTGTGCAGCCAGAAGTGCGTGTCGATCGCCTTGGTCGAGTGCATCGCCTCGACGCCGACGAGCCTTGGCAGCATCGAATAGATCGAGCCGATGGTGATCATCGCCACCCAGCCCAGCGCACCGGCATGCACGTGGCCGATCGTCCAGTCGGTGTAGTGCGACAGCGAGTTGACCGTCTTGATCGACATCATCGGCCCCTCGAACGTCGCCATCATGTAGAACGAGAGCGACACGACGAGAAACTTGAGGATCGGGTCGGTGCGCAGCTTGTGCCACACGCCCGAAAGCGTCAGCACGCCGTTGATCGCGCCGCCCCACGACGGCGCCAGCAGGATCAGCGAGAACACCATGCCGAGCGACTGCGCCCAGTCCGGCAGTGCCGTGTATTGCAGGTGGTGCGGGCCCGCCCACATGTACACCGCGATCAGTGCCCAGAAATGCACGATCGACAGGCGGTACGAGTAGATCGGACGCTGCGCCTGCTTCGGAACGAAGTAGTACATCATCCCGAGGAAGCCGGCGGTCAGGAAGAAGCCCACGGCGTTGTGCCCGTACCACCACTGCACCATCGCATCGACGGTGCCGCTGTACACGCTGTACGACTTGAATGCGCCGGCGGGGATCGCGATGTTGTTGACGATGTGCAGCAGCCCGACCGCGATGATGAAGCTTCCGTAGAACCAGTTGGCGACGTAGATGTGCGGCGTCTTGCGCTTGGCGATCGTGCCGAAGAACAGCACGCCGTAGGCGACCCACACCACGGCGATGAGCAGGTCGATCGGCCATTCGAGTTCTGCGTATTCCTTGCCCTGCGTCAGGCCCATCGGCAGTGTCACCGCGGCGGACACGATGACCAGCTGCCAGCCCCAGAAAACGAAAGAGGCGAGCCGATCGGACATCAGGCGCACGCCGCAGGTGCGCTGCACGACGTGCAGGCTGGTGCCCATGAGCGCGGAGCCACCGAAGGCGAAGATCACCGCGTTGGTATGCAGCGGCCGCAGTCGCCCGTAGCTGAGCCAGGGAATGCCGTAGGTGAGGTCCGGCCAGTACAGCTGCGCCGCGATCAGCGCGCCGACGGACATGCCGACGATGCCCCAGAGCACGGTCGCGAGCGAGAACTGCACGACGATTCGATCGTTGTAGGCGGCCGTCGGGCGCGGGGGGCTGGCGGTCGTCGCGACCGGTGCGGCAGGCGGTGCATCGAGGACAGTCATGGACGGGCCTTCGCGGGAATTATCTTGAGCAGGCGGCAATTGTCGACATGGCCGTCACGCGCGACTTGATCTGGATCAAGCCGGCCATCCCGTGTGCGCCCGAACGGAAAACGGCGGAGGTCGCCCTCCGCCGTCTGCGTCGTTCTGCTCGTGCGGATGTCAGCCCGAGGTGGCGCGCCCTTCGGCCGCGGCCGTGGGCCGCAGTTCGTTGGCGAAGCCATGATTGACGTCGCGATGGCCTGCTTCGTCGGCGCGCACGGCAAGCACGACCTCGCGAAGGCGCGCGCCCGCTGGCAGCTGCCAGTAATCGATCGCTATCTTCGGCGCCTTCACGTTCTCGACGCGGCCGGCGTCGATCTCCTGCAGGTATTGGCTGTAGCTGATGACCGCCTGCTCCTCGAAGTAGCCCACAAGGCGGTGCGCCGTGCGCGCGGACAGCAGGTAGAGCAGGAGGAAGAAGGTGAAGAAGCCGGCCTGCGCGACCAGCACCAGCAGGCGCTCCAGGCGGTTAGGGCGGGCGATCTCGATGAACGTCATCAGGTGCATGCGCTCGTTCTCGGCTTCCTCCATGAGCGTGCGGATCCAGCCGCGGTCGTCGCGCATCCAGCGCAGGCAACGAAGGTGGACCAGCGCAGCGCCCACCAGCCCGGGCACGGCGGCCACCGTCTCCAGAACGATCGCGCGGTTGCCGTAGCGCTTGGCGAAGAACGTGTCGGCGAGGAAGCGCAGGCCGCGCGTGATGCCCAGCGCCACGCGGTCGGACATGTCCTGCGTGCGATGGTGCACGTCGATGTCGACGCCCGCGGGAGTGTGGACGACGGGCGTGATCAGCGTATTCATGGTGGGCCTCGCTTCGCGTTGCGCGTTGGTGTCTGTCGTTGATGCAAAGGCTACGCGCGGCGTTGCGTCGCCACTTGACATGGATCAATTGGCTGACGCGTTCGGGGCGGGAACCCAACCGGTTCAGGTGCTGGTCGCTATTCGCGAATGCCACCGGCGGTGAAGTCTCCTGCGCCGACGCGACCGAGTCGCTTCACAGGCATTTGGAGGCCGCCGGGGGCTGTCGGCACCGGTGCGCGGTCTCCTGATCTGCGGCCTGCGGCCGGCGAACGCGAGGTGCGGCTGGACGGATCGGATCAGATCGGCGACGCGCTTTCGGCGTACGCGTCCTACAACCATGAGCGGCGATCCGCGATCCTCGAAACGTGGCGCGACATCGTCTCGACCGATCCGTTGATCGATACCGCGTCCGTGCGCACTTGGCGCGTCAGCTTGGCGCGAGCGCCACCGCCGCTGCGGCGTTCGCCGCAACCCGCCCGACCTCGAGCACTTCGAGCAGCTTGGGTACGTCGATCGGCTTGACCAGGTGGAACGCGAGCCCGGCCTCCCGCGAATCGGCGTAGTCCTGGGGCTGCCCGTAACCCGAGAGTGCGGCCAGCACGCCGCTGCGATCGCCGAGTGATTCGCGGACCTTGCGTGCCAGTTGCAGGCCTGTCATGTCGGGCAGGCCGATGTCGAGGAACGCGACGTCCGCGGGCTCGGACAGCATCGATTCGAGCGCGTCTTTCGCGCGATGGAACACACGCACGCTGTGCCCGTACGCCTCGAGCAGGCTCCGCAGGGTATCGGCAGCGTCCACGTTGTCGTCGACCACCAGCACCTTCAGTGCGCTGCCCGCCTTGATGGGCTGGCTGTCCACGCCCGCGGGGTGCGCGTCCGGGGGCGCCACCTCCGGAATCGCCAGCGTGAACGTGGCGCCGCAGCCCCTGCCCGCGCTTTGCGCGGTCACCGTGCCGCCGTGCAGCGCGACCAGGCTGCGCACCAGGGCCAAGCCGATGCCGAGCCCGCCCTGCGCGCGGTCCGGCGAGCGCTCGGCCTGCGTGAACAGGTCGAAGATCTGCGGCAACAACGCGGCGTCGATGCCTTGGCCGTTGTCCCACACGCTCAGGTGCACTGCGCCATCGGCGTGTCCGGCATCCAGCGCCAGCTCGCCGCCCTCGGGCGTGTACTTGGCCGCGTTGTTCAGGAGATTGGATACGATCTGCGTCAACCGCGTGCGATCGCCGCGCATCCACAGCGGCCCGGACGGCAGTCGCGTTCTCAGCGCATGCCGGCGCATGTCGATCAGCGAGCGCGCCTGTTCGATCGCGCTGGCCACGACGGTCTTGAGGTCGAGAGTTTCCAGATCGAGTTGCACGAGGCCGCGCGTCACCCGCGAGACATCCAGGAGGTCGTCGACGAGTTCGGTCATGTGGCGTACCTGGCGCCCGATCACCTCGCCGGCTGCGCGCACGCGCGAAGGATCCGACGACATCATCAGCAACTGCGAAGCGGTGCTGATCGGCGCCAGAGGGTTGCGTAGCTCATGCGCGAGCATGGCGAGGAACTCGTCCTTGCGGCGATCGGTCTCGCGCAGCGCACGCTCGCTTCGTTCCAGCGCTTCCCGCGCGAGCCGTTGTTCGTGGATGTCGGTGCAGGTGCCGAGCCAGCGCACGATGTCGCCGCGATCGTCGCGTACCGGGACCGCGCGTCCGAGCACCCAGCGGTACTGGCCCGAATGGTGGCGAAGCCGGTACTGGGTTTCGTAGTCCTCGCCACTGGCCAGGCTGTGGCGCCAGCGCGACCACGTTTCGTCCTGGTCGTCGGGATGCAGTACCACCGTCCAGCCGGTGCCTTCATGGGCGCCCTCGGGCATGCCGGTGAACTCGTACCACTGGCGGTTGTAGTAGTCGGCGTGGCCGTCGGGACGCGTCGACCAGAGCATCTGCGGCATCGCGTTGGCGATGGTGCGGAAGCGAGCCTCGCTCGCGCGAAGTTCGACTTCCGCACGCACGCGCTCGCTGATGTCGGTCTGCGCCACCACGGCGCCCGCCAGCTCGCCGTTGTCGAGCCGCACCGGCGTCGCCTGCAGCAACAGTGTGCGCCGCGCGCTTCCGTCGAACGGCTGGATTTCCACGATGTCGCCGCGCACCGTATCGCCGCGTATCGCGCGCGCCAGCGCCCAGTCGTCGCCGCCGAGTTGCTGACCGTGGCGCGCGGAATCGTCGGCCCACCAACCCTGGAAGTCGGCATAACGCTCCAGCCCGGCAGAGGTCGGATCCATGCCCCAGATTTCGCGGTTGGCGGCATTGACGCGGGTAATGACGCCACCGGGCTCGGCGATCGCAACGCCCGACGGCAACGAGTCGATCACGGCATCGAGGCGCCGGCGCTCGGTCTGGGCGGCGCGCTCGGCGGCCGCCTGCTCGGTCATGTCGGTGCCCTGGACGAAGATCGTGTCCACCCGGCCGTCGTCCACGATCGGCTGGAACACGAAGTCGACGATGCGCTCTTCCAGTTCGCCGTTGGACCCGCGCGGCAGCGCGACGGGGAGGCGGCGCCCGATGTAGGGCTCGCCGGTTTCGCGCACCCGGTCGAGCTGGGCGATGAGCGCCTGGTCGAGCTCGGGCAGTGCCTCGCGCACGGACATCCCCACGATTCCCTGACGGCCGACCAGTTCGAGATACGCGGGATTCGCGATCTCGTACACATGTTCGGGGCCGCGCACGACCGCCACGAAACCCGGCGCCTGCTCGAACATCGCGGTCAGCCGCTGCATCTGCGCGATGCGGCCCTGCGCGGCGGCCACCTTCGCGGTGGTCTCGATGACCGTGCAATACATGCCGGCGATGTCGCCGCGCTCGTCGATGACCGGCGAATAGGAGAACGTGAACCACGCGGACTCGTCGAAGCCGCTGCGGCGTACCGTCAGCGGCAGGTCTTCGATGTAGCTCGCCACGCCGTGCAGCGCGCGATCGACCAGCGGGTCGATGTCGTCCCAGATTTCCAGCCAGACATCGCGGAACGGACGGCCCAGCCCGGACGGGTGCTTGCTGCCCAGGATCTCGGCGTACGGATCGTTGTAGAGAAACCCGAGCGACGGCCCCCATGCGACGAACATCGGGAACTTCGAGCGCAGCATCAGGCTGACGACGCTGCGCAGCGATTGCGGCCAAGTCTCGGGCGGCCCGAGCGGGGACTGTGACCAGTCGTGGTCGCGCATCAGGGCCGGGACTTCTCCCGGCGCATCGAGGAAACGAAGATTTGCATCGGTGGACATGGGCGAGCCCGTCGGCGACGGGGCCGGATCGACGGGATTATTGCCACTGGCGCGGGCGGTGGCGTGATTTCTCCCCTGAGTGGCGGCGCCGCCGCCCGGCCATGCGAAGGGGTCGCAGGGCCGCCATCGGCGGCCCCCGGGGTCCGAGCGCGCCTTGACGGCAGTCACAATTTCGCGGTCTCTACACATTGCCCGCACGATGCCGATAACAAGAAGTAGGCCTGTATCGGGATATACGGCCGCAGGGGCAAGCATGGGATCGATCGTCCGACTACCCGCGAACGCCGACGGTGCCGAGCACCGCGAGTTCGGCCGCTTCCTGCGCCACCTGCTGCACGCGCCGGACCTGCACACGTTCGGTTGCCGAATCGCTGAATACCTCGAGGCCGAGGGCCTCACCAACGTCGTCGTCGGCTGGCGCATCGACGAAGGTCCGTACCAGGTGCAGGACTGGTCGCGCGTGCGCCGTGGCGACGACGAGATCGCGGCGCGTTCGCGCGACCGGTCGGCCACCGAGGTCGATCCCGCGCAGGGCCGCATCGCGTGCCCCATCCATATCGATGAAGGGCGCTTCGGCATCGGCTTCATCGCCGACTACCACCCCGAGTCGCGCGAGCGCGTGGAATCGCTGTCCGACGTGCTGGGCCCGATCGCGGAGACCAAGTTCGAGAAGACACGCCTCACCGATTCGCTGCACCAGCTCGCGCACTCCGAACAGTTGCAGGCCGCGTTGTTCGCGATCGCCGACATGGCGAGCTCGGGCATGGACATCAACGCCATGCTGCGCGAGCTGCATGCGATCGTCGGCCGTTTCATGTACGCCGACAACTTCTACATCGCACTGTACGACGACCAGTCCGACGCGCTGCGCTTCATCTACCTGGTCGACACGATCGATCCGGTCATCCGCGACGCGAACGAGTTCATCCCGATGTCCGTGCTGGAGCACGGGCTCACGTGGTACCTCATCCGCGACAAGAAGCCGCTGATGGGAGCAGTCGAGGACATCTACGCGCAGATCACCGGGCCGAAGCGCTCGATCGGCGTGGGCTGCTTCGACTGGCTCGGCGTCCCGGTCCTGTTCGGCGACCGCGTGCGCGGCGTGCTGGTGGTGCAGAGCTATATCGAGCGGCCGCGCTATACGCAGTCGGACCAGGCGCTGCTGTCCTACGTCGGCAGCCATATCCTGACCGCGCTCGACCGCAAGATGGCGCAGGAAGAGCTCGAAAGACGCGTCGAGGAGCGGACGCAGGAGCTCACGCTCGAAGTGCAGGAACGGCGCCGATCCGTGCGCATCCAGGAGACGCTCTACCGTATCGCCGAGCTGTCGCACACCGCGACCAACCTCGACGAGTTCTACGCCACCGTGCACGGCATCATTGGCGGCCTGCTCGACGCGCGCAACTTCTATATCGCGTTGCTTTCCGACGACGGCGAGCACCTGCATTTCCCATATTACGTCGACGCCCGCGGCCACCGCGCCGAGAGCCGCCGCCTCGGACGTGGCTACTCCGAATTCGTGATCCGCCAGGGCCGCGCCTGCCTGTTCGACAAGACCGACCCGGCGGGCCTGGAGGAGCTCAAGGCGCTCGAGGCGTCGGGCGAGATCGTCACATACGGTCCCGACTCGCATGTCTGGCTCGGCGTGCCGCTGGTGCTGGGCGATCGCGTCACGGGCGTACTCGCGGTGCAGAGCTACACGGCCGGCGTCGGCTTCAGCGACCGGGACCGCGAAGTGCTGACCTTCATCAGCTACCAGATCGCCAACGGCCTGGGGCGGCAGCGGGCCGCGGCCGAACTGAAGAATGCGTACGCGGGCCTGGAACGCCGCGTGGCCGAGCGTACGTCCGAGCTATCGGAACAGATCCTCGTGCGCGAGCAGATCGAGCAGCGCCTGAAGCATGAAGTGCTGCACGACTCGCTGACGGGCCTGCCCAACCGTGCCTACCTCCGCGACCAGCTGATGCGTGCGATCGCGCATACGCGCCGCGAAAGTACGCATCAGTTCGCAGTGCTGTTCATCGACCTCGACCGCTTCAAGGTCATCAATGACAGCGTTGGGCACCTCGTCGGCGACCTGTTGCTGAAGGAAGTGGCCGCGCGGTTCACGCGCTGCGTGCGAACCGGCACCGACGTCGTCGCGCGCCTGGGTGGGGACGAGTTCGCGATCCTGATGGAGGTGCATGCGGCCGACGATGCGATGCGCATGGCGCAGCGGGTGATCGAAGCGCTCGGCGAGCCGATCGCAGTCGACGGCAAGGACCTGTTCACCGGCGCCAGCGTCGGGATCGCACTCAGTTCGTCCAACTACGCGTCGCCCGAGGACGTGCTGCGCGACGCCGACATCGCGATGTATCGCGCGAAATCGAGCGGCCGCCACCGCTTCGAGGTGTTCGACGAGAAGCTTCATGACCAGGCTCTGGCGCTGCTCGAAACGGAGAGCCAGCTGCGCCACGCGGCGACGCGCAACGAGTTCTTCCCGTACTTCCAGCCGATCGTCCGGCTCGACGACGCGAGCGTGGTCGGATACGAAGCGCTGATGCGCTGGCGGCACCCGGAGAAGGGCATCCTGCCGCCGGCGGCATTCCTGGCCGTCGCCGAGGCCAACGGGTTGATGGAGCTGCTCGACTGGCAGCTGTTCGACCACGCACTGCGCGTGGCGTCAGAGCTGCTGCAGGGCGATCAATACGTGAACCTCAACTTCTCCGCGCGGCACTTCCGTTCGCCGGACCTGGATACGCGATTCCTCGCGCTGGTGAACAAGCACGGCGTGCGGCCGGGGCAGGTGCGCATCGAGATCACCGAAGGCGCGCTGCTCGACAATCCCGAGCAGACCGGCGCCGTGTTCCGTCGACTGCACGAGCAGGGAATCTTCGTCGCGCTGGACGACTTCGGTACCGGCTACTCATCGCTCAGCTACCTGCATCGCTTCAACATGCACACGTTGAAGATCGACCGCTCGTTCGTCGGCGACCTGCGCATGGACGAGGATCGCAGCAGCACGGCGGTGGTCCGCGCGATACTCGCGCTGTCGGACTCGCAGCGCATGGAAGTCGTGGCCGAAGGCATCGAGACGCAGGAGCAACGCACCGCGCTCATGGCACTGGGATGCGTGTTCGGGCAGGGCTATTTCTTCGCCCACCCGCAGTCGCTGGAGCACATCCTGGCGGCCCGGGCGACCTGAGCCGAAAGGTGGTGGCGATGCATGGCGGCTCGGTCCAGGCGCGCCGAATGTCGCTCGCAGGCGTCTCCGGCACGCGCCGCCGCGCTTACTTCGAACACCGGCTGAGTTCGCTTTTCGCGCCTTTCTGGAATGTCCTGGTTTCGACGAAATCGACGTTTGCGGGCAAAGTTGGGCCGTTCTTATAGACTGGTCGTTCCTCCAACGCTGGTCGTATCGATGCCTAACCTGAGTTCTGTCCTGAAAAGCGAGATCACGCGTCTGGCCCGAAAGGAGATCAAGGGCGCGGTCGACCCGCTGCGCAAGGCCAATGCCGGCTACCGCCGCGACGTGGCCGAGCTGAAGCGACAGGTCGCCGCGCTGCAGCGCGAGCTGAAGTCGGCGTCCAAGGGTGCGAAGCGTGCCGTCGCCACCGATGAGGCGCCGAAGGCGAACACGCGCTTCGTTGCCAAGGGCCTGAAGTCTCTTCGCGCTCGGCTCGGCCTGTCGGCCGCTGACTTCGGGCGGCTTGTGGGTGCAAGCGGCCAGTCCGTCTACAACTGGGAGACGGGCAAGGCGGTGCCGCGTGCGGGACAGCGGGAAACCCTTGCTGCGCTCCGTGGCCTCGGCAAGCGCGAAGCGGTCCAGCGCCTCGAGTCGATGTCCTGACGCCGGGGCGGGGCTTGCGCGCCGCGCGTCGGGACAAGGCGCCTTGGATGGCGTATGCAGGCGGCGGCGCCGAACGCGTCATCGCCGCGCGCGCCCCGTTGCTTGGACATCTGACCTGACCTGACCTGCCCGGTCTCAGGCGCCCAGCCGCAAAATCCCGGCTGGACGGCTGAGACTGAGACGGTCACGCATCAGCCCGATCAGCCCGATCAGCCCGATCAGCCGCATCAATGCGCCCGCGTGGCCGGCCGTTGCGGAAACAGCGCGACGCATAGCGCGATAGCCGCGAGCAGCACGAGCGACCCCGTGTAACGGCTTAGCTCCAGGCCGCCCTTGGCCAGCGGCTTGTCGAGAAAATCACCGACCACCGCCCCGAGCGGCCGCGTCAGCACGAACGCCGCCCAGAACAGCGCGGTGCGCGAGATCCGCGTGGTGAAGTGCAGGATCGCGACGAGCACCAGGAGCCCGCCGAAGATCTCGATGCCACCGACGTAGCCCTGGCCCTGCGTATCGGCCACCCAGTCGCCCAGCGCGGTGCCGAGCGTTTGCGAGAAAGTGATGGTGAGCCAGTAGAAAAGCTCCGATCGCGCATCGCTGACGCTGTCGACGGCAATCGTGCCGGTCGTGCGCCACCACGTGAACAGCGACGCGAGCAGAAGCCCCAGCAACAGCGTCGAACCCCCCGTGTAGCCGATGCCTAGCGAGCGGTCGGCGAAGTCGGCGAGCGTGGTGCCCACCGTGGTGCTCGCAACGATCGTCGTCCAGTACATCCAGGGGCTGAAACGACGCGCGCGGATCTGCAATGCCACGGCGGCGGCGAAAATCACCGCGAAGATGCCAGTGCCGATCAGATAGCCGGGGTGCCAGGCCGTCGCGCTGGCGTTTGGCGTGGTTTCACCAAGCCAGGACATCGTCACGGCATCGCCGCCGATCTCGCCCAGCGTGGTCGCCAGGATCTTGATGACCCAGAACGCCAGCGTGATTTCCGGAACCTTGGCGAGCGGGTTGTCGACACGATTCATTGGCAGTCCATTGGTTGCAGAGGGGGAGGGGCGCTGTAGCTGTCGTCGCAGACGATCGGGCGCGGGTGGGCCATCCTGCGAGCGATCACGCCGCACGCGTGGCGTTCAATATCTGCACCGACACGATAGTCGATGGCCACGTCGCGAAGCGGTCGCGACCCGCGCCGGCTGGTTCGGCGACGGCACCCGCCTCCATACCCGCGCCGCGTCGTCTGTCGCGTGGTCGCGATCCTTGCCCGTCGAGGCGGTGCGAACCACGTGCGTGCGTCACACCCGTGAACCGTTGGTCCGAACATGTGCGCCACCCGTCCGCCCGCGGAAATCGTTCAGGCCGCCGGCGCGCACTCGCTATAGGCTGTCGCGCACGCTTGCGGCGTGCACCGGCATCGCCGAGGGGATTTCGTGAAGCTGGATCTGTATCGACGCCCTGATGGTGCGCTCGTCGTGGTGCCCACGCGCTTCGCGTGCGGGCTGCCGACGACGACGCCTGCGGGGCTTCGCTACGTGCGCACCGTGAGCCTGGAACTGCGCGTGCTCGGCGATGCGCTGGTGCTGGACATCGGGCTGCACGGCTTCGCAGTCGCCGCGGGCGCGGACGAGGCGCTGTTGCGCAGCTGCGCAACCGTGAGTGCATCGCACGCCTGAGTGCGATCTCCCGGGGTAGGACGCACCCTGACGCGCGCACTCACGCCGCGTCGAACAACTGCTGCAGCACCGCCTCGCCGTAGCGATCGAGCTTGACGCTGCCGATGCCGGGAATGCGGCCGAGGTCGTCCAGATCGGCCGGGTCCGACTCCGCGATCGCACGCAACGTCGCGTCGTGGAAGATCACGTATGCCGGCACGTTCTGTTCGCGCGCGGTCTTGGCGCGCCAGTCACGCAATGACTGGAAGCGCACGAGTGACGCAGGATCGAGATCGTAGGCTTCGGCTTCGCTGGCGCGCCGGTCGCGTCGCGGGCGCACGGTAGCCTTGGCCTCGGTGCGGAACCGCAGCGCGGTTTCGCCGCGCAGCACGGGACGTGCGGCCTCGGTCAGCCGAAGCGCGCCGAAATGTTCGACATCGACGTCGATGTAGCCGCCGGCGACGAGCTGCCGGAACACGCTGCGCCATTCACGGTCCTCGAGGTCGGCGCCGACGCCGAAAACGGCGAGCTCCGAATGCCCGAACTGCTGGACTTTGTCGGTCCTGGCGCCGCGAAGGACGTCGACCAGCTGGCCGACGCCGAAGCGTTGCCCGGTGCGATAGATCGCCGACAGCGCCTTGCGTGCCGCGTCGGTGCCGTCCCAGGTCTGCGGCGGTGACAGGCAGTTGTCGCAGTTGCCGCAGGCGCCGTCGTGGTCTTCGCCGAACCAGCGCAGCAGCGCCTGGCGGCGGCAACCGGTCGCCTCGCAATAGCCGAGCAGTGCATCGAGCTTGCGCAGCTCGAGCTGCTTGCGCTCGCTGCTGGCTTCGCCCTGTTCGATCATCTGACGCAGGCTCACCACGTCGCCGAGCCCGTAGCTGAGCCAGGCTTCGGACGCATCACCGTCGCGGCCCGCGCGTCCCGTCTCCTGGTAATACCCCTCGATCGATTTCGGCAGGTCGATATGCGCGACGAAGCGCACGTCGGGTTTGTCGATGCCCATGCCGAAGGCGATCGTCGCGACCATGACGATGCCGTCCTCCTGCAGGAAGCGTCGCTGGTTGGCGGCTCGCACGGCGGCATCCATGCCGGCGTGGTACGGCAGCGCCTTCAGTCCCGCCTTGCACAGCTGCTCGGCCACCGACTCGACGCGCTTGCGCGACATCGCGTAGACGATGCCGCTCTGGCCGGGATGGCGGATCAGAACGTCGAGCAGTTGCCGGGTGCCGGCGCCGTCCTTGGGCACCACGGTGTAACGGATGTTGGGCCGGTCGAACGAGCTGACGAACTGCCGGGCATCCTCGAGTGCGAGCCGTTCGACGATCTCGCGACGCGTAGGTGCATCGGCGGTTGCGGTGAGCGCGATGCGTCGCACGTGTGGCCAGCGCTCGTGCAACACGGTGAGCTGTCGGTATTCCGGACGGAAGTCGTGACCCCATTGCGAGACGCAATGCGCCTCGTCGATCGCGAACAGGCCGAGACTGGCGCGATCCAGCAGTGAGAGGAAGCGGCCGGTGAGCAGGCGCTCGGGCGCGACGTAGAGCAGGTCGATCTCCCCGGCAATCAGCTCGCGTTCCACTTTCGCGGCCGCCGCGGCGTCCAGCGTGGAATTCAGGAACGCGGCGCGCACGCCCACCTGCAGCAGCGCCTCCACCTGGTTCTGCATCAGCGCGATCAGCGGGGAGACCACGATCGCGGTGCCCTCGCGCAGCAGCGCCGGGATCTGGTAGCACAGCGATTTGCCGCCGCCGGTTGGCATCAGCACCAGCGCGTCGCCGCCGCCGGTCACGTGGTCGACGATGAGCGCCTGCTCGCCCCGGAACGCGGTGTGGCCGAAGATGCGGTGGAGCAGGTCTAGGGCGGTGTCCGTCATCGGGGGCAGGTGGCCGGTCGTGGCATGAGGATGGGGCGGCGGCCGGGCGCGCTCCAGCCGAACGCGGCGCGGTCGACCGTAGGAATTATCCGGTGTTCCGGTCGCATGGCTGCTGAAACGCCGGCATCGGTCGTCCCATCGTCGCATCGCGCGGTCCCGTGGACCGCCACGGGCCGTCGGCTCCCGGGCTGGCAGGCCTTTCGCGGCGGGGGCCCAAAATGAAGAAGGCCGGCGCCGGGCCGGCCTTCCGGGCCACACCGCATGCTGCTTACTGCAGCAGCGAGCGCAGCATCCAGGCGTACTTCTCGTGGGTCTGCAGGCGCTCGCCCAGCAGCCCCACACTCGGGTCGTCGCCCGCGGGATCGGCGATCGCCACCACCTGGCGCGCGCTGCGGCAGACCGCTTCGTTGCCCACCGTGAGCTGGCGCACCATCTCGCGCCAGTCGGCGGTTTCGGTCAGGCCCGGCTCTTCGGGAAGCGACGAAAGCCGGATGAACTCCGAATACGAACCCGGCGCGTTGAAGCCCAGTGCGCGGATGCGCTCGGCGATATCGTCCAGCGCGGCCCACTGTTCGGTGTACTGCGCCTCGAACATCACGTGCAGCGTGTTGAACATCGGCCCGGTGATGTTCCAGTGGAAGTTGTGGGTCTTGAGGTACAGGGTGAAGCTGTCGGCGAGGAAGCGCGACATGGCGTCCGCGATCGCCTTGCGATCGGCTTCCTCGATCCCGATATTCACCGCGGGCATGCTGCCGGCGATCGCAGCATTGCCATTGCCGGTGGTCCGGCGCGGGTCGTTTGCATTCTGCATGTCTCGTCTCCTGGGTCTTGCCGTGTCACGGGCGACAATAGGTCGCCCGTCATTGGTTGTGAAATCGAATCTTCGTCTTGGACCCATCCACGCCCTCTATCGAACCCCGGCTGCTCCAGGCCGCGCGAGCCCGCCTCGATGAGGCGATGACGCGTGACCGCGGCCGCCTGCATGGCCTGTGGTCGCGCTGGAGCCAGGCGCCCGCGGACGCCGGCAGGCGCGATGCGTTCGAAAAGGCGCTGACGACGTCGATCGCGCTGCGCGATGCGCGTGCGCGGAAGCTGCCGTCGGGCGCGGTACCGGACGAGTTGCCGATCGCCGCCGAAGCCCAGCGCATTGTCGACCTGATCCGTGAACACCCGGTCGTGGTGATCGCCGGCGAAACCGGCTCGGGCAAGACCACGCAGATTCCGAAGCTGTGCCTGGCCGCCGGCCGCGGCGCCGCCGGGCTGATCGGTTGCACGCAGCCGCGGCGCATCGCGGCACGAGCCGTCGCGCGACGCGTCGCCGACGAGCTGCACGTGCCGATGGGCGGGGCGGTCGGTTACCAGGTGCGCTTCACCGACAACGTCGGCGAGGACACCGTCATCAAGTTCATGACCGACGGCATCCTGCTCGCCGAGATCCAGTCGGACCGGTGGCTGTCCAAGTACGACACGCTTCTGATCGACGAGGCCCACGAACGCAGCCTCAACATCGATTTCCTGCTCGGCTATCTCAAGCAGCTGCTGCAGCGACGCCACGACCTGAAGGTGATCATCACCTCCGCGACCATCGATACCGCGCGTTTCGCCGCGCACTTCGAGAACGCGCCGGTGGTGAGCGTCGAGGGGCGCGGGTATCCGGTGTCGGTGCGCTATCGGCCGCTGGACGGCGGGCCGGAGCAGGTGCCGGGCGCGCGGCGCGCGCTGCTCGCGGACGAAGCCGCGAACGACGGCGCGCGAACCGTGAACGAAGCCATCGTGGCGGCCTGCGACGAGATCACGTCGGAAGACGCGCGCGGCGACGTGCTCGTATTCCTGTCCGGCGAACGCGAGATCCGCGACGCGCACCAGGCGCTGGAGCGGCGCAAGTACCGGCATACGGAAGTGCTGCCCTTGTACGCGCGGCTGTCCACGCGGGACCAGGATCGCGTGTTCAACCCCGGGCCGCAGCGACGCATCGTGCTGGCCACCAACGTCGCCGAGACGTCGCTGACGGTGCCCCGCATCCGCTACGTCGTCGATCCCGGCCTCGCGCGAATCAAGCGCTACAGCCCTCGCGCCAAGCTCGACCGATTGCACATCGAGCCGATCAGCCAGGCGAGTGCTAACCAGCGCATGGGTCGCTGCGGGCGCGTGTCGGAGGGCACCTGCTACCGCCTCTACTCGGAGCCGGACTTCCAGTCACGCGCGCCGTATACCGACCCGGAAATTCGCCGCGCCGCGCTTGCGGGCGTGATCCTGCGCATGCTCGCGCTGGGACTCGGGCGAATCGAGGATTTTCCGTTCCTGGAACCGCCGGATCCGCGCGCCGTGACCGACGGCTGGCAGCAGCTTGCGGAGCTCGGCGCGGTCGATGAGGAACGCAAGCTCACCGTTATAGGGCGCCTGATGGCGCGCCTGCCGGTGGATGTGAAGCTCGCGCGCATGCTGGTGGCCGCGAACGCGCACGACGTGCTGCGCGAAATGCTGGTGATCACTGCATTCCTCGGCATCCAGGACCCGCGCGAGCGGCCGTCGGACCAGCGCGGCGCCGCGGACGCGGCGCATGCGCAGTTCGCAGACCTGCGTTCGGAGTTCGTCGGAATCCTGAAGCTGTGGTCGGCGTACGAGGACGCGCATGCGGACCTGACGCAGTCCAAGCTGCGCGCCTGGTGCGAGAAGAACTTCCTCGGCTTCCTGCGCATGCGCGAATGGCGCGAGCTGCATCGCCAGCTGAAGTTGATGGCGCAGGAGTTGGGATGGTCGTCCGAGCGCGCGGAGGGAGCACGCGGTGATGCCGGCGCGCCCGAGCGGCCGCCGGGTGCGTCGACGCAGCATTTGAAGACCGCCAGCAAGCCCGGCGCCACCAAAAACGCTGTGCAGGCGCCGCGCGTGGCGATCGTCGACGGTCGCCCGGTCCGCGCACGTGGGGCTGGCCGGAGTGAATCGGGCAGTGCGCGGCTGGCAGTGGACAC
>NZ_VTRV01000035.1 GCF_008274655.1 Cognatilysobacter lacus | reverse complement strand
CGCGTCGGTGCTCGGCGATGCGCGGCGACGCGCCGGCGCCGAATTGGCCGAATCCACGACGCAGCTGATGGGCGAGCTCGGCATGGGCGGTGGCACCTTCGAGATCGCTTTCGAGCCCGCGCCTGCGGATCGACCGGACCCGCTCGGCGGCGAGCGCGTCGAATTCATGGTGAGTGCCAATCCCGGCCAGCCGACCCGCCCGCTGCGCAAGGTCGCGTCCGGCGGCGAACTGGCGCGCATCTCGCTGGCGATCGAGGTCGCCTCGCTCGGGCTCGATGCGGTGCCGACGATGATCTTCGACGAGGTGGACACCGGTATCGGTGGCGCGGTCGCGCACATCGTCGGCCAGAAGCTGCGTGCGCTCGGTGACCATCGCCAGGTGCTGTGCGTCACCCACCTTCCGCAGGTGGCCGCGCAGGGCCACTCGCATTACCGCGTCATGAAGTCCAAGAGCGAAGGCGTTACGCAGAGCGAAGTGCGCCAACTGTCGAGCGGGGACCGCGAGGAAGAACTGGCGCGCATGCTGGGCGGCGTCGAGCTGACGAACGAGGCGCGCGCCGCGGCGAAGCGGTTGTTGCGGGACGTGGCGTGACCCAGGGAACCGCAGTGAACGCGCGCCGGCGCGATCAGCCGGCGCGCTTTCGCCGGACGTACAGCACGAGCGAGTGCGCTTCGATTTCGTAGCCGTGCTCCGCCGCGATCCGCTGCTGCAGGGCTTCGATTTCCGCGCTCTCGAACTCGACGATCTTGCCGGTGTCGACGTCGACCATGTGGTCGTGGTGTTCGCCGCGGTCGAGTTCGTACACCGACTGGCCGGACTCGAAATGGTGTTTGAGGACCAGGCCCGCGGCCTCGAACTGCGTGAGCACGCGGTAGACGGTGGCCAGGCCGATGTCCTCCCCGTTTTCCAGCAGTCGGCGGTAGATGTCCTCGGCGGTCATGTGCCGGGTCTGCGTCCGCTCGAGCACGTCGAGGATCCGCAACCGCGGATGGGTCACCTTGAGCCCGGCGTTGCGCAGGTCTTGCGATTCCATGGAAGCTCCAGAGCGTCGATGCTGCGGCGTTGTCACGCATGCACGCGGCCGCCGGGGCGCCGCTCAACCGCAGCTGACGCGCGTATCCACGCAAGGCGCGGCAGGCGGGCGGCAGTGTATCATCCGGCGGTCAAACGACCCTCGTCGTATAGAGCCTGCGAGCCCATGCGAAAGCTGCTTCCCGTCCTCGTCGTCGCCCTGCTCACCGCAGGTTGCGGCATCGTCTACCACCAGCCCGTCTATCAGGGAAACCTCCTCGAGAAGTCGGCGGTCGACCAGCTGCAGGCCGGGATGGACAAGCAGCAGGTGATCCTCCTGCTCGGCACGCCGTCGGTTTCCGACCCGTACCACCAGGAACGCTGGGATTACGTTTCGACGCAGCGCACCGGCCGGGTGACCGGCACCGAAAAGAAGGACTTCGTGCTGTTCTTCGACGGCGACAAGCTCGCGCGCTGGGAAGGCGATTACTTCCCCGAGCAGGACGAGCAGCTGGCGCGCAATTCGATCCGCCAGTTCGGTCCGAACCTCGCGAAGGACAAGGAAAAGAAGAAGCGCCGCCCCAGCGGCGGCTGAGCTTCGTCAGGGCGTGCCCCGCGCCGCCCTTCGCCGTCGCAGGTCCTTGGGGTCGGCGACGAGCGGACGCAGCACTTCGATGCGATCACCGTCCGCCAGCAGGCGCTCGGGGCGCACGCGCTCTCCGAAGACAGCGACGGGCCCGGCGTGGTCCAGCGCCACCAGCACATCCGAGACGGCTGAGCCGTCAGGCAGCTCGAGCCAGCGTGACTCGTGCCTGCGCGGCCACGCCCGCACCACCTCGACGCGGATCATCCGTCGCCGCGGTCGGCCGCGCGCACGAAGTCATCGACCATGCGGTCGGCCAAGCCCTGGAAGCCGATTGCGAACGCGCCAGAAAGAAGTCGGGCCGCTGTTTCGAACTCGAGGCTGAGCGTAACGCGGCACGCGCACTCGTCGATGGCGTGGAATTCCCATCGGCCGCGGAGCCGCCGGAACGGTCCTTCCACCAGCCTGAGATCGATGTGGTGCGGCGGCCACAGCGCGTTTTCGGTCACAAACCAGGTGCGGAACGCACCGAGCCGCAAGTCGAGCCGCGCGCGCATGGTGCCATCAGTCTCTTCGAGGACAGTGGCGCCGTCGCACCAGTCGAAACGTGACGGGTACGCGCCGACATCGTTGACCAGACCGTACATGCGCGCGGCGGAATGTTCCACGAGGGCCGTGCGTCGGATGGTCGGCATCTGCACTCCTTCTCGCCGGCCCGGCCCGTGATCGGGGACAATGGACCGATGAGCAATCAATCGAAAGGAAAGTCGGCCAAGGATAAGGCAAAGGCCGCGACCGGCACGATCGCGCTGAACAAGCGCGCGCGCTACGAATACCAGCTGGAAGATCGCATCGAAGCCGGCCTCGAGCTGCAGGGCTGGGAGTTGAAGTCGATCCGCGCCGGGCGCGCGAACATCGGCGAGGCCTACGCGGTGATCCGCAACGGCGAGATGTTCCTGTTCAACGCGCAGATCACGCCGCTACTGACCGCGTCCACGCACGTGGTCGCGGAGGAACGCCGCACGCGCAAGTTGCTCATGCATCGCAACGAGATCGACGGCCTGATCGGCCGCATCCAGCGCGACGGCTACACCGTGGTGCCCACCGCGCTGTACTGGAAGGGCAACAAGGTCAAGGCTGAGGTGGCGCTCGCCAAGGGCAAGAAGGAACACGACAAGCGCGACACGAGCAAGGAGCGCGACTGGCTTCGCGAGAAGCAGCGCACTATGCGCGCGCACAACAAGAACGCCTAGCCGTCGTCCGGGCTCGGCAGCGTGAAGTAGAACGTCGCGCCCTCGCCCACCGCGCCTTCGGCGCGAATGGTGCCGCCGTGGCGCTCGACGATGCGCCGCACGGTCGCCAGGCCGATGCCGTGGCCCGCGAAATGTTCCTCCGTGTGCAGCCGCTGGAACGGACGGAAGAGCTTGTCCACGTACTCCTGGGAAAACCCGGCGCCGTTGTCGCGCACGTAGAACTCACCGGCGTGCGTGCGACCGAATTCGATGCGCGCCGGGTCGCGATCACGTGTGAACTTCCAGGCGTTCCCGAGCAGGTTCTGCAGCAGGTTGTGCAGCAGGGTCGCGTCTCCCTCGACGACCAGCCCGGGCGTCACCGAGACCTCGACCCGGCGGTCGGGTTCTGCCACCTGCAGCTCTTCCAATTGCTCCTGCGCGCTGCGACTCAGGTCGAACGGCTCGATCTTCAGCGCGCTGCGCGACAGCCGCGCCAGCTGGAGCATGGAGTCGATCAACTCACCCATGCGTGCCGCGGCGCGGCGTACGCGCACGAGATAGCCGCGACCGGCGTCGTCCAGACGATCGCCGTAACGCTCGGCGAGGATGCGGCTGAAACCGTCGATCGCGCGCAGCGGTGCGCGCAGGTCGTGTGACACGCTGTAGGCGAACGATTCGAGTTCCTGGTTCGCCCGCGTCAACTCGTTGGTGCGCATCGCCACGCGCGCTTCCAGCGTGCGGTTCAGGGCGTGCACACGCGCTTCCGCCAGCAGGCGCTCGGTGACGTCCTCGACCTGCAGCAGCGCCGTGACGTCCTGGCCTACGTTGCCGGGCACGGGCGAATAGGTCAGGTGCACGTGCCGAACGCTTCCGTCCTGCCGCGTAAAGCGTCGCATCGCGCGCCACACACCGTCGCCATCGGCGCGAGCCAGGGGTTCGCCGTCGCGAAGCTCGAACAGCGACTCGAACGGCGTGCCCTCCAGCTCCGCCTCCGGGCGCGCGAAGATCCTCGCGAACGAAGGGTTCACGTCGACGATCCGGTCGCGGCTGTCGACCAGCGCCTTGCCGATCGCCGAATACTGCATGGCAGCGCGAAAGCGCAGCTCGCTGCGGCGGAATTCCTCGGTGAGCTGCCCGGCGATACGTCGCGCGCGCACGCCTGTTCGCGCCAGCGCGAATGCGACGCCGTAAAGCAGCAGGGCCGCGATCAGCCCGAGCGCCAGCGTTCCCTGCAAGGCGTGCAGGCCCGGCACCGCGTGTGCGACCGGAAGCGAGGCAAGGTCGTAACGCCATCGGCGCCCGTAGACGCCCGCGGTGACGCTGCGAGTGAACGCGGGCTCGTCGGCCGGAATGCCGCCGTCGAACAGCACGCGGTCCGTGCCGTCGGTGACGTCGACGATGCGGACGTGCGCCTTGCCCAGGCGGTCGCCCAGAACCGTGGTGGCGAAGTCATCCACGTGTAGCGGCACGAAGATCCAGCCCTGCATGGATTCGCTGCGTGCGGCGGGCGTTGCCGGCTGGTCGCCCGCGCGGAAGATCGGCAGGTAGAGGATGACGCTGGTACGCAGTTTCGGACCGTCCTGTACCAGTTGCACCGGCCCCGTCAGCTGCGGGAGCCCGGAGCCCAGCGCGGCGTCCATCGCCGAGCGACGCACGGGCTCGCTGTACATGTCGAAGCCGATGGCGGCGACATTCTCGGGACGCCGCGGCTCCAGATACAGAATTGGGCCGTAGACCGGCCGCAGGCCGCGCGGCCGAATGTTCAACATGCCGTAGCCGGAGTCACGCCATTCGATCTGCATCTCCGATAGGCGGCCGTTCGGCACGTAGCCGGTGAACCCCAGCCCGAGCAACGCGGGATACCGGTCCGCAACTCCGATGCCGTCGGCGTATGCCTGCCACTGCCGCGGCGTGGGCCGGGCCACGGATGCAAACAGCGACACGCCGCCTCGGGTCATCAGCTCGTACTGCGCCAGACGCTGGCGGAGGAGCTCGGTGATCTCGTCGCCGTCGGAGGCGAATTCCTGCTCCGCCGCGCGCATCTCGCGATGGCGCGCCGAACGCCAGGTGGACACGACCAGCAGGAGCGAGGCGATCAACACGAGGAACGCGAGCAGGTGGCTGCCGCGAGGGACGAGGCGTGCCAACCACGGCTTGGGGGAGTCGGCGCGGTCCATCGCGACAGCATACCGTCGCTCGCGCGAAGCCGGCCCAAAGAAAAGCCCAGCCTTTCGGCTGGGCTGGGTGTTGGTGGAGGTGGGCGGAATCGAACCGCCGTCCGAAGGCACTACATCCCCGGTACTACATGCTTAGCGCTCCGTTAGATCTCATCCGCCAACAGCACGGTGCGCGAAGCGCATCGGCGGACCAGCCCGCTTTGGGTTAACCGGCGACTGACAGGCAGCCATCACCGGCGATTCCGTGATAATGACCCTACGCAGCGAGCACGGACACAAGCTGTTTCGGGGCTTACGCCTTAAGCGGCGAGAGCGTAGTTGTCGTCGTTGGCAACTAGAGTTTTGCAGCTGGATTAACGAGGAAAGCTACCCCCTCGGCATGCACCAGGCGATTTCGCGACCCCCGTCGAAGCCAGTGCACCCCCGGGGACAGCATGCATCGCTGACGCAGGCAGTATAGGCGCCTTCCCCGCCATCTCAACCGGCGTGCGGGCTTGGCCTTCGGGCCGGTTCAGCAGGTCCCCGGCCGCGGGCGGCGAACCCAGGCAGCAGTGCCGGCTGCACAGACGACGAGCCCGTCGCGCCGGTCGGCTTCGACGTGGCAGCCGCCGGTGAACTGGGAGAACGCGGGGAGGACGGTCGTCTCCGGCCGCAGCCAGAAGACCGGCCAGCGCCGCGTGCCCAGCCCTGGGACGGCCAGGCAGGGATGCAGGTGCCCGGACAGCACATGCAATCCCGGCACCACGCCCGGCTCGTGGCGCAGCGCGAAAGGCCCTGTGTCGAACGCCTCGCCCAGCAGCTCGACCCCGAGTCCGGCACCCGCGAGCGCCCTGTCGTGGTTGCCCGCAAGCGCCGCGACGGCGACCCCGGGGTGCATGCAGCGCCACGCGTCCCAGTCGTGCCGCCACGCACTGTCGTGTACCGCGCCGTGCACGACGTCACCCAGGATCCAGACCTCCCGGGCGCCGCTAAGCGCGACTGCTTCGGACATCCGGACGAGGTCGCCGGCGGTGCCACCGCGCGGAAGCGCCACGCCCGCGCGACGAAAGACGTCGGCCTTGCCCAGGTGAAGGTCGGACAGGAACAGCCGCCGCTCGCGTATCCAGTACAGCGCGCGCGACGCCAGCAGCAGCACCGCCTCGCCCGCGATTTCGCATTCGACCCAGCGGCCCTCGCCGTCATCGGCCATGGCGTTTCTCGAGCTGGCCGGCGGCGCGCTGCACGCGGGTCTTCCAGTCCTCGGTGCTGAGCTGGCCGCGAAGCCCTTCCGCCCAGAGCGGGAACGACAGCGGCGTCAGCCCGCGCGGACGCAGCAGCATTACCTCGCGGTGCGCGCATTGATCCAGCACGCGCTGCAGCCGCTGCACTTCCAGCTGACCCGCGAACACCTCGCGTTCGGCGAGCTCCAGCAGCATGTGGTGCGGGTCGTATCGCTGCAGCACGTCGTACAGCAGCCCGCTCGATGCCTGCAGCTGGCGCGTGCTCTTCTGCGGCCGCCCGGGCACCGTGGGCGGCAGCAGGCCGGCGATCCGCGCGATCTCGCGGAACTGGCGCCGTGCGAGTTCGCCCAGGTTGAGGCTGTCGCGCAGGTCCTCGAACAGGCGCTCCGGCGACATCAGCGAATGCAGCGCATCGGCGTCGATCTCGATGTCGCGCGCCGGCTTGAGCACGAAGCCGTAATCGTTGGCCGCGTATCCGAATGTATTCGGCTCGACGCGACCCCAACGCAACGACACGAGTGCGGCGAGGCCCTCGTTCGCAAGCCGCCCGGCGAACGGAAACACGAACAACTGCGGCCCCTCGCGCGTCTTCACGGCTTCGACCAGCAGGCGTCCCCGTCGCGGCAGCGACGACAGCTTCGACTGCAGCGCGAGCAGTCCTGCCACGGCACGCATCTCTGGAACATCCACCGGGCGCGCGAGCAAGTGTTCGACCCGCGCGGCCAGCTCCATCGACAGCGGTTGCTTGATGCCCGTCCACGCGGGTACCTGGCCATCGCCGGCGGGTGCGCGCTGCACGTAGGCGGTCATCGCCTCCATGCGCACGAGCTTGAGCATGCGGCCGGAGAACAGGAAGCGATCGCCCGGCTTGAGCCGCGCGATGAAGCCCTCCTCCACCGCGCCCAGGGTGCCGCCGCGCACGAGCTTTACAGCGACCGAGCCTTCGCTCGTGATCGTGCCGATCGACAGCCGGTGGCGCGTCGCCACGCGACGATCTTCAACCAAGTATCGGCCTTCGCCGTCGCGCACCACGCGACGGAAATCAGGGTAGTGCTCGAGCGCGCTGCCGCCCTGCACGATGAAGTCGAGCACCGACTGCCACGCTTCGTCGGCAAGGCCCGCGAAGGCATGCGTGCCACGGACTTCCTCGAGAAGTTGTGCCGCGTCGAAGCCGCCACCGAGCGCCAGCGTGACGCAGTGCTGGGCCAGCACGTCCAGGCTCAAGCGCGGCGGGCGGCGCGCCTCGACCTCCCCGGCGTCGATCGCATCACGCACGGCAGCGAACTCGACCAGTTCGAGCATGTGCGTCGGCACGCAGATCACATGGCCGGACTCGCCCGGCCGATGCTTCGCACGGCCCGCGCGCTGCAACAGCCGCGCCGTGCCCTTCGGGCTGCCGAGCTGGAACACCTGGTCGACCGCGGGAAAGTCGACGCCGAGGTCCAGGCTCGAAGTCGCGACCACGCAGCGCAGGGTTCCGTTGCGCAGGCCGGCTTCGACCTCCGCACGGATGCTGGGATCGAGCGAGCCGTGGTGCAGCGCCAGCGTCGACGAATCTTCCGGCCACACCGCCTGCAGCGCCTGGTGCCAGAGCTCGGCGTTGACCCGCGTGTTGGTGAACAGCAGGCTGGTGCGCGCACGGAAGACGCGGTCGATGACGCGCGACAGTTGCGTCAGCCCGAGGTGCCCGGCCCACGGAAAGCGTTCGCCCGCGTCCGGCAACAGCGTCTCGAGCGTCATCGGCCGCGGCGTCGCGCCCGAGACGACCTCGGCGTTCGGATAGTTCGGCAGCAAGACGTCGCGCGCTTCCGCCAGGTTGCCGAGCGTCGCGGACAGGCCCCACACGCGCACGCGCGGCGCCAGTGTGCGCAGCCGCGCCAGGCAGAGCTGCAGCAACACGCCGCGCTTGGTGCCCAATAACTCGTGCCATTCGTCGACCACGACGCATCGCAGCGCACCGAGCCGCGATGCGGCGTCGGGATACGAAAGCAGCAACGCAAGCGATTCGGGCGTGGTGACCAGGGCATCGAGCCCGCCTTCGCGCGCCAGCTTCTTGTCGCGCGCGGACGCGTCCCCCGTGCGCAGGCCAATCACCCAGTCGAGGCCGAGCCCCTCGGCGGGTTCGCGTAGTGCGCGCACCGTGTCGGTTGCGAGCGCGCGCAGCGGCGTGATCCAGAGCACCTTGAGATCGCGCGCGGTGCTCGCGACTGTCGTTGCTCGGCCCAACGATTCGGCTGCAGCCGCGGCACGCGCCCTGCGTGCTGCGACCGCTTCGATCAGCGGGCCACCGAATGCCGCAAGCGTCTTGCCGCTTCCCGTCGGCGTGTGCAGCAGCCCGCTGTCACCGCGCAGGTATCGCGACCAGACATCCCGCTGGAAGGGCGCGGGCGACCAGCCGCGATGGGCGAACCATGCGTCGAGCGCATGCTCCGGTGTGCGGGCGGTGCAGACCGGCTGTTCCACCGCACGGGTTGCGACGTCTTCGACAAGCCCTTCCAGCGCGCAGATCGCGTCCACCTGCGGCGCCCGTTCGGCGATGGCGCGGGCGCGTTCGGCGCGCGCTGCAGCCTCCTGGCGCCGACGCAATGCAGCCGCTCGCCGCAGCGCATCGCGACGGATCGATTCAACGGTCTGCCGTGGCGCGTCCGGATCAGGTCGCTCCGGGTACGCCGCGTAGGGATCGTCACCCTCTGGCGGCAGCACGCCGCGCAACAACCAGCCGCTCACCGTGCCAGCGCCTTCAGCGCGTCGAGCCGGTCGGCATCGCGCGGCGACTTGTCCTGGCGCCAGCGCAGGATGCGCGGGAACCGCACCGCGATGCCCGATTTGTGTCGCGTCGATTTGTTCACGGCTTCGAAGCCCAACTCGAACACGTGGACCGGTTCCACCGAACGCACCGGGCCGAAGCGCTCGATCGTGTGCGCGCGGATCCAGCGGTCGAGCACCATGATCTCCTTGTCGTCGAGGCCCGAGTAGGCCTTTGCGACAGGCACCAGGGAATCGCCATCCCAGAGCCCGAACGTGTAATCGGTAAACAGTGTGCTGCGCCTGCCGTGGCCCGACTGCGCGTAGATCAGCACCGCGTCGATGTTGAGCGGGTCGATCTTCCACTTCCACCAGTCACCGCGACGACGACCAACCTGATAGCTCGACGACCCGCGCTTCAGCATCAGGCCTTCGACGCCACGCTCGCGTGCCGCGTCGCGCAAGGCGAGCGCCCCGGGCCAGTCGCCGGCATCCACCAATGGCGACGGCACGATGCGCGGGTCGTTCGTCGACGACAGCAGGTCCTCGAGCATGCGGCGGCGTTCGACGAGCGGCAATTCGCGCAGGTCACGGCCGTCGAGCTCGAGGAGGTCGTAAGCCAACACGCAAACGGGCGTATCCGCGAGCGTCCTGGCAGCCGGCCGGCGCCGCTGGATGCGGGTCTGCAGCGCGCCGAACGGCAGCGGCTGTTCGTCACCCGCGCGCCAGGCGATCAGTTCGCCGTCGATCACGCAATCGCGTGGCAGCAGCGTCGCCGCGTCCTCGATCTCGGGGAAGCGCCCGTCGAGGCGTTCCTCGCCGCGCGACCAGAGCGCGATCTCCGGCCCGCGCCGGATCAGCTGCAGGCGGATGCCGTCCCACTTCCACTCGAGCAGCCAGTCCTCGAGCGCGCCGAGCGTGGCCGGCTCCGCTTCGAGCGGAGATGCAAGAAAGAACGGATACGGTTGCTCGCGATCGCCAGGCAATTCTTCTGGATCGAGCAGGTCGCGCAGGAACGATGGGGTCGGCGCCCAGCTGCCGAGCATGCGTTGCGCAATGCGCGCGATGTCGATTCCGCTGAGTTCGGCGAGCGCCTGCTGCACGAGGCGTTGCGACACGCCCACGCGCAATGCGCCTGTCAGAAGCTTGTTGAATGCGAGACGTTCGTCCGCGCACAACGAACGCCAGCCACCGACGACGGCGGTGCGGCGCTGCACCGGATCGCGGCCGGCAGTCGGCAGCAGGCGCTTCTCGATCCAGTCATGCAGCGGCAGATCGGGCACGCCCTTGGGCGGATCGTCGTGCAGCAGCGTCAAGGTCTCGGCCAGGTCGCCGACATGCGCGTGGCATTCGTCGATCAGCCACTCCG
Organism: Cognatilysobacter lacus; assembly: GCF_008274655.1. Taxonomy (GTDB): domain Bacteria; phylum Pseudomonadota; class Gammaproteobacteria; order Xanthomonadales; family Xanthomonadaceae; genus Cognatilysobacter; species Cognatilysobacter lacus. The sequence continues at coordinate 11,459 of NZ_VTRV01000035.1, read as the reverse complement.
GTGTGCCAGTCTCCTGCGCCAGCCACTCGCGCAGCTCGCGCGTGTTGGCGATTTTCGCGAGCTTGCCACCCGACAGCAGCCAAAGCGCCCACACCGCGTCCTGAGGCGGCGCATCGCGAAAGTACGTCACGAGCGCGGCGCGCTTGTCGAGCGTCGCCGTACTGCGATCGAGTTCGGTATAGAGCGCGGCGAACGCCTTCATTCGCCCTCCCCTCCGAAATCGGTGTCGAACGCCTCGGCCGCGATGCCGTCGTCATTGAGGGCGCGGATGATCGCATCCGTGTTGCCGTGCGTGGCAATGACGCGGCGCGCACCTGTTTCTCGGATGGTGCGCATCAGGTCGGGCCAGTCGGCGTGGTCGGACACCACGAAGCCGCGGTCGTAATTGCGGCGCCGGCGATTGCCGCGAACCCGCATCCAGCCAGATGCGAAACCGATCTGCGCGCGCTTGAAGCGACGCATCCACGGGCTGCCCGCGGCCGACGGCGGCGCAAGCACGAGCTCACCGGCGAACTCCGCGCCCTTCGCCGTCTCCGACACGGGCAAGGTCTCGACCATGTGGATTCCCGCATCGCGATACACCTGCACGCCGGCGGCAACGGCGCCATGCAGGAACACGGGTCGATCGGTCCACGCCGCGAGTTCGGCGAGCACCCGTTGCGCCTTGCCGAGCGCGTAGCAGAGCAGCACCGCGGCCTCGCCACGGGTGGCGCAGTGATCGCGCCATTCGACGATGTCGCGCGCGACGTCGCTCGTGTCGGGCCAGCGATAGATCGGCAAGCCGAAGGTCGCTTCGGTAATGAACGTGTCGCACTCGACCACTTCGAACGGCGCGCACGTCGGGTCGTGCTGGCGTTTGTAGTCGCCCGATGCCACCCACACCTGCCCGTCCGCTTCGATGCGCACCTGCGCGGAGCCGAGCACGTGCCCTGCCGAATGGAATGAAAGCCGGGCGTCGCCGATCTCAAACGGTTCGCCATAGTCGAACGCGTGGTAAGGCTGGTCCCCCAGGCGCCACCGCAGGACCGGCAGCCCGGCACGCGCTGCGAAGTAATCGCCCATGCCCGGCCGCGCGTGGTCGCCGTGGCCGTGGGTGATGACCGCCCGTTCGACCGGCTTCCACGGATCGATGAAGAAATCACCCTGTGGGCAATACAGGCCCTCGCGGCGGAGGACGACGAGATCGGAAGGCATGCAGCGACCGTAGGCGGCGGCCCGTCAGCGCGCCGACAAGAAGACGCCGTGCGACGGTAAGCAGGCCGCGTCTCATTGGCTGGGATTGGGACGTTACGTCTTCGAGGCGCCCAGCCGCGGACCGGGCTCGGAACACCGCGATGTCCGTCGGCGGGGGAACGCCTTGCATCGCAGCCCACAAAGAAAACGGGGCGCCGAAGCGCCCCGTTGGTGTCACATGTTGCGTTGGATCAACCCTGCGCGCGCAGCGGCACCAGCGTGATCTCGACGCGACGATTGCGCGACCAGCACGACTCGGTGTTCTCGACGCACAGCAGCTGTGTCTCGCCGCGACCGGTCACTACCATGCGGTCGCGCGTCACGCCGCGGCCGGACAGGTAACTCGCCACCGATTCGGCACGCTGCTGCGAAAGGTTCAGGTTGTAGTTCGCGTCACCCCGCTGGTCGGTGTGACCGGCCACGTTGATGACGGTCTGGTTGTACTGGTTCAACGTCGACGCGAGGTTGTCGAGCACCGGCCGGAACTGCGGCTGGAGCGTCGAGCTCGCGGTACCGAAGGTGATCGCATCGGGCATGCTCAGCACGATGTTGTCGCCCTGGCGCACGACATCGACGCCAGTACCCTGCAGGCGGTCGCGCAGTGCGGCTTCCTGGCGGTCCTGGTACGAGCCGATCGCGCCGCCGGCGAGTGCACCGACGCCGGCGCCGACCAGCGCACGCTGGCGACGCTCGACCGCGTCGTCACCCGACAGCACGCCTGCTACGGCGCCGACGGCCGCGCCGATCAGCGCCCCGTTGCGGGTGCGATCACGGGTATCCGGATTGGTGGAATAGGAATTGGGGTTCGTCGCGCAACCGGCGAGCATTGCGCCGAGCATCGCGACGACGAGAACATTTGTCTGCATCTTCATATGTGGATCCCTCGCTTCTAAGGCGTCGTCAACCTAGAAGCGGCCGTGTCGCAGACGGGTGACGGGCGAACCGCCCCGTTCAGTTACGAACCGGATTCGTGGATGCCACGTGCATCGTTCATGCGGCGATACGCGAGCAAAGCCGCATCGCGGCCTTCGGCGAGGTCGACCAGAGGCGTAGAGGGATACCCCGGCGCCACGCGAACGAGTTGGGTCGGATCGCGCCAGGGGGCGTGCCGAAGCGGAACGGGCAGCGCGGCCAGTTCCGGAAGCCACCGTGCGACGTAATCACCGCGCGGGTCGAAACGCACGCCCTGCGTGACCGGATTGAAGACACGGAAATAAGGCGCGGCGTCGGCCCCGGTGCCGGCGACCCACTGCCATCCCATCGTGTTGTTGGCGAGGTCCGCGTCGAGCAGCGTTTCGCGAAACCACGCAGCGCCGGTCCGCCAATGCACCCGCATGTGCTTGCACAGGTAGCTCGCGACGATCATGCGCACGCGGCCGTGCATCCAGCCGGTTTCCCACAGTTCGCGCATGCCGGCGTCGATGATCGGAACACCTGTGCGGCCGCGCCGCCAACGCTCCAGCGCATGGCGTCGCGCGCGCGTCCATTCGAAACGCTCGAAGCGCGGGTCCAGGTCGCGCTCAGCGGTGTGCGGGAAGTGGTGGAGCAACTGCGTCGCGAAGTCGCGCCACACCAGCTGACGACGGTAGGCGTCGATATGCGCGTCGCCCACGCGCCCGCGCTCGCTTTCAACCGCGTCCACGACGCGCCATACCGCGACTTCGCCGAAGTGCAGGTGCGGCGACAGCCGCGAGGTGCCAGTGCGATCCGGTCGGTCGCGATCCTGCGCGTACGCGTGCAGCGCGCCTTCGACGAAGCTGTCCAGCGCCGCGCGCGCGCCGGCTTCGCCAGGCGTCCAGTGCGCCCAGAAGCTGCGGTCCCAGCCAGTTGCAGGTACCAGCCGCAGCTGGTCAATCAGGACGCCGGCCGGTCCCGATTCCCAAGGCGGAATGCGGGGCGGCGCATCGCCACACGCCGACGGCGACCACCGCGCCATGGCGCTGCGGTAGAACGGCGTGAACACGCGGTACGGACCGCCGGCGGCGGTTTTCAGCGCCCACGGTTCGAACAGCGTCGACCCGTTGAAGCTCTCGACCTCGAGGCCATCTTCGCGCAGCGCGCGCTTGATCGCCGCGTCGCGGGCTTCGACGTCGGGTTCGTAGCGACGATTCCAGAACACGGATGTCGCGCCCGCTGCCGCCGCGACGCCGGCCAGCGTCGGGCCGGCGTGTCCGACGAACAGCCGTAGCCAGTTGCCGCGCTCGCGCAGCGACGCATCGAGCGCGACCAGCGAACGCGCGAGCCACGCATTCGAAGCAGCGCCGGCGGCCGCGTTTCCCTCCCCGTCCGGGTCGTGCACGTACACCGGAATGATGTCGTGGCCGGCGTCGAGCGCGGCCTCGAGCGCAGGGTTGTCGTCGAGCCGGAGGTCGTTGCGAAACCATACGATCGCGGCAGCCATCGGTCAGCGCTCGATGAAGCGCACGCGCCGGGTGATGGAGCACGTCAGCTCGTAGCCGATCGTGCCGGCGCGTTGCGCGATCGTTTCCACGGGAAGATCGGGTCCCCACAACGTGACAGGATCACCGACGCGCGCACCGGGAACGCCGCGCAGGTCGATGGTCATCAGGTCCATCGAGACGCGGCCAATTACCTGCGTGCGATGTCCGCCCACCAGCACGGGCGTGCCAGCCGGCGCGGCTCGCGGATAGCCGTCGCCGTAACCGATGGCCGCGACGCCGACGTCCATGTCTTCCGGGCATTCCCACGTACCCGCATAGCCGATGCGGCCGCCGCGGCGGATGCGGTTGACGGCGATGAGACGGGTCGAGAGCGTCATCGCCGGCCGCAGCCCGAAGTCCGCGCCGGTGCGACCTTCGACAACCGACATGCCGTACAGCGCGCCACCCGGTCGAATCCAGTCATCGTGCGCATCGGGCCAGCCCAGCACGGCCGCCGAATTCGCCAGCGAACGCGGCGCGTCGATGCCTGCCGTGGCTGAGCGGAACGCATCCAGCTGCTGACGCGTCTGCCGCCCGTGCGACGGGCTGTCGGGGAACTCGTCGGAGCTCGCGAAATGGTTCATCAGCACGACCTGCCCGACCGAGTGGCCCTGAAGCGCCATAATGCGTCCGTGGGCGGCGCGGAATGCATCGGGCGCGAAACCCAGGCGATGCATGCCGCTGTCGAGCTTGAGCCAGCAGTCGACGGGCTCGCCGGGCGGCGCCTGCTCCAGCATCTCGAGCTGCGAGGCGTGGTGCACGGTGGTCCAGACGTTGAGCGACCGCAGCCGCTCGATATCGCCGGGCTCGTCGAAGCCCGAAAGCAGCAGGATCGGTTGCGAAATGCCTGCAGCGCGCAGTCGCTCGGCATCGGACAGTGCCGCCACGCCGAAAGCGTCGGCGCCGGCCAGCGCACGCGCCACGCGCTCCAGCCCGTGGCCGTAGCCATCCGCCTTCACCACCGCCATCACCCGACTTCTCGGCGCGAGCGCGCGCACCTGCCCCAGGTTGTGACGGAGTGCGTCGACGTGGATGGTCGCGGAGGTCGGTCGTGCCATGGCAACAGTCTAGCCGCGCGCGGTGGAACTCAGTGCACCTGCTCGAAGCGGTAGCGGTCGCGCACGCGCTCGCTGAAATACGCGCCGCGCGACTCCGCCCGCAGCAGGCGTTCAACCTCCTGCCGCGGCACGTCGAAGTACTGGTACACGCGTCCGCTGGTGAACTCGACTTCCAGCACGTGCCGCGCCGGGTCGTAACCGACGCTGCTCAGCGCTTCGGAGTCCAGGTGCTCGCGTTCCACTCGTCGACGCTATTCGAACGACCCGATCGAATCGTGTGAAAGATTGTCGAAGCGGGTGTACTCGCCGAAGAATTTGAGCTTGAACGAGCCGGTCGGGCCGCTTCGCTGCTTGCCGATGATGATCTCGGCCAGGCCCTTGTCCGGCGAATTTTCCTTGTTGTAGTAATCGTCGCGGTAGATGAAGACGATCATGTCGGCGTCCTGCTCGATCGCGCCGGATTCTCGCAGGTCGGCCATCACCGGGCGCTTGTCGGTGCGCGTTTCCAGCGAGCGGTTGAGCTGCGACAGCGCGATGATCGGCACGCCGAGCTCCTTCGCCAGGCCCTTGAGCGAGCGAGAAATCTCGGAAATTTCCGTTGCGCGGTTCTCGTTGTTGCCGGGCACCGCCATCAGCTGCAGGTAGTCGATGACGATCAGGCCGAGGCCGTGCTCGCGCTTGAGCCGGCGCGCCTTCGACGCGAGCTTCGCGGGCGACATGCCGGGCTCGTCGTCGATGAAGATCTTCGCCTCGCGCAGCTGGCGGATGGCGCCGGTGACGCGGCTCCAGTCCTCGTCCTCGAGCTGGCCCGTGCGCAGGCGCTGGGCGTTCACGCGGCCAACCGACGAAATCAGGCGCATCGCAAGCTGCGAGGCCGACATTTCCATCGAGAACACCGCGACCGCCTGGCGGCTCTTGAACGCGGCGAACTCGGCGATGTTGAGCGCCAGCGTGGTCTTGCCCATTGCCGGGCGCGCCGCGAGGATGATCAGGTCGGTCTTCTGCAGGCCGGCGGTGAGTTCGTCGAACTCGGTGTAGCCGCTGGGCAGGCCGGTCACGCCGCTGCCGTTCGCGTAGCGCGTCTGCAGCTCGTCGAACGCTTCGGAAAGCGCCTTGGTGACCGCGGTGAAATCGCTGCGTCCCGAACGGTGCGCCTGCGAGATCGCGAGCACTTCGCGCTCGGCTTCCTCAAGCACCTCGGCGCTTTCGCGGCCGTCGGGCTGGAAGCCGTTGTTGACGATGTCGGTGCCGACCTCGATCAGCTGGCGAAGGATCGCCTTGTCGCGGACGATCTCGGCGTAGGCCTGGATGTTGGCGGCAGACGGCGTGGTGCTGGCGAGTTCGATCAGGTAGGCGCCGCCCGCGACGAGTTCGGACTGGCCCATCGACTCGAACCACTCGCCAAGCGTCACCGCGTCGAACGGGCGGTTCTTTTCGGCGAGTTCGCGGATCGCGCGGTAGATCAGCTGGTGGTCGCGGCGATAGAAGTCCGAATCGCTCACCATGTCGGCGACGCGATCGTAGGCGTCCGGCGCGAGCATCAGCCCGCCAATCACCGCCTGCTCGGCCTCCACCGACTGCGGCGGCACGCGCAACTGGTCGATGCGCTGCTCCGCCCGCGTCTCGAAGCGTTTTTCGTTGCGGAAACCGGCGCGTGCGCTCATCTACGTTGTTGCCTCTGGGACGCTCGAGCGGCCATTGGATCGAAGCGGCATCCTAGCCAGCGCGACCCTGCATCCGTTGCAGATAAGTCTGTGGGTAAGTCGGGATAAGTCGGGATAAGTCGACCGTGTTGTCGCATGGGCGAGTCTCACCGGCGGCGAAAGGTCGCAGGCGACAAACCCGCCGGGCGGATTCACCTTCCGGCGTTTGCGTTCGAGCCCGCGCGAAGCGTCGGCTGCGCCTGAAACGACGAAGGGCGCCCGGAGGCGCCCTTCGGCTACAACAGTGTTGCGTGGATCAGGCCTGTTCGCCGACCACGATCACCTTGACCGTCTGCTCGACGTCCGCGTGCATGCGCACGATCACCTGGTACTCGCCGGTGCGGCGGAACGCGCCTTCGCCCAGCACCACTTCCGACTTGTCGACCGGATGGCCGGTCTTCGTCAGCTGCTCGGCGATGTCGCGCGGGGTGACCGAACCGAAGAGCTTGCCTTCGGCCGATGCATTGGCGCTGATCGTGACCTCGGCGCCCTCGAGCGACGCCCGGCGGGCTTCGGCGCCCTCGAGCTGCGACTTGGCCTTGGCTTCGAACTCGGCACGACGCGCCTCGAAGTCGGCGAGGTTCGCGGGGGTGGCCGGCGTGGCCTTGCCCTGCGGCACGAGGAAGTTGCGGCCGTAACCCGGCTTGACGTTCACCTTGTCGCCAAGGCGGCCGAGGTTGGTGACGTTCTGGAGAAGAATGAGCTGCATGGTGGTGCTCCGTATTCGTTAGTGGCACACGCCGTTCGCGGCGCCACAGCGGATCGCTGTCCGAATGGAATGGCTGACTGCAGCGCCCGCACGAGCCGCGCATGCATGCGCGGACCCGCCGGACGCGGCGCGATCAGGCGTTGTGGTTGTCGGTGTACGGGATCAGCGCGAGGAAGCGTGCGCGCTTGACCGCCGTGGCCAGCTGGCGCTGGTACTTCGACTTGGTTCCCGTGACGCGGCTCGGGACGATCTTGCCGGTCTCGGTGAGATACGCGCGAAGGGTGTTGAGATCCTTGTAATCGATCTCCTTGATGCCCTCGGCGGTGAATTTGCAGAACTTGCGGCGACGGAAGAACTTGGACATGGTCGTGATTCCTTAGGCGGCTTCGGCGTTGTCGGAGGTGTCGGCAGCCGGTGCGGCATCGCCTTCGTCGTCGCGGCGACGGCGATCGCCACGGTCGCTCTTCTCGCCCTTCTCGTCCTTGAACTTCATGATCAGCGACTGCTCGGTGTCCGGGCCATCGCGCTTGACCACGAGGTGGCGAAGCACGGCGTCGTTGAAGCGGAAGCTGTCGACCAGCTCGTTCATCGTGGCCTGGGAGCCCTCGACGTTCATGAGCACGTAATGCGCCTTCACCAGGTTCTGGATCGGGTACGCCAGCTGGCGGCGGCCCCAGTCTTCCAGACGGTGGACCTTGCCCTCGGCGGTTTCGATCAGCGACTTGTAGCGCTCGATCATGGCCGGGACCTGTTCACTCTGGTCCGGGTGGACCAGGAACACGACTTCGTAATGACGCATGGTTGTTTCCTTGTGGATGGCGGCGCGCGTTGGCGCCTGTCAGCCCCCTGCGGTGGACATGCAGTGGAGCAAGGTCCCCGGCCCGAAGGCCAAGGAGCCGGAAAGTATGGCGACTCAAGGACTTACGTGCAAGCCGCGTCAGGGGACAGCGGCACCCGCGGCTCGCGCGTCATGCGGAGACGGCGCGACGGGAGCTCAGCGCAGCCTTGGACCGGGACACCCGCCCCGGGCGTCAACACCGCATGTCTCCGGCGAAATCGGATGCTGGGGCGCGCCGATGGACCCCGTCAGGCCTCGTCCGCAGTCGTGAAGCTCTCGCCGCAGCCGCATTCGGCCTTGACATTAGGGTTGCGGAACACGAACTGCTCGCCCAGCTTCTCGCGGACCAGATCGATCTCGGTGCCGTCGACGACCGCCATGCTGGCTTCGTCGACGTAGATCCGCACGTCGTCCTGGAAGAAGATCCGATCCCCCTGCCCCGAGGCTTTCGCGAGGTCGGCGACGTACTGCCAACCCGAACAGCCGGTGCGCTTCACGCCGAAGCGCAGGCCGAGCGCGTCGGGCGTTTCGGCGAGGTATCGGCGCACGCGATCGAGGGCGGCGGGGGCGAGCGAAACGGCCATGGAGAACTCCGGTACGACGGCATTGCGGACCATGAGTATAGGGAGCGCGCGGCAAACGCCCTGCAACAGCACGTAAACTCACTGTCCCGCGTCGGCCGACCGGCGCGGATACCGAATTAAGGACGGGTGGCAGCGCATGACGATCATCAGCGTCGAGCAGGCGCTCGCGGGCAAGGTGCCAGCGGGCGGCGAAGTGTCGGTGCGCGGCTGGGTCCGCACGCGGCGCGACTCCAAGGCGGGACTGAGCTTCGTCAACGTGAGCGACGGCTCCTGCTTCGCGCCGATCCAGGTGGTCGCGCCGTCGGCCCTCGCCAACTACGACACCGAGGTCAAGCGGCTGTCCGCCGGCTGCGCGGTGGTCGCGACGGGGACGCTCGTGGCGTCGCAGGGCCAGGGGCAGGCATTCGAGATACAGGCGAACGCCATCGAGGTCGTCGGCTGGGTCGAGGATCCGGAGACGTATCCGATCCAGCCCAAGGCGCATTCGCTCGAGTTCCTCCGCGAGGTCGCGCATCTGCGCCCGCGCACGAACCTGTTCGGCGCGGTCACCCGCATCCGCAACACGCTTGCGCAGGCCGTGCACCGCTATTTCCACGAGCACGGCTATTTCTGGATCAGCACGCCGATCATCACGACCTCCGATGCCGAAGGCGCGGGCCAGATGTTCCGCGTGTCGACGCTCGACATGGCCAACCCGCCGCGCGATGCGAAGGGCAAGGTCGATTTCGACCGCGACTTCTTCGGCAAGGAAGCGTTCCTGACCGTGTCCGGCCAGCTGAACGTCGAGGCCTACTGCCTCGCGCTCAGCAAGGTCTACACGTTCGGCCCGACGTTTCGCGCCGAGAACTCGAACACCACGCGGCATCTGGCCGAGTTCTGGATGATCGAGCCGGAGATCGCGTTCGCGGACCTTGCCGAGAATGCGGACGTCGCCGAGTCGTTCCTCAAGTACCTGTTCCGCGCGGTGCTGGACGAGCGCGCGGACGACATGGCGTTCATCGCCGAGCGCGTGCAGAAGGACGCGCTGACGCGGCTCGAAGCCTTCGTCAACGCGCCGTTTGAACGCATCGAATATTCCGACGCGATCACGCTGCTGCAGAAGTCCGGCGTCACCTTCGATTTCCCGGTCGAATGGGGCCTCGACCTGCAGACCGAGCACGAGCGGTGGCTGACCGAGCAGCACGTCGGCCGGCCGGTTGTCGTCATGAACTATCCCGAGCACATCAAAGCGTTCTACATGCGCCTGAACGATGACGGGAAAACGGTTGCGGCGATGGACGTGCTGGCTCCCGGCATCGGCGAGATCATTGGCGGCAGCCAGCGCGAGGAACGCCTCGACGTGCTCGACAGGCGCATGGCGCAGTTCGGCCTCGACGCCGAGCATTACGGCTGGTATCGCGACTTCCGGCGCTACGGGACCGTGCCGCACGCGGGTTTCGGGCTCGGGTTCGAGCGATTGGTCGTCTACGTCTGCGGCCTGTCGAACATCCGTGACGCGATCCCCTACCCGCGCGCGCCGGGCCAGGCCGAGTTCTGATGATCCTGTTCCTGGCCCTGTGCTTCGTGGGCATCGCGGTCGGCGGCGCGACCGCGCTGGTGATCTTCTGGCCCCTCGCGCTCGTGCACATCCGCGACCGCCATCCCGAACTCGCAGCCGAACTCGGTGCGAACGCGTTCTTCAAGGTGCGCGCCTGGATCTGGCTGCTGCGCGCCGGGTATCGCCGCACCGTGGATCCCAACCTCAGCGGCCTCGCGACGCCTGCGCGAATTTCCCTGCTGGTCATCATCGGCGCGCTCCTCGCGGCGTCGTTGCTGTGGCTCGTGTCGGTCTGGACGGGAGGTTGAACATGCGCGACGACGAATGGTGGCTCGCGACCGCCGGCGACACACTTATCTGGGCACGTCTTCGAGTGCTCGACGCCGGCACCGCCGAGGTCTTCGACTGCGACGGCGCGACGCTGCCGTACGACAGCGAGGACACCGCGCGCGCAGCACTGATGGACGCCGAGTTCGTCGCGCTCGATGGACTCGACGCGGACGACGCCAACGCGCGCGGCTTCGATCTTGACGCGTTGACCCCGCCGAGCGCCCGCGAAGACGACGCCCTGCGCGCGCGCATGGTGGTCAAGCTGACCCGCCGGCAGTGACGCTCTACCTGCCGCGGGCGTTCGACGAACGCGACCTGTCGCGCCTGGATGCGCTCGCGGTTGAGCACCCGTTTGCAACGCTCGTCACCGTGGTCGACGACGAGCCGTTCGTTTCGCATGTCCCACTTCTTTACAGCCGCGACGGCAACCGCGTGGAACTTCGCGGCCACGTCGCGCGCGCCAATCCGCAGTGGCGCGGCGGCGGCCGCGCGCTTGCGGTCCTGCACGGGCCGCACGGGTACGTCTCGCCTGCGTGGTACCCCGACAAGCTCGAGCAGGCACGCGTGCCTACATGGAATTACGTGGTCGCCCACCTGTCCGGAGCACTGAACACCTTCGACGACGAGGCGTCGCTCGCCCAGCTCGTCGGCGAGTTGTCGGAACGGCACGAGGCCGCCGTCGGCAGTGACTGGCGCTTCAATCCTGGCGTCGACGCCGAGCGCGTGCAGCTGCGGGGCATCGTCGGCTTCCGGCTGGTCGTCGACCGGCTCGCGTTGAAGGCCAAGCTCAACCAGAATCATCCGCCCCGGAACCGCGAAGCCGTCGCTGCGCGGCTCGAGGCGCTGGACGATTCCGCGCGTGGCGTCGCCCGCTGGATGCGCGCCGTGAACTGCATCGAAGGAGCCTGATATGGATCTCGACCTGACCGGCCGCCACGCGCTCGTGTGCGGCGCCTCCGAGGGCATCGGCCGCGCCGCCGCGCACGAGCTGGCGCTACTGGGCGCCGACGTCACGCTTCTCGCGCG
>NZ_VTRV01000034.1 GCF_008274655.1 Cognatilysobacter lacus | reverse complement strand
AGCGTGCGCAACGCGGGCAGCATCGCGAGCGCGTCACGTAGCGTCGAGAGATCGCGCGGCCGGGCGCTGCGCAGGGCGATGCGAGCCAGGATGCGTTCGACGTCACCGACGGCGCGCAATTGTTCACGCAGCCCGGCGTCGGCGCGCGCGTCGATCAGCGTCGACACGGCGTTGTGACGCAACCGCAGCGTCGGTCGGTCACGCAGCGGGCGGTGCAACCAACGGCGCAGCAGGCGGCCGCCCATCGGCGTTACCGTGGAATCCAGAACGCCGAGCAGCGTGTGGCGCGCGTCGCCGTCGACGCGAGTATCCAATTCGAGATGCCGGCGCGTCGCGGCGTTCATGGCGATGGCGCCGTCGCCCGATTCCACCGATATCGAGGTCAGGTGCGGCAGGCGCTGCTTCTGCGTCTCCTCGACGTAGCCGAGCAGCGCGGCGGCCGCCGCGACCGCTAGCGGGCGATCGTCCAGCCCGAAGCCGGAGAGGTCATGTACGGCGAAGAAGCGCAGCAGCTGACGCCTGCCGCCATCGAGGTCGAACAGCCATGGCGCGCGCCGGCGCAGGCCCACTCGCGTCGCGATGCACGGTGGAAGCGGATCCTCGTCAGGGCAGAGCACTTCGGCGGGATCGAGCCGTGCGATCTCGGCTTCGAGCGCGTCGTGGTTGCCGACTTCGTTGCAGAGGAACCGGCCGGCCGCGAGGTCCGCCCAGGCCAGCCCGAAACCCGCCTTGCCGCGGGAGACGGCGAGCAGCAGCGTGTCGCGCCGGCCATCCAGCAGTGCTTCGTCCGTAACGGTGCCCGGCGTCACGATGCGCACTACCTTGCGCTCGACGAGACCCTTGGCAAGTGCCGGATCGCCGATCTGTTCGCAGATCGCCACCGACTCGCCCAGCGCGACCAGTCGGGCCAGGTAGCCCTCGGCCGAATGGTGGGGCACGCCGCACATGGGGATCGGCTGGCCCGCCGAGGTACCGCGCTGGGTCAGCGTGATGTCGAGCAGGGCGGCTGCCTTGCGGGCGTCGTCGTGGAAGAGCTCGTAGAAATCGCCCATGCGGAAGAACAGCAGCACGTCCGCATGCTCCGCCTTGGCGGCGAAGAACTGGCGCATGAGCGGGGTATGGGCGTCCGCGGAGCGGGCGTCGGCGCTGGCGTCGGACACGGGCAGGTTCGGCAGTCGGCCGGGCAGGGTCACCGGCGGGCCGACAGTATGCCGCGCACCCATAATGTCGGCATGGACCTGCCTTCCGACGACGACCTCCGCCAACTCGGCGAGGCACTTGCCAGCGCCGCGCTCGCCCAGCACCAGTCAGTGGCGACCGCCGAGAGCTGTACGGGCGGCTGGATCGCCAAGACGCTCACCGACCTTGCAGGGTCGTCGGCGTGGTTCGACTGCGGCATGGTGGCCTACAGCTACGAGGCCAAGCAGGCGCTTCTCGGCGTGAACCCGCACACGCTCGAGGCGAACGGCGCCGTTTCGCGCGAAACGGTCGTCGAGATGGTGTCGGGCGCGCTGGTGCTTTCGGCGGCCACCCTGGCCGTGGCCGTGACGGGAATCGCCGGGCCCGGCGGCGGCACGTCCGACAAACCGGTCGGAACCGTCTGGATCGGCTGGAAGCGCCGCGGCGGCTACCCGCGCGCCGCGGTGCACCACTTCGACGGCGACCGGGAAGCCGTCAGGCGCCAGACCGTCGCCGCTGCGTTGCGGGGCTTGATTGACCTCGCGGGCTGACGAACGGTAGCGCACGATGCTATCGAGTTAGTAGTATTGCTACTAATGAACCTGACCGACACCCAGCAGGCGATCCTGGAAATGATCGCCGAGCGCATCGAGGCCGAGGGTGTTCCGCCCTCACAGACGGAGATCGCGCAGGTCTTCGGCTTCAGCAGCGTCCGCGCCGCGCAATACCACCTGCAAGCGCTCGAACAGGCCGGTGCCATCCGACGGGTGCCGGGGCAGGCGCGCGGCATCCGCCTGGTCGCTGCACCCAATCGGCCTGCTGCCAACTCGGGCGACATGCTTCACCTGCCCGTGCTCGGCCAGGTCGCGGCAGGCCTGCCGATCGGCGCCGACATCGGCTCGGACGACATGGTGCTGCTCGACAAGAACCTGTTCGCGCCGGCCCCGGATTACCTGCTGCGAGTCAAGGGTGACTCGATGCGCGACGAGGGCATCTTCGACGGCGACCTGATCGGCGTGCACCGCACGAATGAAGCGCGCTCCGGACAGATCGTCGTCGCGCGCGTTGATGATGCGATCACGGTGAAGCTTCTGAAGATCGCGAAGGACCGCATTCGCCTGCTGCCGCGCAATCCGGATTTCGCGGCGATCGAGGTGCTTCCCGACCAGGAGTTCGCGATTGAGGGCCTGTACTGCGGCCTCGTGCGGCCGAACCGTTGAAGCGCGCCGATTCGGGCAAATCCGACACGCGCCGGAGCGCTTCGCCGACTGCACGCGCCGACCGCTCATCGCAGAGTTCAGCTGCCGATGCCATCGTCTCAACCCCTGCGATGTCCGGCGCACACACTCTCCCTACACCAATGAACACCAGGAACCCTTCAATGGATGAGAACAAGAAGCGCGCGCTCGCAGCTGCCCTCGGCCAGATCGAGAAGCAGTTCGGCAAGGGCTCGGTCATGCGCATGGGCGACCGTGCCGTGGAGGTCGTCGAGGTTGTCGGCACCGGGTCCCTGATGCTGGATATCGCGCTCGGTATCGGCGGACTGCCGCGCGGGCGCGTCGTGGAAATCTACGGTCCGGAGTCGTCGGGCAAGACCACGCTCACGCTGCAGGCGATCGCCGAATGCCAGAAGAAGGGCGGTACGGCGGCCTTCATTGACGCGGAGCATGCGCTCGACCCGACGTATGCCGCCAAACTCGGCGTCAATGTCGATGACCTCCTGCTTTCGCAGCCGGACAATGGCGAGCAGGCGCTCGAGATTGCGGACATGCTTGTGCGATCGAACTCGGTCGATATGGTCGTGATCGACTCCGTTGCGGCGTTGACACCTCGTGCCGAGATCGACGGCGAGATGGGCGACCAGCTGCCTGGTCTTCAGGCGCGGCTGATGTCCCAGGCACTGCGCAAGCTCACCGGCAACATCAAGCGATCCAACACGTTGGTGGTCTTCATCAACCAGCTGCGCATGAAGATCGGCATCATGATGCCGGGCCAGAGCCCCGAGACGACCACCGGCGGCAACGCGCTGAAGTTCTATGCGTCGGTCCGCCTCGACATTCGTCGAATCGGCGCGATCAAGAAGGGCGACGAGATCATCGGCAACCAGACGCGCATCAAGGTCGTGAAGAACAAGATGGCGCCTCCGTTCAAGCAGGTGATCACGGAGATCCTGTACGGCGAAGGCATCTCGCGCGAAGGCGAGCTGATCGACATGGGTGTGGACGCCAAGCTCGTCGAGAAGTCGGGCGCCTGGTACAGCTGCGACGGTGAGCGCATCGGGCAGGGCAAGGAAAACGCACGCCAGTTCCTCAAGGAAAACCCAGCGATGGCGGCGAAGCTCGAGGCGGCGCTTCGCGAGAAGTTCGTTCCGCAGGAGATCAGCCCGGCCGACGCCGAGGCGGATGTCTGATCGAGGCGATGGCAGGATCGCGTCCCCCACGCGGTAGCAAAACGGCCCCGGGCGCTGAGCCCGGGGCCGAGTCGTTTTCGCGTGACGAAAAAATTGAGCGCGCGGCCGTGGGAATCGTCCGGTTGTCCGATCTGATCGGAAACGTCGAGGGCGGCATCAACCGGGAACATCAGCCGCACACGGCCTCGCATGCTACCGATGCAAATTCCCCGTCAGGACCTCGACAGCTCGAACATCCCGAACGTCCGAACCGACCGTCCGCGCAACGCCATAAGCGCAAAGAAATGGCCGGCAGCGGACCGGCATCCGAGCGGACGCCGTCGACAACCCCCGGCAACCCAGGCGACCCGGCGCCCGCGCCCGTTTTGGCCGCTCTCCCGGTGGATGAGCCTGACGATCCGGGCCCTGTGTTTGAAAGCCTGTTCGACAACGACCCTGGCCAACCCCGGAAGGCGCGCCGCGGGCGCCCGCCGGCGACCGCGCTCCAGCGGGCCATCGGGCTGCTGACCCGACGTGAACATTCGCGCAAGGAGTTGACGCGCAAGCTCGTATCGCGCGGGGTGGACGCCGCCGAAGTCGAGGCGGCCGTCGACAAGCTCACCGGGGCGGGTTGGCAGGACGACCGCCGCTTCGCCGAATCGCTGGTCCGCAGCCGGGTAGCTAACGGCTACGGTCCACTGCACATCCGCGCCGAGCTCGGCACCCACGACCTCGCCCCAGCAATTCGCGAGTGCGTGATGGAGGAGTTCGATGGCGACTGGGCCCAGATCGCGCGCGACCTGGTTGCCCGTCGATTCGAACGGTTGGAGGACGCACGCGAACGCGAGCGCAGGGCCTCCGAGTACCTGATCCGCCGGGGCTTCCCCGGGGACGTCGCGCGCGCGGCCGTCCGGTTCCAGCCGGACGACTGAGCGGTCCATGCACGGCCGCATCGACGGCTGCGACGCCTGCTACTCTTCCGGGTCAATCCCGGCGCCCGTGCCGCCATCGGGCGGCCGTCGCGCTGCCCGTTCCAACTCAGATCGCGACCGCATGAAAACCACGTCCGAAATCCGCAGCGATTTCATCGAATTCTTCCGCAGCAAGGGTCACACGGTCGTCCCGTCAGCGCCGCTGGTGCCTGCTAACGACCCGACCCTGCTGTTCACGAACTCGGGCATGGTCCAGTTCAAGAACGTCTTTCTCGGCAGCGAGAAACCCGCCTACGCGCGCGCGGTCGACGTACAGCGCTGTCTCCGTGCAGGCGGCAAGCACAACGATCTCGACCAGGTCGGCTACACGGCGCGCCACCACACGTTCTTCGAGATGCTCGGCAACTGGTCGTTCGGCGACTACTTCAAGAAAGACGCGATCCTGTGGGCCTGGGAATTGCTGACGCAGGTCTGGAAGCTGTCGCCCGAGCGCCTGCTGGTCACCGTCTATCACACCGACGACGAGGCCTTCGACATCTGGCATCGCGTGATCGGCCTGCCGACCGAGCGCATCGTCCGCATCGGTGACAACAAGGGCGCGCCGTACGCCTCGGACAATTTCTGGCAGATGGCCGACACCGGCCCGTGCGGCCCGTGCACCGAAATCTTCTACGACCACGGCGAGGACGTGCCGGGCGGCCCCCCGGGTTCGCCCGACGAGGACGGGGATCGCTACATCGAGATCTGGAACAACGTCTTCATGCAGTTCGACCGTCAGCCCGACGGCTCGCTCGCGCCGCTGCCGGCGCCGTGCGTCGACACCGGCATGGGCCTCGAGCGCATGGCCGCCGTGCTCCAGCATGTGCACAGCAACTACGAGATCGACATCTTCCGCCACCTCATCGGTGTCGCCGCGAAGCTGACCCATCGCTCCGATCTCGACAACAAGTCGCTGCGCGTCATTTCCGACCACATCCGCGCTTGCTCGTTCCTGGTCACCGATGGCGTGCTTCCGTCGAACGAGGGCCGCGGCTACGTTCTGCGCCGGATCATCCGTCGCGCGATCCGCCACATCTGGAAGCTCGACGGGCTCTCGCCCGATGGCACGTTCTGGAAGATGGTGGCGCCGCTCGTCGAGGTGATGTCCGACGCCTACCCGGAACTGGCCGCCAAGCGCGAGCTCGTCGAGCGCGCACTGAAGGCCGAAGAGGTCGCGTTCGCACAGACGCTCGAGGCCGGCATGCAGCGCCTGGACGGCTATCTGTCGCGTCACCACGGCCGCATCGATGGCGAACAGCTGTTCCAGCTGCACGACACCTACGGCTGCCCGCCCGACCTGATCGCTGACATCGTGCGGGAGCGCGAAGGCGCACAGCTCGAGCCGTCGGCGATGGAGGACTACGAGCGCCTGATGGCGGGCCAGCGCGACCGCGCACGCGCCGCCGGCAAATTCGGCAACGCGACAACGCTTCCCGCCGAGCTCGCGGCTCAGTTGCCGCCCACCGGCTTCCTCGGCTACGACGCGCTGTTCGCCGACGGCCTCGAGGTGCTGGTGATCCTGCGCGACGGCCGTCCGGTGAATGCGATCGAGGCCGGGGACGAAGCGGTCGTGATCCTCGACCGCACCCCTTTCTACGCCGAGAGCGGCGGCCAGGTTGGCGACGCCGGTGCCCTGGACGCGCAAGGTCTTCGCTTCACGGTGCGTGACACGCTCAAGTTCGCCGGCCAGTTCCACGGTCACGTCGGTGTGCTGCAGGCCGGGCGCCTTTCGCGGGGCGACCGCCTGGCAGGCTCGGTCGACGCCGAGCGGCGTGCCGCAACGGTACTCAATCATTCCGCGACGCACCTGCTGCACGCCGCGTTGCGGCGGGTGCTGGGTGAGCACGTGACGCAGAAGGGCTCGCTCGTCGCCCCCGACCGACTGCGCTTCGACTTCGCGCATTTCCAGGCCATCACACCCGCTGAACTTGCCGAGATCGAGCGGCAGGTGAACGCCGAGATCCGTTCGAACCATTCGGTCGACACCCACCACATGGACATGCAGGAGGCGCTGGACTTCGGCGCGCTCGCACTGTTCGGCGAAAAGTACGGCGATCGCGTCCGCGTGCTGCGGATGGGCGAAGCATCGACCGAGCTGTGCGGCGGCACGCACGTGTCACGCACGGGCGACATCGGTCTGTTCAAGATGCTCTCCGAGGGCGGCGTGTCGGCCGGTGTCCGGCGTATCGAGGCCGTGACTGGCCAAGTCGCGCTCGACTACGTGGCGGGCGAACTGCAGCGGCTTGACGAAGCGGCGCGCCTCGTCGGTTCGCCGCGGTCCGAAGTGGCGGACAAGCTTCGGGCGGTGCTCGACAAGCAGCGGCGCCTGGAACGTGAGCTGGAGTCGTTCAAGGCGAAAGCGGCGTCCGGCGCGGCGTCGGATCTTGCTTCGGGTGCGGTGGATGTGGACGGGATCCGCGTGGTCGCGGCGCGTCTGGAAGGTATCGATGCCAAATCGTTGCGCGATGCGGTCGATCGACTCAAGCAACAGCTGGTGGATGCCGTTGTTGTACTCGCGGGGGTGCACGACGGAAAAGCGTCGCTCATCGCCGGCGTCAGTGGCGCCGCTCTCGGGCGAGTCAAGGCGGGAGATCTGCTGGCCGAAGTCGCGCGACAGATCGGCGGCAAGGCGGGTGGCCGGCCCGACATGGCGCAGGGCGGCGGCGACGATGGCCCGGCGCTGCAATCGGCGCTGGCCGGCGTTGTCGATGTCGTGCGGGAACGTATTGCCGCTGCAGGAGTGTGAACCGCTTCCTTGCGGCGTGAAGTGGCCGCTCGCTACCATGGCGGGCGTTTTGTGTCCAAATATCAGTGCGCGGCAGAGGTCGCGTGCCCGGCAAGATGCCGGTTCTAGGAGGTCGTAATGCTTATCCTGACGCGTCGCGTCGGCGAAACCCTGATGATCGGTGACTCCGTATCGGTAACGGTGCTGGGCGTCAAAGGCAATCAGGTGCGAATCGGTATCACCGCGCCGAAGGATGTCGCCGTCCATCGCGAAGAGATCTACCAGCGAATCCAGCGCGGTGACGGCGCGCGCGAAGAGGCCGCTGACGGTACGGAAGGCTGATGCATTGCCGCATTGCGGCCGGGGCGTTAACATCCCCGGCTCGCGGTTGATCAGCGAGCAGTACCCGGAGACGTGCCCGAGAGGCCGAAGGGGCTCCCCTGCTAAGGGAGTATGGGGTCAAAAGCTCCATCGAGGGTTCGAATCCCTCCGTCTCCGCCAGTTGTAACGCCGCATCGCGGCGAATGATCACGACGCGAGTCGTCGTGATCGTCCACGAAAAATATTGACGATCCGCGTATCGGACGCCATAATTTTTCGACTACGCGCCCGTAGCTCAGCTGGATAGAGCACCAGGCTACGAACTTGGGGGTCGGAGGTTCGAATCCTTCCGGGCGCGCCATACAAGACACGAAGGTCGACGGGAAACCGCCGGCCTTTTTGTTTGGCTGATGTATTCGTCGTGTTGCGCGCAATCGGGTCGCGGGCTGCCACGTGCAAGTCGCCGATCGTTGTCGCTTCGGCATGCAACCGTCACGAGCGAACGCAATGCGCGGCACCGGCGTCCGGCGGTTACGGCGCGTTGCCGGGGATGTTTGAACCTTCGTGGTAGCGATCGGGCAGCAGCGCATCCACCACCGCCGCAGGTGAGCGCATCCACGCGAAGTGGTCCGCCGGTGCGCCAAGCGTGGCCGCGTCCACCAGGGCGACGCGCACGTCGGTGCTGTTCGTCTTGCCTAGCAGATAGTCGAGCGACGAGCGTGGCGCCAGCCAGTCGCGCGCCGCCAGCACCGCGCGCACGGGCACGCGCAACTGGCGCAGCGACGATTCGATGTCGCCGACGCCGGGGGCCGCGTAGTGACCGGTCAGGCCCGTGCGCGACCAGTCTCGGATCACGCTGCGCGCTTCGGTGCCGCCGAAGCCGATCCGACGCCCGGGCAGCGCGCCGAACCACCGTGCGAGCGTGTCGAGTACGCGATACGCCGCCGGCAGCCAGATCGCGACGCGGGTCGGGAACGCACGCCAGAACGGCGACCCGCTGGCCACGAGCCAGAGTTCTCCAATCGATGCAGGCGATAGCGCCAGCGAGCACGTCGCGAGCTGACCGCCGAGGCTGTGTCCGCCGATGACGTCGATGCGGCCGAATTCGCGCAGCGCGCAATCGCGAGTGGCAGGAATGTCGGACATCAGCAGCTCGCGGTAGGCCCAGTCGTTGGTGCGGGACGCCCGCCACGAACTGCTTCCGAATCCGCGCCATTCGTGCACCACGACTGCGACGCCGCGTTCGGCGAGGGCAGTCGCGAACGTCTCGTACGTTCTTGCCGGAACGCCAAGCGCGGGCAGCCACACCAGCACGCGGTCGATCCGATCGCCCGAAACCGTGAGCACCTGCCACCGGTGCCCGTCGTCGCTGCCGCAGGGCAACCAGCGCGCTTGCACGCTCATCGAGCGGCGGCGAAGTGATCGAGAACCGTGACGTCCCGGCCGCGCCCCGGGCGGTACCCGAGCGACAACGCGCGATGCACGTAGTCCGTGCCGTGCGCGCAGGCGGCGGCGAGCGAGTGGCCGAGCGCCAGGTGCGCCGCGATCGCCGATGCGAGCGTGCAACCCGTGCCGTGCGCGCGCACGTCGAGGCGCGCGTGTTTGAAGCGTTCCGCACGACCCCCGGGCATGGCGAGCACATCGACCACCGAGCGGCCGCCTCGAAGATGCCCGCCCTTGAGCAGCACGCCCCGGCACCCGCGGGCGACGATCGCGCGCGCCGCATCGAGCGCGTCGTCGGTGTCGATGATGTGTCGCCCGAGCAGGACCTCGGCTTCCGGAACGTTGGGCGTCAGCACCGCGGCGATCGGCAGCAGCCGATCGAGCAGGGCGCTCACGGCCCCCGGGTCGAGCAGGCAGGCGCCCGATGTCGCGATCATCACCGGGTCGACCACCACGGGCACCGGGTGATGCCGCTCCAGTGCATCGGAGACGGCATGGATCACCTCGGCATTCGCGAGCATGCCGAGCTTCACCGCGCCGACGTCGAAGTCCGCAAAGCATGCGTCGATCTGTTCGGCGATGAATGCCGCATCGGTGACTGCCACGCCGGTCACGCCCAGCGTGTTCTGCGCGGTGAGCGCCGTGATCGCGCTCAAGCCGTGCACCCGGTGGGCGGCGAACGTCTTCAGGTCCGCCTGGATGCCTGCACCACCGCCGGAGTCGGAGCCGGCGATGGTGAGGACCGAAATGGTCACAACACCTCGGACGCGAAGTCGGCCAGTCGTGAGCGCTCGCCGCGGCGCAACGTCACGTGCGCGCTGTGCGGCCAGGACTTGAAGCGGTCCACCACGTAGGTCAGGCCCGACGTGGTCTCGGTCAGGTAGGGCGTGTCGATCTGCTCGAGGTTGCCGAGGCACACGATCTTGGTGCCCGGACCCGCGCGCGTCACCAGCGTCTTCATCTGCTTGGGCGTGAGATTCTGCGCCTCGTCGAGAATCAGGTAGCGCGACAGGAACGTGCGCCCGCGCATGAAGTTCATCGAGCGGATCTTGATCCGGCTGGCGAGCAGGTCGTTGGTGGCCGCGCGCCCCCAGCTGCCGCCTTCCTGGTTGCTGGTCAGCACTTCGAGGTTGTCAGTCAGCGCGCCCATCCACGGCGTCATCTTTTCTTCTTCTGTGCCCGGAAGGAAACCGATGTCCTCGCCGACGCTCACCGTGGCGCGCGTCATGATGATCTCGCGATAGATCTGCTGATCCATGGTCTGCGCAAGCCCGGCCGCCAGCGCCAGCAACGTCTTGCCGGTGCCGGCCGTGCCCAGCAGCGACACGAAGTCGATCTCCGGATTCATGAGCGCATTGAGCGCGAAGTTCTGTTCGCGGTTGCGCGCGAGGATGCCCCACACCGCGTGCTGCTGAGTTCGGTAGTCGTCGACGATCTGCAGGCGCACGCGATGCTCGTCGGCGTCGACGACGCGCAGTTCCGCGTCCTCTTCCCCGGGAAGGTGCAGGAACTGGCTGGCGTACCAGTCGTCGTCGTCGCGGCGGGCAATTTCGTAAAAGGTGCGACCGCGTTCGGTCCAGGAGCGCAGGCCCTTGCCGTGTCGCGACCAGAAGTCGGCCGGGAGCTCGGTAACGCCCGTGTACAGCAGGTCCAGGTCCGAGAGCGCGCGGTCGTTCTCGTAGTCCTCGGATCTCAATCCTGCAATCGCGGCTTTGATCCGCAGGTTGATGTCCTTCGACACCAGCACGACTTCGGTGTCCGACTGGCGAGCCTGCAGCGACTCCACGGCGCCGAGGATCGCGTTGTCCGGAAGCACGGCGCCGAACTTCGCCGCAACTTCGTCGGGGTGCATCTGGAACCTGAGGCGCCCGATGCTCTGCGGCCCGCGCAGCTTCACGCCCTCCGGCTGCACCAGCGGCAGGCCCGCGGACAGCGCGTCGCGACCGGCGGCCTGGATCAGTTCGTTGAGGTATCGGCTCGCCTGGCGGGCGTTCCGGCTGGCTTCGGACGTTCCCTTCTTGCCGCGGTCGAGCTCCTCGATGACGGTCATCGGGAGGTAGACGTCATGCTCTTCGAACCGGAACAACGCGGTCGGGTCGTGCATCAGGACGTTGGTGTCCAGCACGTAGATCCGCTTGCCTGCCGTCATCTGCCACTCCGTGATTCGCGCCGTCCGCGCGCCGACAGCGCACCATAGCGCCCGGGGGTCAGCGGGTGAAGACGCTTCAGGGCGCCCGTAGCGAGGTCAGCCTGTCGAGCACGGCCTGCGCATGGCCTCCCACCCTCACCGGCCGCCAGACGTGCGCAATGGCGCCGTCCGGGTCAATCAGGAAGGTGCTGCGCACGATGCCCGGCGCCGTGCGTCCGTACAGCGTCTTCTCGTGGATGACATCGAACGCGCGGCACAGGCGCTCGTCCGCATCGCTGGCCAGGTCGAAGCGCAGGCCTTGCTTCGCGCGGAAGTTGCCGTGGGACTTCACCGAGTCGCGCGAAACGCCCAGCACCGCGCAGTCGTGCGCCTCGAATTCGGGCAGCAGCGCGTCGAAGTCCAGCGCCTCGGTCGTGCAGCCCGGGGTGCTGTCCTTCGGATAGAAATACAGGACGAGCCAGCGCCCGCGGAAAGAGGCAAGCGACGCGGAGCCGCCGGCCGAGAGCTCCAACGGCAGGTCGGGAACGACGTCGCCGACCTCGGCACTCCGCTTGGGTTCCGACATTTGTGGATTCTCCGGCCCGTGGGCGCAAACGGCAGCGAAGGAGCCGCGGTCAGAACTTCATCGGGTCCATGATCGCGTCGAGGTTCAGGTGGTCGCAGAACTCGAGGAAGTCGTCCCGCAGCGCGGCGATGTGCATGCTCGACGGCACGCCGATCGTGAGCTGTGCGGAAAACATGTCGGCGCCGGTCTGCATGGCGCGGTAGCGCGAGCAGTGGAGCGTCTCGATCGTGATGCCCTGGCGGTCGAAGAAGTCGGCGAGCTGGAACAGGATCCCGGGCTTGTCGGCGGCGACTACCTCGACCACGTACGGCAGCAGGTTGGACTGGATCGGCTTGGCGCCGGTCCGATACCAGATGAGCTTGAGGCCTTCCTCACGCTCCAGCCGGGTCAGCATCGACTCCAGCTTGGCGATCGCGTCCCAGGAGCCGATGGCCAGAGCGGTGACGGAAACGTCGCGGCCGACGGTCGACAGGCGCGTGTCCACCATGTTGCAACCGCTGTCGGCGATCCGGCGGGTCACCATCAGCAGCGGCGACGACGGATGGGTCGTGTACGCGTTGATGAGAAGGTAATTTTCATTCGGCGACGGCCGGGGAGCGGTGTCGGTCAAGGCGGCGCCTGCGATTCGAGGAGGGGAGTGCCCGGCGGAGAGCCGCGTCCGCGGCCGGACAGGATACTTGCCGCCGCTTTTTCGCCGCAAGTAACATCCGCCCGCGCATACTGCGCCTTCCCCACGACTTTCCGCATGCGCGGAGGCTCCCTTGCGACTCAGCGGCAGCATCACCGCACTGGCCACGCCTTTCGACGTGTCCGGCGAGCTCGACCTCGACGGCTGGAAACGGCTGCTGCACCAGCAGCTCGACGCCGGCACCCAGGGCATCGTCGTCGCCGGCTCCACAGGCGAGGCGGCGGCGCTTCTGGATCCCGAATACGACCTGCTGCTCCGGACCGCCGTGGAAACCGTCGGCGGCCGCATTCCGGTGCTGGCGGGGACCGGCCTGTCCAATACGTTGAAGACGATCGAACTGACCCGCCGCGCCGCAGCGCTCGGCGCCGATGCCGCGCTCGTTGTCACGCCCCCTTACGTGCGGCCCACGCAGGCCGGCCTGATCGCCCACTACCGCGCGCTTGCAAGCGATGCGGCGCTCCCGGTGGTGCTGTACAACGTACCGGGCCGCACCGGCTGCGACATGCTGCCGGAGACGGTCGCCCAGCTGGCCGGGCATCCGCGCATCGTCGGCATCAAGGAAGCGAGCAACGAACCCGAGCGCATGACCGCGTTGCTCGCGCTGCGCGATGCGGGGTTTGCTGTCCTCACCGGCGACGACCCGACCGCGTGCCGGGCAATGCTCCAGGGCGCCGACGGCGTGATATCGGTCGCATCGAACGTCGTGCCGGGCATGTTCCGCCGGCTCTGCGACCTCGCGTGCGCGCGCGACGCCGGCGCCACGCAGTTCGATGGCCGGATGCGCGAGCTCTACGACTTCCTCGGTGTCGAACCGAACCCGATTCCGGTCAAGGCGCTGATGGCGCGACTGGGCATCGGCCACGGCCTGCGCCTTCCGCTAACCGACCTGTCCGCCCCGCACGCGGAGGCCGCAACGCGCTTCGCGGGCGTCGTGCAGCAACTCGAAACCGCCTGCCGCGATGCCGTCGCGGCCTGAACCCGGAGCTTCCATGTCCCAGTTGTCCAACGTCGTCCGCGCCACGCTGCTGACCGTCGCGATCACCGCTACCTCCAGCGGTTGCGGATGGTTCCACAAGGGTTCCAAGCTGTACGCCGGCCCGGTCGAGTCGCGTGCACTCGAAGTACCGCCGGACCTCGACACGTCCACCGCGTCGGGTGCCACCAGCGCTTCGAGCGTCACCTCCTCGGCGGCGCAGCAGTCCGCTTCGCAGTCGTCGTCGCTCGGGTTTACGGTGGCCGGCTCGCGAGACGAGGTGTTCGCGAAGCTGGGCACGGCGCTGGCCGCCGTGCCGGGCGCGAGCATCGCCAATCGCGCGCCGCTGATCGGCGCGTACGACGTGAACTACGCCGGTTCCAACTTCCTGGTGCGCGTGGCCGCCGGCACCGGCGGCAACAGCTATGTCGCGGCGGTAGACCCGCGCGGACTGCCGGCGACCGGCGACGCAGCGAAGCGTCTGGTTGCCGCGCTCAAGGCCGCGCTCGCGCCCTGATCCGACGCATCGAAGCCATGCAGACGGGCGCCTCAGGGCGCCCGTTTTCTTGTCGGGCGCCGGGCGCGCGGGTTCAGCGCTCTAGCAGCGGCAGCTTGTCCGACACGCCTTCCCATTCCTTCGCGTCCGGCGGGCCGTCCTTGCGCATCGTGATCGCCGGCCATTCCTTCGACAGCTCGGCATTCAGTGCAATGAACTTTTCCTGCCCGGCGGGGACGTCGTCCTGCGGGTAGATCGCGTTGATCGGGCACTCGGGCTCGCACAGCGTGCAGTCGATGCACTCGTCAGGGTCGATGACGAGGAAGTTCGGGCCTTCCCTGAAGCAGTCGACCGGGCATACCTCGACACAGTCGGTGTACTTGCACTTGATGCAGTTCTCGGTAACGACGAAGGGCATGGCTGCAATCCGGTGGAATGAGACGATCTTACGTCGCCTGAAACGAAACAACCCGCGCATCGCTGCACGGGTTGCGGAGTGATCTGTCGCAACTTTCAGGAGTGCGCCGGACCGCGGATATGGCGCTCCCTACGGGATTCGAACCCGTGTTTTAGCCTTGAGAGGGCCACGTCCTAGGCCTCTAGACGAAGGGAGCATAGAGAATGCGCTGGAAGCTCCGTCCTGCGCGGCTGCTAGTATAGGCGGGCTCATTGTCCCGCGGCAATGGGCGACCCTCCGCTACGCGGCCCCGCCCGCTGATGACTCTCGATACCGACGCCGCTCACACGATCATTCCGCGCGATGCACACAACGTATCGCGACGAGACATCAGCCCCAATGCGCTTCGCGTGCTTTACAAGCTGCGCGAGGCGGGCTTTGGCGCGTTCCTCGTCGGCGGCGCGGTACGCGACCTGCTGATCGGAGGCCATCCGAAAGACTTCGACATCGCGACGAATGCGACGCCCGAGCAGGTGCGCGGGCTGTTCCGCAACTGTCGCCTGATCGGCCGCCGCTTCCGGCTTGCACACGTCGTTTTCGGACGCGAGATCATCGAGGTCGCGACGTTCCGCGCGAACCAGGTGCTCGAGGAAGGCGTCGAAGTGCACGAGGTCGAGGCCGTCGTACGCGACAACATCTTCGGCTCGATCGACGACGACGCGGTGCGACGCGACTTCACCGCGAACGCGCTGTATTACTCGATCGAGGATTTCTCGATCCGCGATTACGTCGGTGGCTACGAGGACGTCCAGGCGCGCGTGCTACGCCTGATCGGCGACCCCGAGCGCCGCTATCGCGAGGACCCGGTGCGGATGCTGCGTGCGGTCCGGCTCGCTGCGAAGCTCGACTTCACCATCGACGGCCCAACCGCCGAACCGATTCCGCGGCTCGCATCGCTGCTTCGCGAAGCAGCGCCCGCGCGGCTTTTCGAAGAGTGCCTGAAGCTCTTCCTGTCAGGACATGCGGTGCAGAGCTTCATCGGACTGGAGGCGCACGGTCTCCTGGCGATCCTGTTTCCCGAGGCGGCGGCCGCTTTGCAGTCGAACCGCAGCGGTGCATTGCGGAGCATGGTGCTGAAGGGTCTCGCCGACACCGATGCGCGGGTCGCGGCCGACGAAACGGTCTCACCGTCGTTCCTCTTCGCGTTGCTGCTGTGGCCGGCCTATTGCCGCGCGCTCGCGCGACTCCAGGCTGACGGCGTGCAGCAGGTCGACGCGCAGCAGCGCGCCGCCGACCGCGTCACGCTGCACGAGATGGATGTCATCGCATTGCCGCGCCGTTTCTCACTGCCGATGCAGGAGATCTGGCTGCTGCAGCCGCGTTTCGCGCAGCGCCAACGCCGGCGGGTGTTCCGCCTGCTCGCGCACCCGCGCTTCCGCGCGGCGTTCGATTTCCTCGTGCTTCGCCTGTCGGCGTCGAACGAGCACGCAGCCGACGTCGAGTTCTGGCGCGAGGCGCAGCAGCATCCCGACGCGGCCGTGGCGGCCGCCGAAGCGGCGGGCGACATCGACGAGACGAGTGAGCGGCCGAAGCGGCGTCGTCGCCGTCGCCACGCGCCCAGCGGCACGGCGGAGTGACTGCGACGGTCGAGGCCTACGTCGGGCTCGGCGCCAACATCGGTGACTCCGTAAGGGTGGTCGAGGCCGCCATAGGATGGCTTGCCGCAGCCGAGGGCTGCCGTGCCACCGGGCGGTCCTCGCTCTATCGCACGGCGGCCTGGGGCGTGACCGACCAGCCGCACTTCATCAACGCGGTCGTCCGCCTGGAGACGACGCTGGCGGCGCCGGACGTACTTGCGCTGCTTCTCCGTCTCGAGGGGCAGGCCGGACGCGATCGGGCGAGCGGCACGCGCTGGGGCCCGCGCCAGCTCGACCTCGACCTGCTGCTCTACGGCGACGCCACGATCGCGGTGCCCGGTCTGCGCGTGCCGCATCCGCACATCCACGAGCGCGCCTTCGTCCTGGTGCCGCTTGCGGAGGTCGCACCGTCGCTCGTGATACCGGGCCAGGGGGCGGTCGCTGAACTCCTCGCCCGCGTGGCGACCGCCGACATCGAAGCGCTACGCTAGCGCCATGTACGCAAACCCAGCCGGCGGCGAAACGTCGCCCGTGACTCTCCCGCAGCTCATGCAGGCCCGCCGCGATGGCCGGCGCCTGACGATGCTCACCTGTTACGACGCGGGTTTCGCGCGCGCGATCGATGCCGCGGGCGTCGACACGGTGCTGGTCGGCGATTCGCTCGGCATGGTCGTGCAGGGTCACGGCAGCACGTTGCCGGTGACGGTCGCCGACATCGAGTACCACGTGTCGTGCGTGGCGCGCGGGCTGCAACATGCGCTGCTGCTCGCCGACATGCCGTTCCAGTCCGATGCGACGCAGGCTGCCGCGCTCGATGCCGCAACGCGCTTCCTGCGCGCGGGCGCCGCGATGGTCAAGATCGAGGGCGCCGGGTTCAAGCTCGACGTGATCCGCGCGCTCGTCGAACGGGAAATCCCCGTGTGCGCGCATCTGGGGCTCACGCCGCAGTCGGTGCTGCGGCTCGGCGGCTACCGCGTGCAGGGCCGCGACGAAGAGGCCGCCGCGCGCATGCTCGACGACGCGCGCGCGGTAGAGGCGGCCGGCGCGTCGATGCTCGTGCTGGAATGCGTGCCGTCGCCGCTGGCGGCGCGAATCACCCACGCGTTGACGATTCCTACCATCGGGATAGGTGCCGGCCCGGGTTGCGACGGACAGGTGCTCGTGCTGCACGACATGCTCGGCCTGCGCCATGGCCGCCGGCCGCGCTTCGTCAAGGATTTCCTTGCTGATGGCGGCAGCATCCAGGGCGCGATCGAGGCGTTCGTCCGTGAAGTCCGCGACGGAACATTCCCGGCCGCCGAGCACGGCTACGCCTGAACGATGACCACGATCATCGACGAGCTCGCCCGGCTTCGCGAGACGGTGCGCGGATGGAAGCGCGGGGGTGGGCGCATCGCTTTCGTGCCCACCATGGGCAACCTGCACGCCGGGCATTTCTCGCTGGTAAGCCTGGCGCGCGAACGCGCCGACCACGTCGTCGCCAGCGTGTTCGTCAACCCCACGCAGTTCGGCCCGCAGGACGATTTCGCGCGCTACCCGCGTACGCCGCAGCACGACGCCGACGGCCTGAGCGAAGCCGGCTGCGACGTGTTGTGGATGCCATCGGTCGACACGATGTATCCCTTCGGTGCGTCCAACGCGGTCCGCGTCCAGGTGCCTGGCGTCACCGACGTACTGGAGGGCGCGCACCGTCCCGGGCACTTCGACGGCGTGGCGACGGTCGTCGCGCGGCTGTTCCTGCAGGTGCAGCCCGACGTGGCCGTGTTCGGCCGCAAGGACTACCAGCAGCTCGCCGTGATCAGCTATCTCGTGGAGGAAATGTCCTTCCCCGTCGCGATCGTGCCGGGCCCGACGGTGCGCGAGCCCGACGGGCTGGCGATGAGTTCGCGCAACCAGTACCTGTCCCCTTCGGAACGAGCGGTCGCGACAGAAATCCACTCGACCCTGCAGTCGATGCGCGCGGCGGTCGAGTCGGGTGACGCGCTCGCAGATGTCGAGACCGCCGCAGAACGCCGGCTCAACGAGGCGGGCTTCGACGTCGACTACGCCGCCATCCGGCGTCGCGACCTGCGCGGGGCGGGCGACCAGGATAGCCAACTGGTCGCGTTGATCGCGGCGAAGCTGGGCCGGACACGACTGATCGACAACCTGGAATTCGAGCGGCACGCGCGCGGCTGAACGACTGCATGTTGCACTGCGCCATGCGCTGCTAGACTTTGCGTACCAAGCGCCCGCGACCCGTGGGCCGAGTCCGCCGCCATGATTCTCAACCTGCTCAAGGCCAAGATCCACCGCGCGACCGTGACGCATGCCGAGCTCCATTACGAAGGCTCGTGCGCGATCGACGGCCGTCTTCTCGACATCTCCGGCATCCGCGAGTACGAGCAGATCCACATCTGGAACGTGAACCAGGGCACGCGCTTCGTCACCTATGCGATCCGCGCCGAGGAGGGCAGCGGCACCATCTCCGTCAACGGCGCCGCCGCCCATCTCGCGACGCCCGGTGACCTGGTCATCATCGCGGCCTATGGACAATGCGACGAGGCCGAAGCCGCGAAGTTCACCCCGACGTGCGTCTACGTCGACCGCGACAACCGCCTGACACACACCAACCAGTCGATTCCCGCACAGGCCGCGTAACGCATGTCGATCGCCGACCGCCTCAGCCCTTTGCGCGCCGAGGCGGCGCGCGTCATGCAGACATCGCTGCGTACCCTCGTCGCCGACGACCCCGACCGCGCCCGCGACTTCGCGCTGCGGGTCGGCCCGATCCACGCGAGTTTCGCCCGGCAGCGCTATGACCGCGGGGCGCTCGAAGCCCTGTTCGCGCTGGGCGAGTCGCTCGATTTCGATGCGCGCCTGGAAGCTCTGTTCGCCGGCGAGCACGTCAACGTCACCGAAGCGCGGCCGGCGCTGCACACCGCATTGCGCAGCGACCTGTCCGGCGCCGAGCTTGCCGCGTCGTCGCACGCCGTGGCGCGCGAAGCCCGGGTTGCGATGCGCGCTGTCGTGGAAGCCATCGTCAACTCGGGCGTGACGGATGTCGTCAGCGTGGGCATCGGCGGTTCGGACCTCGGCCCGCGTCTTGCGGTCGACGCGCTTTCTTCGCCTTCCTCGGCGCGCGTGCGCGTGCATTTCCTGTCGAACGTCGATGGTCACGCAGCGCAGCGCGTTCTCGCCTCGCTGGATCCGTCACGCACCGCCGCGCTGTTGGTCTCGAAGAGCTTCGGAACGCAGGAGACGCTCCTCAACGGTTGCGTGCTGCGCGATTGGCTGGGCGATGACACGCGGCTCTACGGCATCACCGCCAACATCGAGCGCGCAGCGCAATTCGGCGTTCCGGTCGAGCGGGTCCTGCCGATGTGGGACTGGGTCGGCGGCCGCTATTCCATGTGGTCATCCGTCGGTCTTCCGATCGCGCTTGCAATCGGCATGGACGGCTTCGAGTCGATGCTGGAAGGCGCCTGCGAAATGGACGCGCACGTAGCGCGCGAGCCTGTCCGGCGCAACCTCGCTGCATGGCATGCGCTGACCGCCGTGTGGAACCGCAATGCGCTGGACCTGGCGAGCCAGGCCGTGCTGCCCTACGACGATCGTCTGCGGCTGCTGCCGAACTACCTGCAGCAGCTGGTGATGGAGAGCCTCGGCAAATCCGCGCGGATGGACGGCTCGGCGGTCGGTGTCGACACGGTGCCTGTCTGGTGGGGCGGGGCGGGCACGGACACGCAGCACAGCTTCTTCCAGGCGCTGCACCAGGGCACTACCGTCGTGCCGTGCGACTTCGTCGGCGTGGTGCAGCCCGACGCGCCGCATCGTGACAACCACGACGCGCTGCTGTCGCACCTGCTCGCACAGAGCGAGGCATTCGCGAACGGGCAGAACAGCGACGACGCGCATCGCCACTACCCCGGCGGACGCCCGAGCACGATGTTCCTGCTGGACGCGCTGACGCCGCACGCGCTGGGCGCGCTGATCGCGCTGTACGAACACAGCGTGTTCCTGCAGTCGGTGGTGTGGGACATCAACGCGTTCGACCAGTTCGGCGTCGAACTGGGAAAGCAGATCGCCAACCGCCTGCTTCCGGCCGTTCGCGGCGAGGCCATGGCGGACGACCCGGTCACCCGTGCGTTGCTCGCCGAGATTTCCTCGATGCGTTAGCGGACCGCGCGGCCTCGGGTGCGGCGGACGGCGCGTGGGTCGTGGAATGCTTCCGCCCGGCGCGCGCGTCGCGACGATGCGCTCATGTTGCCGCGGATGCTCGTTCTTGCACGCGCTCCTAATCGGTTTTTCGATCGGTCGCGCGCGCGGCCGCCGATCGATTGCCGGCCGTCGGCTTCGCGGCACCCGAAGCGGACCGTTTCGAGCGCTTTTCGCCTTCGCCGCTTGGGGAATGCGCGTCGGTGACCGACGTACGACGCGTTTTCCCGGCCTTCGTCGGTGCACCCGTCGCCTTCGCGGGCTTCATCGCCTTGGGCTTCGGCGCCGGCAGCGCCGCTGCTGTTACGTCCAGCACTTTGCGCAACCAGTCGCCGTCGTCCCACGCATCGGGTGACACGCGCAGGTACAACTTCGCGCCCGGGTAGGGTGGCCCGGTTTCGACCGACATCTGCGACGCAATGGCGGCACGTCCCGGTGCGGTGTCCTTGACGAAGAGCTGGTCGTCGCAGACGAACGCGACGGGCACGCCGGCTCGATACAGGCAGTACTCGCCGAACATGCGCTTCGCGCTGAAGACGGCGTCGCGTTTGCCGAGCTGGTCGAGCAGGAACTCGATGGTGCCGGGATCAGTGGCCATGGTGTCGAAAGCTCCGCGCGCAGAAGGACTTCAGATTGCAGGCAAGTGGTCGGCGTGGCGATCGAGCGCCCATTCGATGCTCTCTCGTACCACCGCATCATCGGTTTCGCGCCTGGAAGACAACGCATCGAGCACGCGCACCGTCGTAGGCGCATTGCCCAGCGCGATCGCGATATTGCGCAGCCAACGCGAATGCCCGCTGCGCCGAATCGCGGTGCCTTCCGTGCGGCGCAGGAATTCGTCCTCGGTCCACGCGAAAAGCTCGGGCAAGGTGGCGGTGTCGAGGTCGTTCCGCGCGCGGAAGTCCGGCTCGTCGGTTCGCCGCGCGAACTTGTTCCAGGGGCACACGAGTTGGCAGTCGTCGCAGCCGAAGATCCGGTTGCCCATCAACGGTCGCAGCTCGGGATCGATGGAGCCTTCGTGTTCGATCGTCAGGTACGAGATGCAACGACGCGCATCGAGCCGATGAGGCGCCACGATGGCGCGCGTCGGGCAGACATCGATGCAGCGCGTGCACGTGCCGCAGTGCGCGCTGGCGGGAGCGTCGACCGGAAGCGGGATGTCGACGTAGATCTCGCCGAGGAAGAACCACGAGCCTCCGCCGCGGTCGATCAGGCAGGTGTGCTTGCCGATCCAGCCGAGGCCGGCGTTCCGCGCGAGCGCCCGTTCCAGCACCGGCGCCGAGTCGACGAAGACGCGATGGCCGAACGGCCCGATCTCGTCGGCGATGCGCTCGGCAAGTTTCTGCAGCCGTCCGCGCATCAGCTTGTGGTAGTCGCGGCCCAGCGCGTACCGCGCCACGTAGGCGCGTTCGCCGTCGCCGAGCGTCTCCCACGCTTCGGCGTCGTCGCGGCGCCCGTAGTCGAGGCCTACGCTGATCACGCGCAACGTGCCCGGCAGCATTTCCGCGGGGCGCGCCCGCTTGAGTCCGTGGCGCGCCATCCATTCCATCGACCCGTGCAGCCCATGATCGAGCCAGTCGGCCAGGTGGGCCTCGTCGCCCGCGAGGTCGACACCGCTGATGCCGCAACGCTGGAAGCCCAGATCGCGCGACACCTCGCGCACGCGCGACGCGACTGCAGCGAGGTCAGGCGGCGCGTCGGCATTGGCGGGAGCGATCATGGGTCGAGTATAAAATCCGCCGATGCACGAACTCACGCCGCTGTTCGACACCGATTCAGTGCGGCGCTTCGAACAGGCCGCGATCGCAGCCGTCGCTGACGAGTCGATCCTGATGGAGCGCGCGGGGCGGGCGGCCTGGCAGCGGGCACTGGAGCTGTGGCCCTCCGCAATGCACCTGCTGGTCGTCTGCGGGGGCGGGGGCAACGGCGGCGATGGCTTCGTGCTCGCGCGACTGGCGCGGGAATCCGGGCGCTCCATCAGGATCGACTCGTCAGCGACGGCTGCGATCGCGGCC
>NZ_VTRV01000033.1 GCF_008274655.1 Cognatilysobacter lacus | reverse complement strand
CGATGGGCCGTGGCCCGGCGCCGCGAAGCGACACGCGCGCCAAGCTCGCCGTGGCGCTCGAGGCCGTCTACGAGGGGCGTACCGTGCGCATCAGCCTCGGCGGCAAGACGCTGGACGTGCGCGTCCCCAAGGGCGTCCGCGAGGGCCAGGTGATACGTCTGGCCGGGCAGGGCAGTGCAGGCGGCGACCTGTTGCTCGAGATCGAATACGCCGCGCATCCGCAATTCGAGGTGGACGGCCGCAACATCGTGCACGTGGCGCAGCTGGCGCCCTGGGATGCGGCACTGGGCGCGACGCTGAGCGTGCCGACGCTTGGCGGTGCCGTCGAGCTGAAGATCCCCCCCAACTCGGAGGCCGGCCGCAAGTTGCGGCTGCGCGGGCGCGGCCTGCCGGGCGACGTCCCGGGCGACCAGATCGTCGAGCTGGAAGTGACCGCGCCGCGGCCACAGTCGGTCGGCCAGATCCGTGCGTACGAGGCGTTGCGCGACGCGTTCTCGACCGGGCACGCCTGACGACTGGACCCGACGCGTCCCAAAGAAAAGGCCGCGCTGGGCGCGGCCTCTGATTGCAGCGGCTTCGACGCGTATCAGCCCGGCATCAGCTGCCCGATGATCTCGGCCAGGTCGTTGTCGTTGAACGGCTTCGTGATGTAGGCCTTCGCACCCTGGCGCATGCCCCAGACGCGGTCGGTGTCCTGGTCCTTGGTGGTGACCAGCACGACAGGGATGTGCTTGGTCGTCGGCTCGCGCGAGATCGCGCGCGTCGCCTGGAACCCGTTGAGGTTCGGCATCACCACGTCCATGAGGATGAGGTCGGGCAACTCGCGCTTGGCGGCCTCGACGCCGGCCGCGCCGTCTTCGGCCGTGAGGGCCTCGTGCCCGAGCTTTTCGACCAGGCGGCGGATGCCCATCAACTGGGAGGGCGAGTCGTCGACGATCAGGATTCGGGCCATGGTGGTTTCTCTGGGGATGACGCGATTCTACCGGCGCGCGGGACCGGGACAGCAAACTTCAGATGCGAACCAGCGTCCTGCCGAGCGAGGCGCCCGCCAGCATGGACTCGAAAACCGACGGCAACCCGTCCAGCGCGACCTCGCGCGTGCAGATGCGCTCCAGGTGCGCGGGCTTCCAATCCGACGCCAGAAGGCCCCAGACGCGCTCGCGCACGTCGCGGGCGGTGCCTGCCGATGCGACGCCAAGCAGCGACACGCCGCGGATGATGAATGGCATGACCGTCGTTTCCAGCTCCGCCGACGCGGCGAGCCCGGCCGATGCGACGTTTCCGTAGGGCGCGGTCTGCGCCAGCAGGCTGGCAAGCATCGCGCCGCCGACGTTGTCGAGGCCTCCGCCGAAGCGTGCGCGCTCCATCGGCCGGCGGGTGGACAGCGCCTCGCGCCCCAGTACCTCGGCTGCGCCGAGTTCGCGCAGGTAGGGCGCCTGTTCGGCCTTGCCGCTCACCGCGTGCACCTCGAAACCGGCGCGCGTGAACATGTCGATCGCCAGCGAGCCGACGCCGCCGGTCGCGCCGGTGACCGCCAGCGGCCCGTGCGACGGCGTCTGCCGGTTCTCGAGCATGCGGTGCAGCGCGAGGCCGGCGGTGAAGCCGGCAGTGCCCAGGATCATCGCCTCGCGCAGGTCCAGCCCCGCGGGCAGCGGGATCACTCCGCTCGCCTCGAGGCGAGCGAACTCCGAATAGCCGCCGTCGCGTGTCTCCGACAGGCCGCTGCCGGTCACCAGCACGGCATCGCCCTCGCGATACTGCGGGTCGCGGCTTTCGACGACATGGCCGGCGACGTCGATACCGCCGACCAGCGGGAAGTCGCGCAGGATCTTGCCCGACCCCGTCCCGGCGAGCGCGTCCTTGTAGTTCACCGACGAATACGCGACACGGATCACCACCTCGCCCGGCGACAGGTCGTTGATGGACACCGACTCGATACCGCTGCGGTGGCCGCCTTCGCCGCCGTGGATGCGGAATGCGCGGAAGCTGTCTGGAATCATCGTCGTCTCCTGGCTCAGCGGATCTCGCGCCGCCGTTTTTCGTCCATCCACTTGTCGGACTGGCCCGGCTGATACGCGTGCATCCACGCAAGCATCGCGACTGCGTCGTCGCCGTGCCACAGGTCGGTGCGCTGCTCAGGATGCAGGAAGCGCTCGGTGACCATGCGGTCGAGCATCGACATCAGCGGCGACCAGAAGCCGTCGACGTCGAGGAAAGCGCACGGACGATTGCCGAGCCCGAGCTGGCGCCAGGTGAGCATCTCGAACATCTCGTCGAGCGTGCCGAAGCCGCCGGGCAATGCGACGAATGCATCGGAGAGGTCGAACATCCGCGCCTTGCGCGTATGCATGTCGGCGACGACTTCGAGCCGCGTCAGGCCGCGGTGCGCGACTTCCCAATTGACCAGCTGCTCGGGGATGACGCCGACCACCTCGCCGCCGGCCGCCAGCGCGGCGTCCGCGACGGTGCCCATCAGGCCCACGTTGCCGCCGCCGTAGACAACGGCGATTCCCTCGCGCGCCAGCAGCGTGCCGAGTGCGGCCGCGCGTTCCGCGTAGATGGGGCGGTTGCCGGCGTTGGAGCCGCAGTAGACGCATATCGAACGCAATTGACGCATCAGTCGTTGTTCTCCATCAGCACGATGCCGGACATGCGGCGCATGGCATCGCGTTTTTCCCGGGGCTGCAGTTTCGTCAGCAGCGTCCACAGGGGCGCCAGCGGCACGGAACGCTTGAGTCGCAGCGATTCATCCCACGTGGAGCGGAACTCGCGCTCCCGCCAACCCATCGACGCGAACCACGCGGTGCCTTCGGCCGGTGCGAAGCGGAACGGCGCGTTTCCCGCCCGCAGATTCGCGCCCATGTGCTTGGCGACCTTCTTCAGTAGAAGCGGCGATGCCAGGTCGGTCAGCCACCAGCGCGCATGCGCGACGTCGTGCAGGTCACGCGCCAGCGCCGCCACGTCGTCGGGTTCGAGATAAACCAGCAGGCCCTCGCTGATGACG
Organism: Cognatilysobacter lacus; assembly: GCF_008274655.1. GTDB lineage: Bacteria > Pseudomonadota > Gammaproteobacteria > Xanthomonadales > Xanthomonadaceae > Cognatilysobacter > Cognatilysobacter lacus. Next base: position 19,197 of record NZ_VTRV01000033.1, on the reverse strand, counting down.
AGCACCGGGCCGGTCGTTGCGGCGTCTGCGAACAGGGCGCGGCGAACGTCCGGATCGCGCAGGTCGGCCGAATGGAATTCGAGTTGGCAGCGCGGTGCCTCACCGGCCATCGCATCGCGGAAGTAGCCGAGGATGTCGGGCAGGTCGACATGCATCCAGCGCAGGTCCTTCGGCAGATCCAGCCGGTACGGACGCGCGTCGAGCCCCGCGGCGAGGTTCAACACGGTGCGCGCGCCGTCGCGGATGCAGCGCATCACGATTTCGTCCATTACGGCAGTGCGCACGATCATCGGCCACGCCATGGAGCGGCCGCGTGGCATCTCGCGCACGATGCGTTCGCCGCGCTCGCCGCCGAGCCGGCGCGCGTACGGGTCGAGGAAGATCGCGTCGCTGCGCTCGCTTTCCATCGCGCGATAGATCGCGACCCACAGGGCCGTGTCGGAGACGTTGCGAACGGGCGTGTCGTCGGTCATGTCGGCTCCGGAAACGGCGAGGCCGCCATCATCGCAGGGATGACGGCGGCCCCGGGGGTTGCGGGGGCGGCTCAGTTCGCTTTGTGGATCGCGCGCTTGTGCACGGCCATCGCTGCGTCGTGCACCGCCTCCGACAGCGACGGGTGCGCATGGCAGATGCGCGCCAGATCGTCGGCGGAGCCCTTGAACTCCATCGTCAGTACGCCTTCGTGCACGAGCTCGGAGACGCTCGCGCCGACAAGATGCATGCCTAGCACGGTGTCGGTTTCGGCGTGTGCGAGCACCTTCACGAAGCCCGCGGGCTCGGCCATGGCGACAGCGCGGCCGACCGCTGCGAACGGGAAGCTGCCGGCCTTGTAGGGCGTGCCCTCGGCCTTCAGCTGCTCCTCGGTCTTGCCCACCCAGGCGATCTCCGGCTCGGTGTAGATGACCCACGGAATCGTGTCGAAGTTGACGTGGCCCGGCAGGCCCGCGATCAGCTCCGCAACCGCGATGCCTTCCTCGAAGCCCTTGTGAGCCAACATCGGGCCGCGCACGCAGTCACCTACGGCCCAGACGCCGTCGACCCCGGTATGGCAGTGCTCGTCGACCTGGATCTGGCCGCGCTCATTGATCTGCACGCCCGTGCCTTCGGCAAGCAGGCCCTTGATCGCGGGGCGGCGCCCGACCGCCACCAGCAGCTTGTCGACGACGATCTCCTGCGCGGCACCGGCAGCATCGGTGTAGCTGACATGCACGCCATCGGCCTGTACGTCGGTGTTCGAAACCTTGCAGCCCAGGCGGATGTCGAGGCCCTGCTTCTTGAACTCGCGCGCGGCGACCTTCGCTACTTCGCCGTCGGCGGCGGCGAGGAACGTGGGCAGGCCTTCGAGGATGGTCACCTGCGCACCGAGGCGATTCCAAACGCTGCCGAGTTCGAGCCCGATGACGCCCGCGCCGATCACGCCGAACCGCTTCGGCACCGACGTGAAGTCGAGCGCGCCAACGTTGTCCACGATGTGTTCGCCAAACTTCGCGAAGGGCAGCTCGATCGAATCGGAACCCGCCGCGATCACGACATTCGTGCCCTTGAGCTCGACCGTCGTACCGTCGTGCTGCTTGACCACGACGACGTTGCCCGGCTGCAGCTGGCCGAAACCGTAGAACGTCGTGATCTTGTTCGCCTTGAACAGCGCCGCGATGCCGCCGGTGAACTGCTTGACGATCTTGTCCTTGCGGCCAACCATCGTGCCGACGTCCATCTTCGCGTCGGCGAAGCTGATGCCGTGCTGGTCGAAGATGTGGCCCATGTTCCAGAACTGGCGCGAGGAGTCGAGTAGCGCCTTCGACGGGATGCAGCCGACACGCAGGCACGTTCCGCCGAGCGCCGGCTGGCCGTCCTTGCCCAGCGCCGCGTCGATGCATGCCGTCTTGAGGCCGAGCTGCGCCGCGCGGATGGCCGCGTGGTAGCCCGCCGGGCCGGCGCCGATCACCACGACGTCGAATTGCTGCTGTTCGCTCATCTCGGATGTTTCCCTTGTTCGTGATGCAAAAAGCCCTGCGCGCCGCGGGGCCGCGCTGGCATCACATGCCCAACAGCATGCGGTGCGGGTTTTCGAGCTGGTTCTTGATGTCGACCAGGAACAGCACCGCATCCTTGCCGTCGATGATGCGGTGGTCGTAGCTGAGCGCGATGTACATCATCGGCGCCGCGATCACCTGGCCGTTCTCGACGATCGCGCGCTCCTTGATGGCGTGCATGCCGAGGATCGCGCTCTGCGGCGGGTTCACGATCGGCGTCGACATCAGCGAGCCGAACGTGCCGCCGTTGGTGATGGTGAAGGTGCCACCCTGCAGGTCGTCGAGGCCGAGCTTTCCGTCGCGCGCCTTCTTGGCGTAGTCGGCGATGCCCTTTTCGATGTCGGCGAACGACATGCGCTCGACGTTGCGCAACACCGGCGTCACCAGGCCCTTGTCGGTGGAGACGGCGATCGAGATGTCGGCGTAACCGTGGTAGATCACGTCGTTGCCGTCGACCGATGCATTCACCGCCGGGTGGCGCTGTAGCGCGTTCGCCGCCGCCTTGGCGAAGAAGCTCATGAAGCCGAGCTTGATGCCGTTGGCCTTGACGAAATCGTCCTGCAGCTCCTTCCGCATCTCCATGACCTTGCCGAGGTTGACCTCGTTGAACGAGGTCAGCATCGCGATCGAATTCTTCGACTGCATGAGGCGCTCGGCGATGCGCGCACGCATGCGCGTCATCGGCACGCGCTCTTCCGGACGCGCGCCCTGCGCCGTGCCGACGCCGCCGGCTTTCGCGTAGTTGACGATGTCTTCCTTGGTGACCGCGCCGCGTCGCCCGGTGCCGGCAACGTCGCTGGCGTTGACGCCGGAAGTGTCTGCCGCAAAGCGCGCGCCGGGCGGCAGCTGCGAATTGGCAGCGGCCGGTGCGGGCGCGCTGGCGCCCGGCGCCGGCTGCGGCGACGCCGACTTCGGCATCACCGGCTGCGCTTCGTTGGTGGTGGCCGCGATGTTCTTGGCATCGATCGCCTTGTCGGCTTTCGTCTCGGCCACGGCAGGCGCCGCCGCGGCGGCGCCGGCTTCGACCACTGCGATCACCTGCTCACTGTTGACCGTCGCTCCGGTCTCAAAGCGGATCTCCTTGAGCACGCCATCGACGGGCGAGGGCACCTCGAGCACCACCTTGTCGGTTTCGAGGTCGACGAGGTTCTCGTCGCGCTTGACCGCGTCGCCCGGCTTCTTGTGCCAGGTGGCGATGGTTGCGTCCGAGACCGACTCGGGCAGCACGGGAACCTTGATCTCGGTGCTCATGAAGAAGCGTCCTTAGTGGAAATTGGGTACGGCGATGGGACGGCGGCGCGCGCGGATTACTCCTCGCAAGCCTCGCCATTGAGCGGATTGACCAGCGCATCGGCGATCAGCTGCTGCTGTTCGCGCACGTGGTCCGCGAAATGGCCGGCGGCCGGCGACGGCGAGCGCGCACGACCTGCGTAGTGCAGCATCTGCTTGGCGCCGAGGCACGAGACCAGGTGATGCCGGATCTGGTACCAGGCGCCCTGGTTCATGGGCTCTTCCTGGCACCACACGATGTCCCTGACCGCGTATTTGGCGAGCTCCGCCCTCAACTCGGGCCGGGGGGACGGGTAGAGCTGCTCGATGCGGATGAGTGCGACGTCACTCGCGGCGCGCTTCTGCAGGTCTTCCAGCAGGTCGTAGTAGACCTTGCCGCCGCAGACGACGACACGCTTGACCTTCTTGGGGTCGGCCGGGTCCGCGATGAGCTTCTGGAAACCACCGCCCGCCAGGTCGTCCAGTGACGAAACCGCAAGCTTGTGGCGCAGCAACGACTTCGGCGTCATGACCACGAGCGGCTTGCGCGTGGTCATCAGCATCTGGCGGCGGATCATGTGGTACGCCTGCGCCGGGGTCGTCGGCGTGCAGACGAGCATGTTGTCTAGGGCGCACAGCTGCAGGTAGCGCTCGAGGCGCGCCGAGCTGTGTTCCGGGCCCTGGCCTTCATAGCCGTGCGGCAGGAACAACGCCAGGCCGGAAAGACGTCCCCACTTGGCCTCGCCGGACGACAGGAACTGGTCGATGACCACCTGCGCGCCGTTGGCGAAGTCGCCGAACTGGCCTTCCCAGATGTCGAGCGTCATCGGGTCGGCGGTCGAGTAGCCGTACTCGAAGCCCATGACCGCCTCTTCGCTGAGCAGCGAGTCGATGATCGTGACGTCGGACGGATTGCCGACGATCTCCCGCAGCGGCAGGTAGTACTCGTCGGTCTTCTGGTCGTGCAGGATCGCGTGGCGGTGGAAGAACGTGCCGCGACCGCTGTCCTGGCCGACGAGCCGGAGGCGGTAGCCCTGCGTGAGCAGCGTCGCGTAGGCGAGGTTCTCCGCGAAGCCCCAGTCGCCGGCGAGTTCGCCCGCGGTCATCTTGCGGCGATCGTCGTAGATCTTCTGCACGCGCGGATGCAGCGTGATGCGCTCGGGCACTGTCGTGATGCGCGTGGCGAGTTCGGTCAGTTTCGCGCGGTCGAAGCGCGTGTCGACCGGATCCGACAGCTTGCCGGTGATGAAGGGTGACCAGTCGACGGCCTGCGTGTCGGGGCGCTCGTCGGCCAGTTCGGTGGTGACTTCGCCGGCGTCCAGCCGCGTGCGGTAACTGTCGACGAGCGCCTGCGCGTCGGCCTCGGTGATCACGCCATCGGAAACAAGCTGCTTCGCGTAGATCTCGCGCGGCGTGGGCATCTTGCGGATGACCTGGTACATCAGTGGCTGCGTCGCGGCCGGTTCGTCGGCCTCGTTGTGGCCGTGGCGGCGATAGCAGACGAGGTCGACGACAACATCGCGACCGAACTGGTTGCGGAAGTCGAGCGCGAGGGCGGTGCAGAAGAGCACGGCGTCCGGGTCATCGCCGTTCACGTGCAGCACGGGAGCGCCGACCATCTTGGCGACGTCGGTGCAGTACAGCGTCGAACGCGCGTCCTGCCGCTCGCTGGTGGTGAAGCCGACCTGGTTGTTGATGACGATGTGCATCGTTCCGCCCACGGCGAAACCCCGCGCCTGCGACATCTGCAGGAGCTCCATCACGACACCCTGGCCGGCGAACGCGGCGTCGCCGTGCAGCAGCACGGGCAGCACCTGGCGATGGCCCTGGTCACCGCGGCGCATCTGCCGCGAACGCACCGAGCCGACCACCACGGGATCGACGATCTCAAGGTGCGACGGGTTGAACGCAAGCGCGAGATGCACCGGGCCGGTCGGCGTGGCGACGTCGGCCGAGAAACCCATGTGGTACTTGACGTCGCCCTGGTGGGCGAGGTCGGAATGGATGTGTTCGAACTTGCCTTCGAATTCGTTGAACAGGTCGCGTGGCGGCTTGCCCAGCGTGTTCACCAGGACATTGAGGCGCCCGCGATGCGCCATGCCGATCACGACGTCCTTGACGCCCTGGCTTCCCGCGCGGCGGATCAGGTCGTCCATCAGCGGGATCAATGCATCGCCGCCCTCGAGCGAGAAGCGCTTCTGGCCGACGTACTTGGTGCCCAGGTAGCGCTCGAGGCCGTCCGCGGCCGTGAGCCGCTCGAGGATGCGCTTGCGGTCCTCCGCGCTGCGCGCGTAGCGACCGCCCGCCTTCTCCAGGCGCTCGTACACCCAGCGGCGCTGATCGGAGTCCGCGATGTGCATGAACTCGGCGCCGACCGAACCGACATACGTCGACTTCAGCAGCGCCACGAGCTCGCCGAGCTTCATGCGGTCGCGGCCGCCCACGCCGCCGGTACTGAACTCGACGTCGAGGTCGCGCTCGGAAAGACCGTGGAAGCCGAGTTCGAGATCCGGCGCCTCGGGCTTCTTTTCCAGGTGCAGCGGGTCGAGGTCGGCGGCCAGATGCCCGCGCGAGCGGTAGGCGATGATCAACTTGCCCACGGCGCGCTGGCGTTCATCGCCGGCCGCGGTACCCGGGCTGCCCGTGGCGCCGCTCGCGGCCTGGCGGCCGGCTTCGGCGATCGACTCGAGCACCGCCGAATGCGGCACCTCGGTCGTCGAACCGTTCTTCACGCCATCGAAGTAGGCCTTCCATTTCGCGTCGACGCTGTCGGGCGCGACCAGGTACTGCTCGTACAGATCCTCGACGAAGGCGGCATTCGCGCCGAGTTGGGAGGTCTGGGCAAACTGCTTCAGGAGGCTGTCCACGATGTCGGCGGGATGCTCTTGGGGGAGATTCGGAAGGCGTCCGCGGCCGCTTGGAGGCCTGCGCGGCGGTTCTTTAGGACACGGGCGCCAAAGAACGCGAATTATAGCGGGACGGCGGGTCCGAGCGCCCGGACCTCAACCCATCCGGGCCGGTCAGATCCCCAGCGCGCGCAATTCGGTGGCCGGGCGCGCGCGCTCCCAGGCAGCGTCGAACACGGTTTTCAGCTGCCTGACGCGTGCCGCTCCGTCGAGCTGCGTCTCGCCGTCGACCCGGTGCCCCAACGGCCTGAAGTACCAGCCGCCGGTATCACCCGCGACGAAGGCGGAGGGGTAGGTGCGGTCGACGGGCTCTTCGATCACGCGCGCCGAAAACGACGACGGCAGCCGCTGCATGAGCGAAATCAGCGGAGCGTGCGCGCGCTGCGGTGTTTCGACGTCCTGCAGCAGCACCCGCACTTCCCCGCCACGCGTGGCGAACCCGCGCAGGGCGGCCAGCACCGCCGGGTGGTCCAGCAGACCGGCGTCCATCTCGCGGGTGTAGATCGTCAGCAGGCGTCGCGCGTGGGTGGCGATACCGACCACGGCCGCGGCGGCCTGGGCCGCGTTTTCCACCGCTGCGGGGCTGCCAAGCACGCGCCGCATCGCCTGGTGCTGGATGCCAGCCTCCTCGAAACGCTCGCCGTACGGGAGGAATCCCTCCGCGGCGTAGAAGCGCTCGGCGTCGACCTGGGCACTCAGGACCACTTCGGCGAGGCCGCGGGCGCGCGCTTCATCGAGCAGGCGCAGCAACATCGAGCGGCCCACGCCGCGGCCGCGCCAGCCGGCCAGCACCGCCATCCGCCCGACCTTTCCGCCCGGCGCAAGGCGACCTGTCCCGACGGCCCGGCCTTCCCCGTCGCGCGCCAGCACATGGACGCACGCCGGATCCAGGGCGTCGCGCTCGATCTCGACGGGCACGCGCTGTTCCTGCACGAACACGACCTCGCGCACCGCCCGCAGGTCGGGCAGGGCGCTGGCGAAATCGACCACGTCGACGCTGAACTCGCGGCTCATTCGTCTTCGTCCCCGGCTGGCTGGTAGTGGCCGCCTGCTACGAGCTCGGCGAGCGCGGCGCGTCCCGGTTCGCCCAGCTTCGCGTAGGTCGCGATGTCGACGGACTCGGCTGCGGAAAGGCGCTTCGCGTCGGTCGCGGCAAGCCGCCAGGACTGTCCCGCGACGAACAGCAGTGCCGAGCGCTTGAGCTTTCGCCAGGCCACCCGCGAGAAGGGATTGCGATGCAGGACGCCACCGCTGCGCAGGCCTGCCTCGATCGCTGCGCGGTCCATGGCGCCGCCGGGCGCCGCGACGATGCCCGCACTTCGGTACGAAGTGATGAAGCGCCCGAACCAGTCGGACAAGCGCTCGGGATCGTTCATGCGCAGCGCGTTGAGTGCCTCCACCACGCGCGACATCGCCGCGTCGTCGATCTCCATCGGGTCGCGCGCAGGCGCGAGGTCGGGATCGTGATAGCGGATCGCGTCGTCGGACTCGGACGCCAGCGTGTCGACGAAGTCACCGAGCAGCTCGGCGGCCGACGGTGCGCGCATGCCAATCGAGAACGTGAGGCACGCGTCTTCGGCGACGCCATTGTGCGGAACGCCCGGCGGCAGGTAGAGCATGTCGCCCGGCGCCAGCACCCAGTCGTGCGTGGCATTGAACTGGCGCAGCAGGCGGATCGGCGCGTCGTCGCGGAACGCCAGTGACGGGTCCGAGGACGCGTCGATCTGCCAGCGCCTGTGGCCTTTCGCCTGAAGCAGGAAGACGTCGTACTGGTCGACGTGCGGGCCGACTGAACCGCCGGGCGCAGCGAACGAAATCATGACGTCGTCGACGCGCCAGCGTGGGAGGAAATCGAAGTGCGGCAACACTGCGGCGACATCGGCGTCCCACTTGTCGACGTCCTGCACCAGCAGCGTCCAGTCGTGGTCGGGCATTCCCGGGAATTCTTCCTCCGCGAACGGGCCGGTGCGCAGTGTCCAGCGATCGGCTTGGCGGTCGTGTTCGACGATGCGCGACAGGGCGAGCTCCTCGCAGGCAAGCCCGGCGAGATCCTCCGGCTCGATCGGCGTCGCGAAGTCCGGGAAGGCATTGCGGACCAGCAGCGGCTTCTTCTGCCAGAACTCGCGCAGGAAGCGGGCCGGCGTCATGCCCAGCGGCGGTTTGCCGCGTGCGTCGATCTCGATCATCGCGGCAGCGCTTCCTTCGCCAGGCGGGCGTCGAGGCGGGCGTTCGCCCACTGCGCGTAGTCACGGCATGCCGCCGGGTCCACCAAGGGCTTCGAACTCTCCGGCGCGATGCGCGACCACATGTCGCTGAGCGACGGATGCGGCGTCACCAGCACGTCGCACGGCAGCGCGGCGACGCGGGTGAGCCCGGCACGGAAGTCCGCGAGCGTGCCGGGATGAGCAACCTCGTCGGAGTAGCGGAACTCGTCGTCGGTCATCGCGGTAAGGCTGTCGACGTACGCCATGTCGACGCAGCGCCCTTTCTCGCACTCGCGCCATGTCCAGCTGGTGCTGCCGGCCGTGTGGCCGGGCGTGGCGTGCGCGGCGAGGTCGATCGCGCCGACGCGCACGTGGCCGTCATCGGCGATGGCCTGCACATGCGCGACCGCCGCGAACGACTCGAGCGAAAGCTGCTGCGGATCGCTGCGATCGGCGACGCCGGTCGACAGCACCGACACGGCGGCGGCGCGCGCGTACACCGGCGCACCCGAATCCCTCTGCAGCCGCGCCAGGCCGCCGGCGTGGTCCAGATGGGCATGCGAATTGACGATCGCGCGGATGTCCTCGACTCGGAAACCGAGCGCCCGGATGCTGGCTTCGACCTGCGTCGCGGCTTCGCCGGTACCGGCGTCGAGCAGCACATGGCCGTCTTTCGACGTCACCAGCAACGCGCTGATGCCGCAGGTGCCGACGTACCACGTGTTGCCGTAGATGTGGCGCGGCACGGCGGGATCGTTCCAGCCGGCATCGTCCGCACACCGGTTGGGCGCCTGCATCGACGCGGGCCGCGTGTTGGTGGCACCTGTGCATGCGGCCAGCGCGGCGAGCGCGATCACGGAGAGCGCTGCGCGCATGTCAGACGCTCCGTGCGAGTTCGGCGGCGTGGCCGATATAGCTCGCCGGCGTCATCTCGACGAGGCGTTGCTTGGCGTCCGCCGGAAGGTCGAGGCCTGCGATGAAGTCGCGCATCGACTGCTCGGTGATGCCTTGCCCGCGGGTGAGCGCCTTGAGCTGTTCGTAGGGCTGCGGCAGGCCGTAGCGCCGCATCACCGTCTGCACGGCTTCGGCGAGCACCTCCCACGCGGCGTCGAGATCCGCGGCGAGGCGCTCGGGATTCACGCTGAGCTTGCCGAGTCCGCGCGTAAGCGCGTCAACGCCGACCAGCGCGTGGCCGAACGCCGTGCCGAGCGCACGCAGCACGGTGGAGTCGGTGAGGTCGCGCTGCCAGCGGCTGATCGGCAACTTGGCGGCGAAGTGCTCGAACAGGGCGTTCGCGATGCCGAAGTTGCCTTCGGCGTTCTCGAAGTCGATCGGATTCACCTTGTGCGGCATCGTCGAGCTGCCGACTTCGCCGGCCTTGACCGACTGCTTGAAATAGCCGAGCGAAATGTAGCCCCACACGTCGCGGCACAGGTCGATCGAGATCGTGCCCACGCGCTTCATCGCGTCCGCGACCTCGGCGATACCGTCGTGCGGCTCGATCTGCGTCGTGTACGGCTGCCACGCCAGGCCGAGCGACTCGACGAAGCGCCGCGAGAACGCCGGCCAGTCGATGTCCGGATACGCGGCGACGTGCGCGTTGTAGTTGCCGACCGCGCCGTTGATCTTGCCGGGCATCGGCAGTGCTTCGAGCACCTCGCGCTGGCGCTCCAGGCGGGCCACCACGTTCGCCAGTTCCTTGCCGACGGTCGTGGGCGAGGCGGTCTGGCCATGCGTGCGTGCAAGCATCGCAAGGCCGGCATGTGCGTGCGCCATGTCGCGCAGCTTCGCGATCAGTTCGCGCAGTCGCGGTGCCATCACGCCGTCGCGGGCGTCGCGCAGCATCAACGCATAGCTGAGGTTGTTGATGTCCTCCGACGTGCATGCGAAATGCACGAACTCCAGCGCGGGGGCGAGTTCCGCGTCGTCCTTCAGGCGTTCCTTGATCAGGTACTCGACCGCCTTCACATCGTGGTTGGTGGTGCGCTCGATCTCCTTGACGCGCGCGGCGTCGGCGATCGACAGGCCTTCGGCGAAGGCGCGCAGTCGCGCGACGGCGGCATCCGAAAATTCCTGCAGCTCGACAATGCCGGGTTCGGCCGCCAGCGCGACCAGCCATTCCACCTCGACCCGCACGCGGGCGCGGATCAGGCCGAATTCCGAGAACACCGGGCGCAGCGCGTCGACCTTGCCCGCATAGCGGCCGTCCAGCGGCGAAAGGGCGAGCAGCGAGGTTTCGACGGACGGGGACATGGCAGGCCGCGGGGGGAGGGAGCGGCGATTTTACCCTCCCGCCGTTGACGCGCCGCGGCGTAACCTCGCGGCACCCACAGGAGAGCACGATGGCCCGATCCCCCGCGAACGACCGCGTCGAACACGACAGCATGGGTGAGCTCCAGGTGCCCGCAGACGCGCTGTGGGGGGCGCAGACGCAGCGCGCCGTTGAGAATTTCCCGATTTCCGGCCAGCGCATGCCGCGCGGCTTCATCGAGGCGCTCGGGGTCATCAAGGCGTCGGCGGCCGAGGTCAACGGGCGCCTGAAACTGCTGGACCCCGGCGTCGCGGCCGCGATCGTCGACGCGGGCCAACGCGTCGCCGACGGCGAGTTCGACGCGCATTTCCCGGTCGATGTCTTCCAGACCGGCTCCGGCACGTCGAGCAACATGAATGCGAACGAGGTGATCGCGCACGTCGCATCGACGGCGAAGCGGCGCGTGCATCCCAACGATCACGTCAATCTCGGGCAGAGCTCGAACGACGTGATTCCGACGGCCATCCGCGTCTCCGCGATGGTCGCCTGCGTGCGTGACCTGCTGCCTGCCGTGCGCTACCTCGAAGCGGCGATCCGCAAGAAGGCGAAATCGCTGACGAAAGTGACGAAGACGGGCCGCACGCACCTGATGGATGCGATGCCGGTGACGTTCGCGCAGGAGTTCGGTGCCTGGGCATCGCAGCTGGATTCGGCGGCCATGCGGATCGAGGACTCGCTGGGCCGCCTTCGCCGCTTGCCGATCGGCGGCACCGCGGTCGGCACCGGCATCAATGCCGACCCGCGCTTTGGCGAGCAGATGGCCAAGGCGATTTCAAAGCGCGCAGGTGCCAGGTTCGAAGCGGCAGCCGATCGGTTCGAAGGCATCGCTTCCCAGGACGATGCGATCGAGCTCTCGGGTCAACTCAATGCGCTTGCGGTTGCGTTGATGAAGATCGCCAACGACCTGCGGTGGATGAATTCCGGCCCGCTCGCCGGGCTGGGTGAGATCGAATTGCCCGCACTGCAGCCGGGGAGCTCGATCATGCCGGGCAAGGTCAACCCGGTGATCCCGGAAGCGGTGGCGATGGTGTGCGCCCAGGTGATCGGGCACCACGCGGCGATTACCGTCGCCGGGCAGAGCGGCAATTTCCAGCTCAACGTGATGCTGCCCCTGATTGCCTACGACCTGCTCGACGGCATCGGCCTGCTCACCAACGTGACGCGGCTGCTGGCGGACCGCGCGATCGTGGGGCTCAAGGTCCGGGAGGACCGCGTGCGCGAAACCCTCGACCGCAACCCGATCCTGGTGACCGCGCTGAACCCGGTGATCGGCTACGAGAAGGCGGCGGCGATCGCGAAGCAGGCCTACAAGGAGGGCCGGCCCGTGCTCGACGTAGCAGCCGAAGCCACCGGGATGCCGCGGGAGCAGCTACGGCGCCTGCTGGATCCGGCTGCGCTGACGCAGGGCGGGATCCGCGAGGGCATGTCGGGCGGCGGCTGAGCCGATCGGCGCATGGCGGGCGCGGCGACGGCGCGCGACCGGCACCGTGGAAAAAGAAACGGGCGCATCGGGGGGAGATCCGATGCACCCGAAGGTGCGACGTGCCACTCGCGTTGTTCGTCAGCGGGTCGCGGGTGCGGGTTGTCCTGAAGCGGCCGGTGTCGCCGGAGCCGCGGCGGGCGCCGCTGTCGCGGCGTGATCATCGAGGCCGCGCTTGCATTCGCTGCCCTTGTCGGAGTGGATGTTCGCGAACGGCGCGAACTCCGGCACCGCGGCCGCGACTTTCTGCTGCGCGGCCTGCAGCGCCGGCAGCTTGTCGCATAGCGAACTCGCGGCTTTCTTGATGCCCTGAGTCTGCATCTCGATGCGCTTGTCGATCTGGTCGGGATGCCCGCTCAGCAGGCCGCCGATCGCTTCGGTCACGGCCCTCGTCGCGAGCTTCGCGCCCTGCACGCCGATGTCCATTCCGGCATGGGCGATGTCGATGGTGCGCGCCCGGTAATCGAGCACCGCCTGCCGCTGCGTTTCGTTCAGCGCGATGGTCTTGCCATCGATGATCAGGCCGCCGGTGGGCGTGATTTCCGCCTTGTGCAGCTCGCCCTTGCCGCTGCGGATGGTGATGTTCTCGGTCTCGAGCTTGCGCTGGGCTTCGGCCATGCCGCGGCCGACACTTGTGCCGACATCGTTTTCCAGCGAGCTGCCGCCGGTGCCGTTCGGTGCGGTTGCCGGGGTCTTGCCCTGGCAGGCGACGAGGCTCGCGAGCGTCGCGGCGAGCAGGGTGGTGCGTAGCAGACGATTCATTTGCGGCTCCTTCAAAGTCCGGGGAGCGAGGGCCTTAGCCCTCGTCCCTCCAGCGGCGCAGGCGGATGGCGGCGCCGATCAGCGCGAGGCCGACGACCACGCCGATCCATAGGTCGGCAGTTGCAGCGACTGTCCAGTTGTTCGCGACATTCACGACGTTGGCGATCTCGTCCGGGGTGTGGATGCCGCCGACGGACGACTGCAGGTGCGGGATCCAGGTTGCCGGGAACACGCTGAGCAGGCCGCGGTAGACGACGACGTACCACATGCGGCTGACGTCGTATCCCATGCCCATCACCACATTGCCGAAGCTCACCATTGCGCAGCTCAGGATCGGAATCATCACCGCCCACAGGAAGGGCTTCGAGCGCGCCGCGGCGGAGCAGAACATCAGCCAACCCACGGCCGGCAGCGCCCACAGCGTGTACAGCGGAACCAGAGCGATGACGCTGCCGACGAGCCGGATCGGATGCGAGTAGGTGAAGATTCCGCTTGCACCGGGCAGTCCGTTGACGGTCGAAGTGATCGCTGCGATGAGCCACGACGCCAGCCCGACCAGCACCCCGATGAGTATCGCCACCACCGGCGCCAGGATCAGCGCCCATGCGGCCTTCGCGCCCACCGTGCTCGAGTCCGACACCGGCAGCGACTTCCAGAACAGCACGCTGCGGTCGCGGCGGTCGTCGTAGAGCGATCCGAGGGAATAGAAGAAGACGACGAAGCCGAGGACGATCAGCGTGATGCCGACACCGCCAAGCAGCGCGACGTCGCCGGCACCGCCGAACACGCGGGCCATCTCGTCGGGCCTTGCATCGGCCTGCATGATTTCGGCCGCGTGGCGGTGCTTCAGGACGCTGCCGCCGATGGCGCCGAGCAGCGTGAACAGGAGCGAGATTCCGCCGGCAACCAGAGGCGCCCAGAGGAAGCCGCCCTTGTTCTCCCAGAATTCGCGTCGCAGCAACAGCTTGAACTTGTGCGTGGCGTGGGGCGCCGCAACCGGCGCGCGGGGCAGGGTTTGGATTGTCGCGTTCATGCGTATGTCCCCTTCATGGTGGCCACGAACAGGTCGGCCAGGCCGGGCGTGCGGGTTTCACCGAATTGCGCGAGGCGCTCGACGGGCACGCCCTCGAACAGCATCACCGTCTTGCCAAAGGGCAGGGCGCGTTCGTCGATCGGCTGCAGCGCGCGTGCCGCTTCGATGTGCGCCGAGTCGACCAGCACTTCGGCGTAGCGGTCACCCAGGGTGTCCATCGAGGCGTCCAGCGAAATCCGGCCGTCGCGGATGAACAGCACGTCGGTCAGGATGTGCTCGATCTCCTCCACCTGGTGGGTGGTGACGATGATCGTCTTGTCCTCGTCGAAGTAATCCTCCAGCAGCCGCTGGTAGAACTGCTTGCGGTACAGGATGTCCAGGCCGAGCGTGGGCTCGTCCAGCACGAGGAGCTTGGCGTCGATCGCCATGACTAGCGCCAGGTGCAGCTGCACGATCATGCCCTTGGACATCTCCCGAACCCTGAGGTTCGGCTTCAGCTGCGTGCCGGCCAGGAAGCGCTCGCAGCGCGCCATGTCGAAGCGTGGATGCACGCCGGCGACGAATTCGATGGCTTCCTTGACGCGAATCCAGCGCGGAAGCACGGCGACGTCGGCGATGAAGCAGACGTCCTGCATCAGTTCGTCCCGCTGGCTGCGCGGATCGCGGCCGAGGACGGACATCTCGCCGTCGAACGGGATCAGGCCGAGCATCGCCTTCAGCGCAGTCGTCTTGCCGGCGCCGTTGGGGCCGATCAGGCCGACGATGCGGCCGGCGGGAATCTCGAACGACGTGCCGTCGAGCGCGATCTTGTTCTTGTAGACCTTGCGGAGGCCGCGGGCGCGGACCACCGGGGACGGGGTGACCTGGGCATTCATTGCATGTCCCCCTTGCGGCCAGCGGCCATGAGTTCGTCGAGCCGGAGCCCGAGGCGCGCGATGCGCTCCATCACCTGCGGCCATTCCTCGGTCAGGAACCGCTCGCGCTCACTTACCAGCAACTTCTTGGCGGCTTCTTCGGTGACGTACATGCCCAGTCCTCGGCGTTTTTCGACCAATGCTTCGTCCGCGAGCTCCTGGTAGGCGCGCGAGACCGTAATGGGGTTGAGCTGGTATTCCGCGGCGACCTGGCGCACGGAGGGCAGCGGGTCACCGGGCTTGAGGAGTCCGTCGAGCATCATCGCTACGACGCGCTCCTTCAGCTGGCGGTAGATGGGAGCGCCGTCGCTCCATTGGATGGCGGCCATGGGTCAGTCCCTCGGGACGAACGAGAAGTAGGGCATCGCCAGTACGTGGCGGAGGCGGTTGGGGTGACTCTTGTGGTGGCCGCCGTCGACCGCCGAAGCGACCGTGGCGATGGAGCGGGTGGCAGGCGCCGCAAAAGGCACGGCGGCGGCGGCGAACGCGCCGGTCGCGCAGAGCGCTGCCGTTATGACGAGTGCGTTCAGGCTGGTTTGGAGCTTGCGACTCATGGCAGGCCTCCTCTCTGGTTGACCGGTGTTGTAGGCAACTATAACACCAGTTTCGCTCTCGTCAACTGCCGCAAACCCAACTGATGGCATACGGCCGCTGGGCCGCGATTTGCCCCCCGCCGAAGGGGCCGCGACAATACGGGCCCCCTGCGCCCGACCGGGCGCCGCCAGGAGCTGTGAATGAAACTGACCGCACGCGGACTCGCCGTGCTGCTCGCCTCGACGGCCGCCATCGCCGTTGCCGCGCCCCCCGCCGCGAAGCCCGCGCCTGCGAAGCCCGTCGCCTCCGCGCCGACGACAGCTGCTTCGCTGGTGACGCCGCGTCAGAAGGCGAGCTACGTGGTCGGTTTCGACCTGTCGCAGATGCTCATGCCGGTCGCGCCGGACATCGACCTCAAGGCGTTCCAGGAAGGCCTGCAAGGCGTTCTCGCCGGCAAGTCGCCGACGCTCACGCGCGAACGCGCCGCGCAGATCAACCAGGCCCTGATGCAGCGGATCGCCGCCCGTCGTGGCCAGGCCAAGACCGCGCCGCCCGAGGTCTCGAAGGTCGACGTCGGCCATCTGGTGGCGATGGACCTCGGGCCGTCGCTGGCATCGATCAAGGACGAAGTGGACATGCCGCTGGTGTTTCGCACCATGTCGGGCCTGCTCGCCGGACAGCAGCCGGTGATGGACGAGTCCACGCGCAACGCCGTGCGCGCCGAGTTCACCGCGTCGGTCAAGCAGAAGATCGAGGCGCAGCGCGCGGCGCAGTCAGGCACGAACAAGGCGACGGGCGAAAAATTCCTGGCCGAGAACAAGACGAAGAAGGGCGTGATCACGACGCCGTCCGGCCTGCAGTACATGGTGCTGCGCCAGGGATCGGGCGCCCGCCCGAAGCCGACCGATCGGGTCCGCGTGAATTACCATGGCACGCTTCTCGACGGCACTGTTTTCGACAGCTCGTACGATCGCGGCGGTCAGCCGGTCGAATTCATGCTCAACCAGGTCATTCCGGGCTGGACCGAGGGCGTGTCGATGATGCCGGTCGGCGCCAAATACCGTTTCTGGGTTCCGTCCGAGCTTGCCTACGGCGAAAAAGGGGCGGGTGCGCAGATCGGCCCGAACTCCACGCTCGTCTTCGATGTCGAACTGCTCGCCATCTCGCCCTGATCGCGGCCCTGCCGCTCCCCCACGAGGATTTCGAATGACTCTTTCAACGACGCGCCTTCTCGCGCTCGGCACCATCGCCGCCGCGCTCGCCGTGACCGGTTGCGACAAGAACGCACCCGCCGCCAAGACGGACACCGCGGCTGCAGCGAAGAGCAGCGACCCGAACGCAATCCCCGGCTTGAAGGACGACAAGGCGCGCGTCAGCTACATGATCGGCATGGACATGGGCCAGACGCTCAAGCAGGTCAAGGACGAAATCGACATCGCCACGCTCGAGAAGGCGATGCGCACGCAGCTCGAAGGCGGCAAGCCGCTGATGAACGAGCAGCAGGCGCAGCAGGTTCGCGAGGCGTTCTCGCAGAAGCTGCAAGCCAAGCGCATTGCGGACCAGATGCAGCAGGCCGGCAAGAACCAGAAGGCAGGCCAGGAATTCCTCGCGAAGAATGCGAAGGCAGCCGGCGTGCAGGTGACGGCGAGCGGCCTGCAGTACCAAGTGCTCACGCCCGGCAACGGCCCGAAACCGAAGGCCGACGACGCGGTCACCGTGCACTACACGGGCACGCTGCTCGACGGCACCAAGTTCGACAGCTCGTATGACCACGGCGGGCCGGCGACGCTGCCCCTCGCGCAGGTGGTGCCCGGCTGGCGTGAAGGCATCCAGCTGATGCCGGTCGGCAGCAAGTACCGCCTGTGGATCCCGGCGTCGCTTGGCTACGGGGAAGCGGGCACGCCCGGCGGCCCGATCCCGCCGAATGCCACGCTGGTGTTCGACGTTGAACTCCTCGGCATCGGCAAGGCCGGCGCCGCAGGCCCGCAGCCTGCTCACTGATCACGCGCCCGGCGTCCGCGCCGGGCGACAGCGCGGGAGCGGCTGATGCGCGTCACTATTTTTGGAACAGGCTACGTCGGCCTGGTCACCGGCACGTGCCTGGCGGACGTGGGCCACGACGTGGTTTGCGTGGACATCGATGCGGGCAAGGTCGCTGCGCTGGAGCGCGGTGAGATTCCAATTTTCGAGCCCGGCCTCGAGCCTATGGTCCGGTCGAACCACGCGGCCGGGCGGCTTCGCTTCACCACCGACGCCGAGTCAGCGGTCGGGCACGGCGAAATCGTGTTCATCGCCGTCGGCACGCCTCCCGGCGAGGATGGCAGTGCGGACCTCCAATACGTCCTGGCCGTGGCGCGCACCATTGGCCGCCATCTCGAACGGCCGGGAGTGATCGTCAACAAGTCGACCGTGCCCGTTGGCACCGCGGACAAGGTGCACGCGGCGATCGCCGGTGAACTCGCTGCGCGGGGTGCGGACGTCGCGTTCGGCATCGCATCCAATCCCGAATTCCTGAAGGAAGGCGACGCTGTCAACGATTTCATGCGGCCCGACCGCATCGTGATCGGCGCGACGGACGCCCACGTGGTCGATCGCCTGCGTCGGCTGTACGCGCCGCTCAACCGCAACCACGATCGCATCGTGGTGATGGACGTGCGCTCCGCGGAGCTCACGAAGTACGCGGCCAACGCGATGCTGGCGACCAAGATCTCCTTCATGAACGAGATCGCCAACATTGCGGAGCGCGTGGGCGCCGACATCGAGAACGTTCGCCATGGCATCGGGTCCGACCCTCGGATCGGCTGGCACTTCATCTATCCGGGCGCCGGCTACGGCGGTTCCTGTTTCCCGAAGGACGTGCAGGCGCTGGCGCGGACCGCAGCGCAGGTCGGCTACAACGCCGAGCTGCTGCAGGCGGTGGAGTCGGTCAACCGTCGGCAGAAACTGCACCTGATGGAACTGATCACCCGCCACTACGGCGGCGACATCGCCGGGCGCACGTTCGCGGTGTGGGGCCTGGCGTTCAAGCCCAATACCGACGACATGCGCGAAGCGCCGAGCCGCGCATTGCTGCACGCACTCTGGGATGCGGGCGCGCGAGTGCGGGCCTACGATCCGGAAGCGCGTGACGAGGCCCAGCACGTCTTCGGCGAACGCGATGACCTCGACCTTTGTGAGAGCGCGAACGCCGCGCTGGCGGGCGCGGACGCGCTGATCGTGATCACCGAATGGAAGCAGTTCCGCAGCCCGGATTTCACCCGTCTGCGCGGCGCATTGCGCGATGCGGTGCTGTTCGACGGCCGCAACATCTATCACCCCGACGAGGTCGAGGCCGCGGGAATCGCCTACTACGGCATCGGTCGCGGTCGATCGGTGTCGGCATGATCGCTGACGCGCTGGGCGAGCGGCTGGTCGAGCTCGAAATGCGGCTCGCGTTCCAGGAACATTCGCTGCTCGAGATGAGCGATGCCGTGGCCGAACTCCGGTCGGAAAACGCGCGCCTGGTGCTGATGTTGCAGCGCGCCCTCGACGAGATGCGGCAGCTTCGCGCCGGCCTCGCCACCGATTTCACGGGTGACGCGCCGGTCGAACCGCCGCCGCCCCACTACTGACCAGAACAAATGAGCGACACACTGCGCGACCAGCTTCTCGGTTTGGGCTTCAAGCCGCCGGCGCCCGTGGCG
Organism: Cognatilysobacter lacus; assembly: GCF_008274655.1. Lineage (GTDB taxonomy): Bacteria > Pseudomonadota > Gammaproteobacteria > Xanthomonadales > Xanthomonadaceae > Cognatilysobacter > Cognatilysobacter lacus. The sequence goes on along the minus strand of NZ_VTRV01000033.1, from coordinate 68 downwards.
CGACCCGAAAAGCGTGACGAGCGTCGGCCGCCGCGACCCGCGGGCGCTCCCAGGGGCGACAGCCGCGA
>NZ_VTRV01000032.1 GCF_008274655.1 Cognatilysobacter lacus | reverse complement strand
ACCTGCACCTGGAACTGGCAGCGGGCGCGCGTTTCGCGGCGCCAGCGGAGCCCGTGGACCGCGCGGTCTACGTGGCTCGCGGCGAAGTCGAAGTCGACGGGCAGACGGTGGCGGCCGGCCACATGGCGGTACTGGGGTCGCGGCAAGCCGCCGACCTCGTCGCCCGCGGGCCTGCGACGGTGATGGTGCTCGGCGGCGAACCGCTCGGGCCGCGACACCTGGAATGGAATTTCGTGTCGTCGCGGCGCGAGCGCATCGAGCAGGCGAAGGCCGACTGGCGCGCCGGGCGGATGAAGCTACCGGACCTCGACAACGGCGAATTCATCCCGCTGCCGTCCGACCCGCCTCCGCCCCCGAGCCCGATGTCCTGAGGGTGGCGGTCCGCCATCGCGAGGCCAGTGATAAACTCGCCGGCCCGGTGGCGCGATGTCGCGTCCACTGTTCCGACCTCCAACCCGGCCCCGCGCGCCCCGGCGTGCTCAAGGTGGAACGTGCGCAATTACGATCTGGTGTTCCTCAAGAAGTTCTCGATGCTGATCGGCTTCCTGGTGTTCCTGATGCTGAGCCTGATCCTGGCCGCGCTCTACATCAACGGATCGCTGCCGACCGAGCGCGACCCGTTGATGCAGCACCTCACCGAGGAGCGCATCGCGCCGGTGGGCGCGGTATATGCGGGCCAGACCGGCGCCGCCCAGCAGGCCGCGGCCTCCGCCGCGGCGGCCGCGGCTGCCGCTTCGCAGGTGGCCTACGGTGGCACCAAGGACGGCTCGGTGATCTTCGGCCAGCTCTGCTCGGGCTGCCATGCCTCCGGCGCCGGCGGCGCTCCGACCCTCGACCACGCGCACTGGGATGCGCGAATCGCCAAGGGCAAGGACACGCTGTACGACCACGCGATCCACGGCTTCCAGGGCGCCGCGGGCGTGATGCCGGCCAAGGGCGGAAACCCGGCACTGACCGACGACCAGGTCAAGGCGACCGTCGACTGGATCACGTCGAACATCAAGTAAGCCCGCTGCTCCGATCGCCACGACGCCGCCTCCGGGCGGCGTCGTCGTTTCACGCCCTGCCACGTAGGCTGCCGCGCATGCCGAATCCCGCCTTTCCCGATGCGCCCCCCGGTGGCGTGGTCAGCCTGATGCTCGACGGCCCCGCAGGCCCGCTCGAAGTCGCCGTCGACATTCCCGAGGCCGGCGTCGGCGTGCGCGACGTGGTCGCCGTCATCTGCCATCCGCTGTCCACCGAAGGCGGCAGCCTGACCAACAAGGTGGTGACCATGGCCGCGCGCGCGCTGCGCGAACTGGGCGCCACCACGGTTCGCTTCAATTTCCGGTGCGTCGGCAAATCGGCTGGCGTGTTCGACGACGGCGTCGGCGAATCCGCGGACCTGCGCGCCGTCGTCGACTGGGTGCGACGCGAAAGGCCGGGCCATGCGCTGTGGCTGGGTGGCTTCAGCTTCGGCGCCTACGTGTCGCTGCGCATGGCCGACGACCTCCAGCCCGACCTGCTGTTCTCGATCGCGCCGCCGGCCGGCCGCAGCTGGGACTTCGACGACATGGGCCTCTACAGCGGCCCCTGGTTCGTGATCCAGGGCGAGGCGGACGAGATCGTCGATCCGCAGCGCGTCTACGACTGGCTGGCGCGGCTGTCGGAACTGCGTCGCGCGCCCACCGTGATCCGCCTGCCCGCTGCCAGCCATTTCTTCCACGGCAAGCTGATCGACCTGCGCCAGGCGATGCAGGACGGCGTGCACGCGGAGCTGCCGGCGTTCGGTGCCGGCCCCGCGGCATGAGGCTCCCGGGCACCCCCTCGCAGTGCTATGCCGACGGCGTGGCACGCGGCGACTGGCAGTTCGATCCCGCGCAGCAGCCCGCGCTCGCCGAACTCGATCGCCTGCATGCGTCGCTCGCCAATCCTCCCAGGGCCGGCCTGCTCGACCGCGTGCGCGGCGTGCGTGCGCCCGCGCCGCAGGGCCTGTACCTGTGGGGCGGCGTCGGCCGCGGCAAGACGTTCCTGATCGATCTCTTCTACGACTCGCTGCCGTTCGAGGAAAAGCACCGCACGCACTTCCACCGCTTCATGCGCGAAGTGAACGAGGCGCTGCGCACGCACGCCGGCGCCAGCGACCCTCTCGCGATCATCGCCAGACAGTGGGGGCGGACGCTGCGCGTGCTGGTACTCGACGAATTCTTCGTCAACGACATCGGCGACGCGATGCTGCTCGGCCGCCTGCTCGAACGCCTGTTCGCCGAAGGCGTCGCGCTGGTGACGAGCTCCAACACCGCGCCCCGCAACCTCTACAAGGATGGCCTGCAGCGCGATCGCTTCCTGCCCGCCATCGCGATGCTCGAGGCGAACACGCATGTGCTGCATCTCGACAGCCCCACCGATTACCGCCTGCGCGCACTGACGCGATCACCCGTGTATCGAGCGCCGCTCGATGCGGAGTCGGATGCGTGGCTCGCGCAGCGCTGGCGCGAGATCACCGGCCAGCCACCCATGTCGCATGCACCGCTGCACATCGAAGGCCGGGACATCCCGGTGCGCGCGCGCATCGACGGCCACGCGTGGTTCGACTTCGCCGCGCTGTGCGAAGGCCCGCGCGCTGCGAGCGACTACATCGACATCGCGACCGAGCATCACAGCGTGCTGCTCGGCGGCATTCCGAAGCTCGACGACACGCTCGGCGACGCGACGCGACGCTTCGTGCACCTCGTCGACGAGTTCTATGACCGCCACGTCAACCTGGTCTGCACCGCCGACGCCGATCCGCCCGCGCTCTACCGCGGCGAGAGGCTGGCCGGCGCGTTCGAGCGCACGGCCTCGCGGCTGATCGAAATGCGTTCGGCCGAATACCTGGCGCTGGAACATCGCGGCTGACGTCGCGTCGCGCGCATGTCGACCCTTGGTTACGGGGTGGCCAGCTTGCGCACCTGCGCGACGAAGGCCGGGTCCACGTCACGGCCCACCTTGTCGCTGCGCGCGACGATGCGGCCGTCGCGATCGAGCAGCACCAGCGCGGTTGAATGATTGAAGCTGCCGTCATCGAGCTGGCGATAACGGATACCGAGCACGCCGGCCACCGCACGTACGTCCTGCTGCCGCGGCGACGCAAGCGACCAGCGCTTCGTGTCGAGATGGCGTTTGTCGACGATGCCGTGCAACGCCGTTGGCGTGTCGTTCCGCGGATCCATGCTGATCAACAGGACGCCCATGCGCGCGCGCTGGACCGGCGTGAGCTGCGCATCGATCGACTTGCCGGCGTCGACGATCAGCGGGCAGACATAGCGGCACGACGTGTAGAACATCGAAGCCAGCTGCGGCCGGCCGCGGTGCGCACGCCAGTCCCGGGTGTGCCCGTCCTGGTCGGTGAGCGGTAGCGACAGCTGGTACACCGAGTCACTCGGCAGCGCCGCGGCGGGTGCAGGCTTCGCAGCCGACGCAGGCGTCGCGGTCGCGGCATGCGACACCGGCGTGGAAACACGGTCGCAGCCCGACAGCAGCAGCACGGCGGCCAGCAGCCGCACCGCTCTCATCGGATATTCCTTGCGCAACGGAAGCCGAGGTTCGCCGTGGCGTCCCGGCCTTCGAGCGACGACAACAACGCCACGCGCATCAGCACCGCGTAGTTGTCGCGATCGCGCATCGAGATGGCGCCGGCGCCGCAGAACTTGAGTTTGTCGTTGTCGCCCTGGTTGCGATTGTCGTTCGACACCATCAGTGACCCGTAGTCGTCGGTCCATTCCCAGACCAGGCCGTGCAGGTCCTGCACCCCATACACGTTCGGCGCCTGCAGTCCCGCGCGCGGCAGCACCGAGGCATTCGGTCGGGAGTACCAGCCGAGGATGCGCTCGCGCCAGGCGGGATCGCGGCGCGCATCGCGGCGCGTTTCGTCGGCTGCGGCCGCGTATTCCCACTGCAGCCAGGTCGGCAGGCGCGCGGCCTGCGCCTGGCAGTAGGCGTCGGCGGCGAACCAGCTGACCCAGACCACCGGCTGGTCGGGCAGCGCACGCGCGCCCAGCTGCGCGCCCGCCGCCCATTGCGACAGGTAGCGTGGCTCGGCGAACACGCGCGCAACGCGGTCGCGGCGCCATTGCGGATGCGTACGCACGAAATCGAGGAACTCGGCGTTGGTGACCGGGCGCCGCATGAGCGCGAACGGCGCGACGCGGCGCGCGCCGGCTTTGGCCTCCTCGAACTGCAACGCCGAACGGAACGGTCCGCCGGGCAGCCGGACGTACGCGCCGCCGACGGCGGCCGCGATCGCGAGCAGCGGAACGCCAAGCAGCAACGCCGTCGCTACGCGTCGCAACGCGCTCAACTCATTCTCCGCCAGCGGCCGGTGCGGGTCGCGCGCGCTCGGTGGTGGCCTCCGCGGCGGTGACGCGGCCGCCCGGATTGCCCCAGCTGTTGAGCACGAACGTGCCGATGTTGGCGACTTCGTCATCGCTGAGTTGGCTCATCGGCGGCATCACCGAATCGTAGTCCTTGCCATTGACGGTGACCTTCCCATTGAGCCCGTGCAGCATGATCTGGACGATGCGCTTGGGCGTCGCCTTGAGCACGCTCGAGCCGGCCAGCGGCGGGAATACGCCGGGCAGGCCCTGGCCATTGGCCTGGTGGCAGGTGGAGCACGTGCCGGCGAAGAGATCCTTGCCCGCCGCGATCTGCTGTTCGAGCGTGAGCGCGCCGGACTTCGCCGCCGCCGCCGCGGTCGACACCGCCTGCGTGTTGGCGAGCGCGCGCCCGCTGACGTAGTTCTCGTCGACTTCCTTGCCGGAATAGATGTCCTTGCGATCCGGGCCTTCGGCCTTGAGCATCGCCAGCGCGCCCTTGTTGAAGGCGCGGAAGATGCTGTGGTCGACCATCACGTAGGTCCCGGGCACTTCGAGGTGGAACTGCATGATCGCCGCGCCGCCCGACGGGATCAGCGTGGTCTGCACGTTCTCCTGGTACTTGGTGCCGCCTTCGTACCAGACCTTGTCGAATATTTCGCCGATGACGTGGAAGCTCGTCACCAGGTTCGGGCCGCCGTTGCCCACGTAGAGCCGCACCGTTTCGCCGGTCTTCGCCTTGAGCGCCTTGTCACCCGTCAGTGAACCCTCGCGGCCGTTGAACAGCACGTAGGTCGGGCGCTCGTCGATCGCCTTGTCCATGTCGAAAGGCTGGTGGCCCTTCTCGCGGTATTTGCCGGTCGTGTAGAAGTCGCCCTGCATCACGTAGTACTCGTGGTCCACCGGCGGCATGCCCGCCGGCGGCTCGACCAGGATCAGCCCGTACATGCCGTTGGCGATGTGCATGCCGACCGGCGCGGTGGCGCAGTGGTAGACGAACAGGCCCGCGTTGAGCGCCTTGAACGTGAACTGCGAGCCGTGGCCCGGCGCGGTGAACGTCGACGCGGCGCCCCCGCCGGGCCCGGTCACGCCGTGCAGGTCGATGTTGTGCGGCATCTTGTTGCCCGGCGCATTGCGCAGGTGCAGCTCGACCGTATCGCCCTGGCGCACGCGGATGAAACTGCCGGGCACGGTGCCGCCGAAGGTCCAGAACGTGTAGGTGACGCCGTCGGAGATCTCCATCTCCTTCTCCTGCACTTCGAGCTCGACGATCACCTTGGCCGGTGCACTGCGGCCCGTGGCCGGCGGCACCAGCGGCGGCTGGGTCAGCACCGCCTTGATCGGTTCGCCCTGCGGCGGGCCGAAGTCGCCCTTGAGCGAGCCGCCGGTGTCGCTGTCGGCGGTGACGGGCGGCGGCGGGTCGACGCCGGCCGGCAAGGCGTTGGGGTCGGGACGGCAGCCGGCCGACATCGCCAGCATCAGCACCAGCACGGGCATGGACAGTCGGATCGGTCGATTCATGGCAGCCTCGTGCGTGGTCCCACCGGATGCGATCCCGCCACGCGGCGGTCGCGATCCGAGTGTGACAGCGTATCGGGCGCGTGAAGGACCGGATCGACGCCGTGCGACCTGCGGTCGCGCCGGCGCGGTGTCAGCAAGGTCCGGAATGCGCACGGCGGGCGCGTCGCGTCCGCGGTGGCGGGTCGTCAGCGCACGTGGACTTCTCGGATCGGCGGATCGTCAGCGACGACCCGCGATCGCCTCAATGCAGGCGGCGCGAACCGAGCTCGACGATCGACTCGTCGACCCAGCCGAGCGCGACGTCGTCGCTGTCCCAGCCCTCGGCATAGTTGTAGCGACGGAACTCGTAGAGCTCGTCGGAGACGCGCACGCGGCGCTCCGGTGCATCCCGGGTCGCGGCCGGCTTGGCCCGTTCGGTCGAGGTCGTGATCGCCTTCATGGCTGCTTCCGTATCCGGTGCGTGGAGCCGACGCTAGGGGCGGTGTTTTCAAGACGGGGTGAAATCCATGTGGCACAGGGGTGGGGCAGCCCGTTCGTTCAGCCCGCGGATGGCGACACGCGCGGTCGCACTGCCATCACACGGCCGCTTGGATCCACGTTGCTAGGCTTTACGCGTGACCCGACCCCTATCTCTCTGCCTGCTCGCCGTGACCGGCGTCGCCCAGGCCCAGGCCCAGACCGCCCCGCCCCCCGCCAACCCCGCCACGCTCGACCGCGTGCAGGTGGTCGCCACGCGTGCGCCGCGCGCGATCGATCGCACGCCCGCCGCGGTCGACGTGCTGCAAGGCCGCGATCTCGACACCAGCGGCAATGGCGCGTCACTGTCGGAGAAGCTTGCCGGCGTGCCCGGCGTGCTGGCGCGCACCCGGCAGAACTGGGCGCAGGACGAGCAGATCTCGATCCGCGGCTTCGGAACGCGCGCGAGTTTCGGCATCCGCAGCGTGCGCCTCTATGTCGACGGCATTCCCGCCACGATGCCCGACGGGCAGGGCCAGGTCTCGCACTTCCCGCTCGGCGACGCCACGCGCATCGAAGTGCTGCGCGGCCCGTTCGCGGCGCTGTACGGCAACGGCGCCGGCGGCGTCGTGCTGCTCGACACCGACGACGGCGGCGCCCCCGGTCGCGTCGGCGTGCAGGCCTCGGTCGGCAGCTTCGATACGTGGCGCGTCGGCACGAACCTGCGCGGCGCAACCGGCGATGTCGACTATGCGATCGGTGCCTCGCGCTTCTCGACGGAGGGCTATCGCGACCACAGCGCCGCCACGCGCAGCGGGCTCGACGCGAAGCTCAGCATGCCGCTGGGCGCGGGCCGCGTCATGCTGGTCGCCAATGCATTCGAGTCGCCCGACGTGCTTGATCCGCAGGGCCTTACGCGCGCGCAAGTCGACAGCGCCCCCCGCCAGGCCAGCGCCGGCGCGCTGCGCTTCAACACGCGCAAGAGCGCGCGGCAGGCCCAGCTCGGCGCGATCTACGAACTCGGCGGCCTGCACGTGCTCGCCTACGGCGGCCGCCGTCGTATCCAGCAGGTGCTTTCAACGCCACCCGAGGCGCAGCGCAGTCCGCTGAGTGCCGGCGGCTGGATCGACCTCGACGCGCCGTTCGGCGGCGTCGACGCCCGCTGGACATCGCATCACCGGCTCGCGGCGCGTCCGTTCGACGTCGTGCTCGGACTCGATGTCGAACAGCAGCGCCAGTCGCGCAGGGGTTACGAGAACTTCGTCGGCAGCACGGTGGGCGTGCGCGGCGCACCGCGGCAGGACCAGCAGGACCGTGTGCGATCGATCGATCCGTACGTGCAGGCAACGTGGGATGTCGGCGGCGCGTGGAGCGTGAGCGGCGGCGTGCGCGCGAGCCGCGTTTCGTTCAATTCCCGGGACGCCTACGTGCGCGCCGGGAATCCGGACGACAGCGGCCGCGTCAGCTATGCCGCGGTGTCGCCGGTGATCGGCGCGACCTGGGGCGCGCGGCCGGGCGTCTCGGTCTATGGCTCGGTCGGCCGCGGCTTCGAGACGCCGACGTTCAACGAACTCGGTTATCGCAGCGATGGCGGCAGCGGCCCGAACTTCCTGCTGAAGCCGATGCGCATGCGCAATGCGGAACTCGGCGTACGCCTTGATCGCCGCGGCGTGCGTGGCGAGGTCGCGCTGTTCGAATCGGACACGCGCGACGAGCTGGTGGTGAACAGCAGCGCCGGCGGGCGCACGACCTTCCGCAACGCGGGGCCGACGCGACGCCGCGGGGTCGAGGCCGCGCTGCGCATGCCGCTCGGCGATGCGTGGCACCTTGACCTCAGCGGTACATGGCTGGATGCCGAGTTCCGTTCGGCGTTCCCGGCGTGTACGGGCAACGCATGCCGCGCGCCGGTCGCGATCGTGCCAGCCGGCACGTCGTTGCCGGGCGTGCCAGGAACCCAGACGTTCGCGGCGCTGCGTCGCGGCGGCGACACCGGGCTGCAGCTGCAGCTGGATGCGCAGCACGTCGCCGGCGTCGCCGCGACCACCGCCGGCGACGTGCGCACCGACGGCTACACGGTCGTCGACGCAAGCGTCGGCTGGCGTGTGCAGCACGATGGCGACCGCGGTCGTGTGTATCTCGGCATCGCCAACCTGCTCGACCGCCGGTACGTCGGCTCGGTGATCGTCAACGATGCGAACGGCCGTTATTTCGAGCCAGCCGCCGAGCGCGCGCTGACGCTCGGCGTCGAGTGGAACTGGGTCGACTGAGGCTCACGCGGGCCGAACACCGCAGCCCGGGGCGCCCGGTAGGATGCGACGTCCGTTGCCGAGCGCCTGCCGATGAAATCCCGTGCCGCCGTCGCCTTCGCCGCTGGCGAACCGTTGCAGATCGTCGAGATCGACGTCGAGCCGCCGCGTGCCGGCGAGGTGCTGGTGCGCATCGTCGCCACGGGCGTCTGCCATACCGACGCGTTCACGCTGAGCGGCGAAGACCCCGAAGGCATTTTTCCGGCGGTGCTCGGCCATGAAGGCGGCGGTATCGTGGTGGAAGTCGGCGCAGGCGTGACCTCGCTGCAGGCCGGCGACCATGTCATCCCGCTGTACACGGCGGAATGTCGCGCGTGCAAGTTCTGCCTGTCGGGCAAGACCAACCTCTGCCAGGCGGTGCGCGCGACGCAGGGCCGCGGCCTGATGCCCGACGGCACCACGCGTTTCTCGTACCAGGGCCAGCCGATCCATCACTACATGGGCACCAGCACCTTCAGCGAATACACGGTGGTGCCCGAGATCTCGCTGGCCAGGATCACGCCCGAGGCGCCGCTGGAAAAGGTCTGCCTGCTGGGCTGCGGCGTCACCACCGGCATCGGTGCCGTGCACAACACCGCGAAAGTGCAACCCGGCAACACCGTGGCGGTGTTCGGGCTCGGCGGCATCGGCCTGGCGGTCATCCAGGGCGCAGTGCAGGCCGGCGCGTCGCGCATCCTCGCCGTCGACATCAACGCGTCGAAGTTCGAGTTGGCGCGCTCGATGGGCGCGACCGACTGCGTGAACCCGCGCGAGAATGACCGGCCGATCCAGGAGGTCATCGTCGAGATGACCGACGGCGGCGTCGACTTCTCGTTCGAATGCATCGGCAACGTCGACGTGATGCGCAGCGCCCTCGAGTGTTGCCACAAGGGCTGGGGCGAGAGCGTCATCATCGGCGTGGCGGGCGCGGGGCAGGAGATCCGCACGCGGCCGTTCCAGCTGGTGACGGGGCGCGTCTGGCGCGGGTCCGCGTTCGGCGGCGTCAAGGGGCGCACGCAGCTACCGGGCATGGTGGAGCAGGCGATGCGCGGCGAAATAGACCTCGATCCGTTCATCACGCATGAGATGCCGCTCGAGCGCATCAACGAAGCGTTCGACCTCATGCACCGTGGCGAGTCGATCCGCACCGTGATCCGGTTCTGACATGCGCCGGATCGAACGGCACGCGAGCTTCGGCGGCTGGCAGGACGTCTACGAGATCGACTCGACCGCGCTCGGCGTGCCGACGCGCGTCGGCGTGTACCTGCCGCCGCAGGCCGCCCACGGCCGGTGCCCGGTGCTGTACTGGCTGTCGGGCCTGACCTGCAGCGAACAGAACTTCATCGCCAAGGCGGGCGCACAGCGCCATGCGGCCGAGCACGGGCTGATCCTCGTGGCGCCCGACACCAGCCCGCGCGGCGAGGGCGTGGCCGATGCCGACGGGTACGACATCGGCATCGGCGCGGGCTTTTACGTCGATGCGATACAGGCGCCGTGGCGCCAGCACTACCGAATGCACGAGTACGTCGTGCACGAGTTGCCGGCGTGGGTGGAAGGCACCTTCGCCGCGAACGACGCGCGCGGCATCAGCGGCCACTCGATGGGCGGGCACGGCGCGCTGGTGATCGCGCTGCGCAACCCCGGCCGCTATCGCAGCGTGTCGGCGTTCTCGCCGATCGTCGCGCCGTCGAAGGTGCCGTGGGGCGCGAAGGTGTTCGCCGCGTATCTCGGCAGCGACCGCGCCTCGTGGAACGAGTGGGATGCGTGCGCGCTTGCGGGCACGGCGGTGGAGCGCCTGCCGCTGCTCGTCGACCAGGGCCTCGACGACGAATTCCTCGACTCGCAACTGCAGCCCGAACGGCTGCGCGCGGCCTGCGAGGCGACGGGACATCCGCTTCATCTGCGGCTGCGCCCCGGCTACGACCACAGCTACTACTTCATCGCAAGCTTCATGGGCGAACACGTCGCGCACCACGCGGCCGCGCTGAGCTGAGCTGAGTGTCACGCAGCGCGGCGCGCCACCGCGCCGATCGTCAACCGCTGCACCAGGATTGAAAACGGGACGACCACGTAGGTCAGCGCCAGCAGCAGGTCGCGCGGCGCTACGCGTCGGTGGAGATGAAGTTCATCGGCATCGGCGCGTTCCGGTTGCTGCAGCACCTGCGCCGCGCGTGCCCGGCTCACGCGCCGGGGGGCGACGCCGGGGCGTGTCCGCGTCGCAGCGCGTGCAGGACCGCGTAGACCGCCACCAGCACGGCCAGCGAAATCGCGATCGCACGCCACTCATCACCCTTCAGCGTGAACAGGATCGCGGTCATGATGCCGGCCGCGATCAGCGGCACCAGCGCACCGCCGGGCATGCGGAACGGCGCCCCGCGCTCGGCGACGCCCATGCGCTGCAGGCGCCACGCAGCGAGCGCGACCACGCCGTAGACCACGCAGATCGCACCGCCGGACACGGCGGCGAGCGCGTCGAAGCTGCCGCGCACGGCGAGGAAACAAGCGAGCCCGGCATGCGTCGCAAGCCCCATCAGCGGCACGCGGTGGCTCGCACTCACGCGACCGTAGATCGACGGCAGGTAGCCGTCGCGACCGAGCGCGAACAGCAGGCGCGACGAGCCCAGCAGGTTGCCCAGCAGGAAGCCGCCCATCGATACGCACGCAGTGGCGAGCAGCAGCGTGCGGCCCGCGTAGAACAGCTTTCCGGCGGTGTCGGCGAGCGGAATCGGGCTCGTCGCCAGCGCCGGGCCGAGCACGCCCTGCCCGACGATCTGCAGGCCGAGGTACAGCGCGACCACCAGCAGGATCGCGACCACCGTGGCGCGCGGTACGTTCTTCGCGGGGTCGCTGAATTCGCCGGACGGCACCAGCGCGGTCTCCATTCCGGAGTACGCGAACATCACCAGCACCAGCGAGCCACCGAGCGCGCCGATCGACGGAACGTCGGCGGGGCTGAAGCTCACCGCGCTCCAGTCGACGAAGGCCAACCCGCCGAGCACCAGCAACACCAGCGGCGCTAGCTTGATCGTCGCCAGCGTGGCGACCGCGCGCGCGCCGAGCCTGACACCGAACGCGTTGAGCACGAACAGCAGCGCGTACGTGCCGATGATGAACGCGGCGCGCGCGCCCGGCGTGCCGAACGCCGGCTCGAGGTTGGCGACCTGCTGCGCGAACGAGGCCGCGACGCCCGCGCTGGACGCCACGTGGCTGATCCACATCAGCGCACCGGCGACGAACCCGAGGAACGGACCGAACGCGACCGAGACGTACGTGTACGGCCCGCCCGTGGCATGCGTGCGGCTACCGGCGGCGGCGAAGCACAGCGCGATCGGGATGATCGCGAACGCGCCGACCACCAGCGAGAGCGGCGCGGCACTGCCGACCTGCGCGGCCAGCGCGCCCGGCATACGGAAGATGCCGCCGCCGATGGTCGAGTTGATGACGGCGGCGGCCAGCGCGAACACGCCGATGGCACGCACGAGCGCGGCGTCGCCCTGGAGCGGGCGCTGGGAGGAAGTCGACAAGGTCAGCCCGATGGATGGAGTCGGTGCCGAGCCTCGCACGATGCGCGGCGTTTTGCAGCCGGCGTGCTGGAACTCTGGGGTAGCATCGATGCTCCGCTTCGATGGATTACGCCGCATGCGCCTCGCCGTCCTGACTGCATCGCTCGTCGCCGCGCTCGCCGCCCTCGCCCCGGCCGCGCACGCGGCCGAACGCCCCGAGGTCGATGCCGCGGCCAAGGCGGTTCAGGCGCAGGTCGTGGCCTGGCGACGTGACTTCCACCAGCATCCCGAGCTGTCCAACCGCGAGGAACGCACCTCGAAGGCGGTCGCCGACGCACTGCGCAAGATGGGGCTGACGCCACGCACCGGCATCGCGCACCACGGCGTGGTCGCGATCATCCAGGGCGGCAGGCCGGGCCCGAAGCTCGCGTTGCGCGCCGACATGGATGCGCTGCCGGTCACCGAGCGCGTCGACCTGCCGTTCGCGTCGAAGGTCACCACCACGTTCAATGGCCAGACCACCGGCGTGATGCACGCCTGCGGCCACGATGCGCATACCGCCATCCTGCTGGGCATCGCGCAGTCGCTGATGAAGATGCGCGCGCAGCTACCGGGGCAGGTGATGCTGATCTTCCAGCCCAGCGAGGAAGGTGCGCCGGTCGGCGAGCAGGGCGGCGCGTCTCTGATGCTCAAGGAAGGCCTGTTCAAGGACTTCAAGCCCGACGCCGTGTTCGGGCTGCATGTGTTCTCCACGGTGCAGGTCGGGCAGATCGCGGTGCGCAGCGGGCCGGAGATGGCGGCGAGCGACCGCTTCAACATCACGGTGCATGGCCGGCAGACGCACGGCTCGCGGCCATGGGGCGGCATCGATCCGATCGTGACGGCAAGCGAGATCGTGACCAGCGCGCAGTCGATCGTGTCGCGGCGCACCGACATCGCCAGGCTGCCCGCCGTGGTGACGTTCGGCGCGATCAACGGCGGCATCCGCTACAACATCATTCCCGACGACGTGAAGATGATCGGCACCATCCGTACCTTCGACGAAGGCATGCGGCAGAAGATCTTCGCGGACCTCAAGAACGTCGCGACGCATGTCGCGGCGGCGAACGGCGCGACGGTCGAGGCGAACGTACCCGACACCGAAGGCAACCCGGTCACCTACAACGACCCGGCGCTGACCGCGCGCATGCTGCCGAGCCTGAAGGCCGTGGTCGGCGACGCGAATGTCATCGAGCCGCCGCTGCAGATGGGCGCCGAGGATTTCTCGTACTACGCCAAGGAAGTGCCGGGCCTGTTCTTCTTCGTCGGCGCCACCTCGCAGGGCATTGATCCGCAGACCGCGCCGGGCAACCACTCGCCGGAGTTCAAGCTCGACGAGCAATCGCTCGACATCGGCCTGCGCGCGATGCTGCAGGCCACGCTCGACTACCTCGAGGCAGCGAAGGCGTGACATCCGGCGCTTCGATCCCGCTCGGCCGCCACGTCGACTATCCGTCCACCTACGACGCGTCGCTGCTGTTTCCGATCGCGCGCGCGCAGGGCCGTGAAGCGATCGGGATCGGTTCGCCGCTGCCCTTCGTCGGCCACGACCGCTGGCACGCCTACGAGCTGTCGTGGCTCGACAGCCGCGGCATGCCGCATGTCGCCACCGCAACCCTCGTGATTCCCGCGCACACGCCGAACCTGATCGAGTCGAAGTCGCTCAAGCTCTACTTCAACTCGTTCAACGCGACCGTGTTCGACAACTACCAGGACGTGCGCGAGCGCATTGCCGCCGACCTGTCGCGTGCCGCGGGCGGTGACGTATTGGTGTCGTTCGGGCTGCCGCCGGTGGAGCGTCCGCGCGCCAACGTCCTGCTGGACACTCTCGAAACCGACGTCACCGTGTACGGCCCGCCGGACGCGACGCTGCTCGCGGTGCGCGAACCCGTCGACATCGTCGAGGAGACGCTGACGAGCGCGTTGCTCAAGTCGAACTGCCCGGTCACCGGCCAGCCGGACTGGGCACGCGTGACGATCACCTATCGCGGGCGCGCGCTCGACCATGCCAGCGTGCTGCGCTACATCGTTTCGTTCCGCGATCACTGCGAGTTCCACGAGCAGTGCGTCGAGCGGATCTTCGCCGACATCATGGCCCTGGCGTCGCCGTCCCTGCTGTCAGTCGAGGCACGCTACACGCGGCGCGGCGGCCTGGACATCAATCCGTGGCGCGGGACGCCCGGCGCGCCCGTGCCTGCCGCGGCACGCGACGAACGGCAATGAATGGGGCGTTCGTTAACGGCCACCTACCGCCGCCTTAACGAACGCGGTGCGACGGTGGGGCCATCCCGACACAGGCGGATGGTCATGAATCCCGAGACTCCCGATTTCTCCAACGTCCGTTCGGGTAATTCATCCGTGCCGGCATCGTCCCCCGATTTCTCCAACGTGCAGGGCGGCACCAGCGCCGTGCAGGGTGGTGGCGGCACCGGCACGCAGCGCGAGCCCCAGCACTACACGGTGCAGAAGGGCGACACGCTTTCGCACATCGCGAAGCACTTCTACGGGAATGCGAGCCGCTGGCACGCGATCTACGACGCCAACCGCGACCAGCTCGACGACCCCGACCTCATCCGCCCGGGCCAGGTGTTGCTGGTCCCGGCGTCCGACGACCATGCCTGACTGGAGATCCCCCATGGCCCACCCGACTGCCCGCCTCATCGCCGTCGCACTGATCGCATCGACCGCGCTCGTTGCATGCAAGAAGCACGAAACGACGACCGCCACCGATACCACGGCGCCGGCCGCGACCCCCGCCGACACGATGCCGGCAGCGCCGGCCCCGTTGCCGCCGACGTCCACGCCCAGCCCCGCGGCCGCCGACGCGATCAGCGAGGTACAGCTCGGCACCTCGGTGGGCGCCGACAACCGCGTCGCCAGCCCGATGACCTCGTTCGGCACGAAGGACACGCTCTACGCATCGATCACCACGCCGGCCAATACCACCGGCAAGCTCGGCGCGCGCTGGACCTACCTCGGCACTGACGGCAAGGCCACGGCCAAGCAGGTCGACACCCAGAGCAAGGACCTGACCGCCGGCACCAGCGCGACGACGCACGAATTCCATATCAGCAAGCCCGACGGCTGGCCGGTCGGCAAGTACCGGGTCGAGATCAGCCACGACGGCACCGTCGTGCAGAGCCGCGACTTCGACGTGCGCTGAACCTTTACGAATCTCTCCGGCGCGGCTTCGGCCGCGCTTTTTTTTCGCCTCGCGGCCATGCGCGCACTACCATGGCCGCCCGTCGAGCCGAGCACCGCCATGAAAGTCGTCCCCCTCAGCGATGCCCAGCTCGAACAGCTGTCCGAGCTGCTCGACCTGCGCGCCGTGCCGTTCAAGGGCTTCAACCTGGAAGCACTCGACGGTTACCTGACCGCGATCGCGTTGTCCCCGGAAGCGATCGCCTACGAGGAATGGGAGCCCGCGGTGTGGGGCAGTCCGCCGCGCTGGGCTGATGAAGACGAGGCACGCGACGTGCGTGCATTGCTCACCGCGCACGCCGCCACTGCCGAGCAGCGCGTCCGCTTCGGCGACGACGACCTGCCCGACAGCCATGCGCCCTTGCTGTGGTTGCCGGAAAACCTCGACGAGCATGAGGACGACGAACTGGACGTCGGCCGTGACTGGGCGATGGGCTTCTTCGCCGGCGTCGAACTGCGCGAAGCCGCGTGGGAGGGCTGGCTCGACGAGAACGACTGGATCGAGGAGATCTTCGACCTGCTCGATCGCCTCGCAAGCGGCGAAGTGATGGGCGACGACCCGACCGCGGAAGGCGTGCCGCTCGAATACCGGCAGCGCCTGGAAATCATCGGCAGCCTGCCCGGCATGCTCAACGACCTGCACCACCACCGCATCGAAGCGCTGACCCCGCGCGAACCGGTGCGTCGCGAGGCGACGCCGGAACGCAACGAGCCCTGCCCGTGCGGAAGCGGGAAGAAATACAAGAAGTGCTGCGGGGCGGGCTGAGCCCGAGCGCGCGCACCGGGGCAGCTGCCTGAATATTCATTCTGCGCAAGCGGCTCGCCGCGCCGCCGCGCGGCGTCCCGAACGCGCGCGCGCCGGTCGCACGCGCGTCGCATTCAGGCTCATCAGCGACACATTCAGACGGTGAGCGGCGGCTCCCCACGGCCGTGACACGTATCGCAAATGAAACGTGCCGCGAGTAGCAGACGACCTGTAGCGTCCCCGGCGACCGATCGATCCAGTGCACCACTGCGGTGCCGGCGCGCACGTTTGCGCCCATCGGTCCATACCCAGGGACCTTCATGACCCGTAATACCCAGCTTGCCCTCGCCATCGCCACTGCGATCGCGGTTTCCTTGTCGTACTCCGCGCCTGCCGCGGCCGGCGAGACCTGCGTGATGACGCCCGACGGGAACGTCACCCAGAACACCGATGGCAGCACCTCCCCGGGCCTCAACGCGGCAGCGTGCGGCTACAACAACACGGCGACCGGCCAGGAAGCCTCGGCGTTCGGCGTTGGCAACCAGGCCACGGGCCTGGTATCGGCCGCGTTCGGCCGTAACAACATCGCCAACTTCTTCGACGCCACGGCGTTCGGCACCGGCAACCTCTCGACGCAGCGCGCCTCCTCTGCCTTCGGTTTCGGCAACCAGGCGCTCGCGCAGAATTCGTCGGCGTTCGGTTTCAACAACATCGCGAACATCCTCAACAGCTCGGCCTTCGGCCTTGCTAACTCGGCCACCGGCCAGGAGGCCTCGGCGTTCGGCAACACGAGCCAGGCCAGCGGCCTGAGGGCCAGCGCCTTCGGTTTCGCAAACAATGCCTCCGGTGACGACGCCTCGGCACTCGGCAACGGGAATGCCGCGCAGGGCGGGAACAGCAGCGCGGTGGGCAGGATGAACAATGCCACCGACATAAATGCCGCGGCGATCGGCTTTGCGAATACTGCCTCGGCCCTCAATTCCAATGCCATCGGCGGGCAGAACCAGGCAAACGGGGTGGACAGCTCCGCGGTCGGTTTCGCCAATTCGGCCACGGGCGTCGCGACCAGTGCCCTCGGCTATGTGAATACCGCATCGAATGCCTACAGCTCGGCCGTGGGTACAAACAACTTTGCCAGCGGCCAGTACAGCTCGGCATCGGGCGTCCAGAATACGGCGCAGGGCGACAACGCGTCGGCGCTCGGCGTTAGCAACTTCGCCGCCAGCCAGGACACCTCGGCGGTGGGCTTCGCCAATCAGGCCACCGGCAATTTCAGCAGCGCCGTCGGCAACAACAACCAGGCGCAGGGCCAGGGCAGCAGCGCCCTCGGCTATCACAACGTGACGGACGCGGGCGCGCAGGACAGCAGCGCGCTCGGCTTCACCAACACGGCGTCCGGCGTTTCGTCGGCAGCGGTCGGCTATATCAATACGTCCGCGGGCGTGTCGAGCAGCGCGTTCGGCGTGGGCAACAGTGCCGGCGGCGATGACTCCTCGGCACTCGGCCGCGGCAACGTATCGTCGGGCCCGGGCAGCAGCGCCGTCGGCAACTCGAACCAGGCGACCGGCGTGCAGGCCAACGCGGTGGGCACGGGCAACGTCGCCAGCGCGCTGGCGTCCAACGCCTTCGGCCGCGGCAACACCGCTTCGTTCCAGGAAGCCAGCGCCTTCGGCCAGCAGAACCAGGCCACGGAGCGCGCCACGACCGCCGTCGGCTTCAGCAACATCGCCTCCGGCCAGAACGGCACGGCGGTCGGCTTTGGCAACACCGCGTCGCAGCTCAACACGTCGGCGCTGGGTTTCGCGAATACGGCGAACGGCACGGACAGCTCTGCGTTCGGCCGGTCGAACACCGCCACCGGCGCGGCATCGTCGGCGTTCGGTTACTCCAACACGGCCACCAGCACGTCCAGCGTCGCGCTGGGCAGCTTCGGTCAGGTTCTGGGTAACTCGGCGACGGCGTCGCAGGGTTCCATCGCCCTGGGCGGCGGCACGTCGGCAGCAACCGGCGCGCGCGTCGGCACGGCCGGCGGCGCGGGTTCGCAGAACGCGATCGCGATCGGCAACACGACGACGATCGGCGACAACGCGGGCAACTCGGTAGCGATCGGGTCGTCGGCCCGGGTTGCCAACGGTGCGCAATACGCGACGGCCGTGGGCAGCTCGGCGTTTGCGCAGGGCTTCGGCAGCTCGGCTTTCGGATACTCCGCGACCGCAGGCAGTGCAAACAGCTCGGCTTTCGGTAACGGGGCCACGGCGCAGGGCACGTACGGCGCGTCATTCGGCTACAACGCCTTCATCGCGGCGACGTCGAACTTCGGCACTGCGCTCGGCTCCAACACCCAGGTCAACTCGGTGAATTCCGCCGCCGTCGGCTACGGCTCGATCGCCAATCGCCTCAACAGCGTCTCGTTCGGCGCCGCCGGTGCCGAGCGTCAGCTGACCAACGTCGCAGCCGCGACGGCCGGCACGGACGCGGTGAACCTCAGCCAGCTGCAGGCGGTGAGCGCCACCGTAACGACCGCGCAGACCACGGCGGACACGGCGCTCGCCAATGCGGCGACCGCGCAGACCACGGCGGACAACGCGCAGACCTCCGCCAATGCGGCGCAGGGCACGGCGAACACCGCGATCGCGAACGCGGCGACGGCGCAGACCACGGCCGACAACGCGCAGACCTCCGCCAACGCAGCCCAGAGCACTGCAAACACCGCAGTGACGAAGGCCGATGCGGCGCAGTCGACGGCCAACACGGCAGTGACGAAGGCCGATGCGGCGCAGGGCACGGCGAATACGGCGCTGACCACCGCGAACAACTCGGTGGCCATCGCCAACACGCACGCCGATGCCGGGGATGCCGCCACGCTGGCGGCCGCCAAGTCGAATGCGGCGACGGGTGACGCAGCCACGCTGCAGACCTCGCGCACGTATACCGACACCAAGTCGACCGCGACGCTGTCCTCCGCCAACTCGTACACCGATTCGAAGATCCAGTCGCTGTCGCTCGACTTCTCGAACTTCAGCACGTCGGTCAACGATCGCTTCAACGAACAGGGTCACCAGATCAGCCAGGTGGGCGCAATGTCGGCAGCAATGTCGAACATGACGGCTTCCGCGGCGGGTGGACGTCATCCGAATCGCCTCGCGATCGGCGTCGGCAACTACCGCGGCGCCAACGCGCTGGCGTTCGGCTACCAGCGTGCGGTTTCCGACTCGGTCGTGGTGACCGTCGGCGGCGCGTTCGCGGGTGACGACAGCTCGGTCGGCGCGGGCGCCGGCTTCTCCTGGTAAGCGATCCGTAAGATCCAGGCGTTGGAGACGGCCCCGAAAGGGGCCGTCTTCTTTTGTGCGTCGCACTCCCGGGCCTGTCGTTCCGCTGGATCGCGGCGCATGCGCCGGACCTCGTATGCTGGCGTCCTGCCTGACAGGAGCCACCCATGCGTCGTCACGTTCCCGCCCTCGCCCTGCTTACCCTCGCGCTCGCCGGTTGCCAGACGATGGCGCCCGCGCCCTCCGCAGGCACCCCGCCCGTAGCCGGCGCGACGCAGACCGCCGACGCACGCTTCCAGGCCGTCACCAACGAATGGCTCGACGGCTGGATGCGGCTCAACCCCGTTTCCGCCACGCAGCTGGGCGACCACCGCTTCGACGATCGCATCGACGACCTCTCCGCCAACGGGCGCCAGCAGCTCGTCGACTTCAGCCAGCAACTGCTCGCCAGGCTCGATGCGATCGACCGCACGCAGCTCTCGCGCGAGAACCAGGTCGACGCGCTGATCCTGCGCAACCAGTTGCAGTCCGACGTCTGGAACATGCAGGCGTTCCAGAGCTGGGCCTGGGATCCGCAGGTGTACAACGGGCTCGCCGGTGGCGCCATCTACAACCTGATGGCACGCGACTTCGCGCCGATGCCGCAGCGCCTGAAATCCGCCACCGCCCGCATGGAGCAGTTGCCGGCGCTGTTCGCGCAGATGCGGGCCAACCTCGATCCCGCGCGCGTGCCGCTGATCCATGCACAGACCGTGGCCAAGCAGAACGCGGGCGTGCTGCAGCTGGTCGACGAATTCATCACGCCGAACGCAGGCCAGCTCGCCGGCGCCGATCGCGCGCGGCTCGATGCCGCGGTGGCGACCCTGCGCAAGGCCGTGGCCGAGCAGCAGACGTGGCTCGACAAGACGCTGGTGCCGAACGCGAAGGGCGACTTCCGCATCGGCCGCGAGCTCTACGACCAGAAGCTGAAGTTCGCGCTGATGTCGTCGCTGTCGCGGCAGGAGATCGGCGATCGCGCCAAGGCCGAGATCACGCGCGTTCGCGGCGAGATGTATGCGATCGCGCAGACCGTGCTCAAGGGAAGGAAGGGCGCGCCCGCGCTGCCGGCGAACCCCACCGACGACCAGCGCCAGAAGGCGATCGAGGCGGCGCTCGAACTGGCCTATCGCGACCATCCGAGCCGCGACGGCGTGGTCGACGCCGCCAAATCGGCGCTCGCGCAGGTCACGCAATTCGTGCGCGACAGGAACCTCGTCAGCGTGCCCAGCGACCCGGTGAAGATCATCCTGATGCCGGAATTCCAGCGCGGCGTCGCCGTGGCCTACTGCGATTCGCCGGGCCCGCTCGACAAGGGCCTGGACACCTACTTCGCGATCTCGCCCATCCCGGACGACTGGACGGCCGCGCAGACCGAATCGTTCCTGCGTGAATACAACTCGCGGATGATCCACCTGCTCACCATCCACGAGGCGATGCCCGGCCATTACCTCGAAGGCGCGTATTCCGCGCGCTATCCGTCGACGCTGCGCGGCGTGCTGCGCTCGGGCCTGTTCGCCGAAGGCTGGGCCGTCTACGCCGAGAACATGATGGCCACCAACGGCTACATGGGTGACGACCCGCTGTTCCGCCTCGTGCAGCTCAAGTTCTACCTGCGCACGATTTCCAACGCGATCCTCGACCAGGGCGTGCACGTCGACGGCTGGAGCCGCGAGCAGGCCATGCACCTGATGACGCACGATGCCTTCCAGCAGGAGCGCGAAGCCGCTGGCAAGTGGGTTCGCACGCAGCTCAGCAGCGCGCAGCTGCCGACCTACTTCGTCGGCGTGCAGGAGCAGTACGACACGCGCAAGGCCGTCGAAGCCAAGCTGGGCCCGGCATTCGACCAGCGCGCGTACCACGACAAGGTGCTGAGCTACGGCGCACCGCCGGTCCGCTTCGTGCGCGAGCTCATGCTCGACCAGCCGATCGAGTGAGCTCGACCGCACCGGCGATGCAGCCAACGCCCGCGGTACGCTGCCGCGGATTGGCAAAGACGTACGGGCGCGGCGACACGGCGACGCCGGCGTTGCGCGCGCTCGACCTCGACGTGCGCGCCGGCGAACTCACGCTGCTGGTGGGCCCGTCGGGCTGCGGCAAGTCGACGCTGCTCTCGATCATCGCGGGCCTGCTCACGCCGGACGGCGGCAGCTGCGAAGTGCTCGGGCAGTCGCTGTCGGGCCGACCGGAAGTCGAACGCGCCGCGTTCCGGCGCGACCACGTCGGTTTCGTGTTCCAGGGCTTCAACCTGCTGCCGTCGCTGACCGCGGCGCAGAACGTCGCCGTCGCGCTGATGCTGCAGGGCGTGCATGAGCGCGTGGCCGTTGCGCGGGCGCGGGTCGTGCTCGGGCAGGTCGGCCTGGCGGACCGTGGCGATGCCTACCCGATGACGCTCAGCGGCGGCCAGCAGCAGCGCGTCGCGATCGCGCGCGCGCTCGTGCACAGCCCCGCGCTGGTGGTTTGCGACGAGCCGACCAGCGCGCTCGACCATGCGACCGGGCAGTCGGTGATGCGCCAGTTGCGCGAGGTGGCGCGTGATGCGTCGCGCGCGTTGCTGGTGGTCACGCACGATCCACGCATCCACGACTACGCCGATCGCATCGTCGAAATGGACGACGGCCACGTGATCGACGATCGCGCCGGCCCTGCGCGGGACTCGACATGAACCGCCTCTGGATCCTCGGCGGCCTGGCGCTTGCCGGGCTCGCGATCGCCACTTTTGCGGTGATCGACACCGGCCCGGCCCCCGCACCGCCTGCGCCGCAGGTCGCGCTGCCGCCGCCGCCCTTCGCGGCCTACGTGGTGGGCAACGGCA
>NZ_VTRV01000031.1 GCF_008274655.1 Cognatilysobacter lacus | reverse complement strand
CTTCGCCGCGCACGCTGGGCCGACGGCGACGCTGCCCTCGCGCGCTCGCGGCTTCGTGATGCATTCGCCGCGGGCCCGAAGTGGCGCGTGGCGGAACCGCGCGCGCCGGAGGAGCTGCCCCCGCTGTATCCGGAGGCCTGAAGGCGCGGGCATGCGGCGCTTTGCTAAGCTCGCCGGCCTCGACGGAGAACCGCATGCACGCTGCAACGTCCACCGCCAGGCGCGGGCTTCCGCTGCACGTCAAGGTCATGCTGGGGTTCGTGCTCGGCGCGTTGATCGGTCTCGTCGTCCACGTGGTCGCACCCGACGCCACGTGGGTCGCGAATGCGATCGCCTACGTGGCCAAGCCGTTCGGGCAAATCTTCCTCAACCTGCTGTTCATGCTGGTCGTCCCGCTGATGTTCTCGGCGCTGGTGCTCGGCGTCGCGGAACTCGGCGATATCGCGAGTCTCGGCCGCCTCGGTTGGCGAACACTGATCTATACAGCCGGCATGACCACCGCAGCGGTCGGCATCGGCCTGCTGATGGTCAACGTGATGCAGCCCGGCCTGCACCTGCCACCCGGACTGGTGCAGCAGGCGATGGCGAGCAATCTCGCGAAGGCCGGCGAGATCGTCACCAAGGGCAACGAGCTCAACTTCGTCGACCTGATCGTCAACGTGGTGCCGCACAACATCGTGGGTGCGATGGGCGACGACAAGCAGAAGCTGGGCATCGTGTTCTTCGCGTTGATGATTGGCATCGGGCTGGTGATGCGGCCGTCGCCGGGCACCGAGGCATTCAAGAACGCGCTGCAGGGGCTGTTCGAAGTCTGCATGCATCTCATCGGCATGTTCATCAAGCTCGCGCCGTACGCGGTGTTCGCCTTCATGTTCATCCTGTGTGCGCAGCTGGGCTGGAGCGTGCTGATCGGGTTGGGCTGGTTCGTCGCCACGGTGGTGATCGCGCTCGCGCTGCACGGGTTCGTGGTGATTCCGCTGTGGGTGCGCTTCATGGGCGGCATGTCGCCGCTGGTGTTCTTCCGCGGCAGCCAGGAGGCGACGCTCACCGCGTTCGCCACCGCGTCGTCGAACGCGACGCTCCCGGTCACGCTGCGCGTCGCCGAAGAGAACCTGCACCTGCCGCGAAAGGTGTCCCGTTTCGTGCTCACTGTCGGCGCGTCGGCGAACCATCACGGCACTGCGCTGTTCGAGGGCATCACCGTGCTGTTCCTGGCCCAGGTCTACGGCCTCGAACTGCCGCTCGTGAAGCAGTTGCTGGTGTTGGTGCTGTGCATCCTGGGTGGCATCGGTACCGCCGGTATCCCTTCGGGCTCGCTGCCGGTGATCGCGATGATCTGCGGGATCATCGGGCTGCCGGCGCAGGGCATCGGCATCATTCTCGGCGTCAACACGTTCCTCGATATGTGCCGCACCGCGCTCAACGTTACCGGCGACCTCGCGACGGCGGTCGTGGTCTCGCACCGCAGCGGCGAGGCGGATCTGCCGGAAAACGCGCCGACGCAGGGCGGTGTGGGGCACTGAGGCGACCGGTTCAAAGCGGCACGACGTCGTGTAAAAATGGCAGCGCGCAAGGACGGCGCCCGCGGTGGGAGTCGTGCGCGGAAAGGAGACCGCCATGAAGTTGACCAGCCTGTTTATCGCCGCCGCCGCGTTGGGCGCGGCCGCCCCGGCATTGGCCGAAGTCGCGCAGTGCGACGCCAACTACCATCAGGAAGGCAGCTTCCTCTCGGGCCGCCGATTCACGACCTACGGCGACGTGCAGGTGCCCGCGGCAAAGGTGTTCAAGACGCTGTACGCCGAGGTGCTGAAGACCGGGTTCCGGGTCGCGGCCTCCGACAAGGAGATGGGCACCATCAACGCCGAGCAGCTCACCAACGACGGTGCGCAACAGGTGACCATTCCTTGGAACATCGTCGTCGAAGCCCGCAAGGACGGCGGCTCGCGTATCACCGTGGTCAAGTCGACGCCGCCGGGCTACGCGACCTCCGAAAAAGCGCAGCACACCATGATGTGTTCGGTGATCGACTCGGCGAAGAAGTAGGCGGGGCGCGCGGGGCGGCGCGTGCCCCGCGCCGCCTGTGGGCGGGCGTGGGAGAATGGCGCCCTGGTCGCAGCGACACGCCTGCGACGCCCGCTGCCGACCCCCGGACTCCGATGACCACGCCGACCCGCCGCGAACTCGCCAACGCCATCCGCTTCCTCGCCATCGATGCGGTGCAGGCGGCCAATTCCGGCCACCCCGGCATGCCGATGGGCATGGCCGACATCGCCGAGGTGCTGTGGAACGACTACCTGAGCCATAACCCGGGCAACCCCGGCTGGTTCAACCGCGACCGCTTCATCCTGTCGAACGGCCACGGCTCGATGCTGCAGTACGCGCTGTTGCACCTGACCGGCTACGACGTCTCGATCGACGACCTGCGCAGCTTCCGCCAGCTCGAATCGAAGACTCCGGGCCACCCCGAAAACTTCATGACGCCGGGCATCGAGACCACCACCGGTCCGCTCGGCCAGGGCTTCGCGAACGCCGTCGGCCTCGCCCTCGCCGAGAAGCTGCTCGCGCAGCGTTTCAACCGCGACGGACACGCCATCGTCGACCATCGCACCTGGGTGTTCATGGGCGACGGTTGCCTGATGGAAGGCATCTCGCACGAAGCCGCGTCGCTGGCCGCCACGTGGGGTCTGCACAAGCTGGTCGCCTTCTGGGACGACAACAAGATCTCGATCGACGGCAACACGGACGGCTGGTTCACCGACGACACGCCGGCGCGCTTCGAGGCGTATGGCTGGAACGTGGTGCGTGACGTCGACGGGCAGGACGCCGCATCGATCAAGGCCGGCATCGAGCGGGCGCTGACGTCCACCGACAGGCCGACGCTCATCTGCTGCCGCACCACCATCGGGTTCGGCTCGCCCGCGAAGGCGGGCAAGGAATCCAGCCACGGCTCGCCGCTGGGCAAGGACGAAGTCGCGGCCACGCGTGCAGCGCTGGGCTGGACGGCGGGCCCGTTCGAAATCCCGCAACCGATCGCGGACGCATGGCGCGCGGTCGACCGCGGCGCCGCGCGCGAATCGCAGTGGGAGCAGGCGTTCGAGGCCTATCGCACGGCGCACCCGCAGGAAGCCGCCGAGCTGGCGCGCCGCATCCACGGCGAGTTGCCCGCCGGTTTCGTCGAGGCCGCCGACGCCTACATCGCGAAGCTGCAGTCCGAGGGCCCGGTCATCGCATCGCGCAAGGCGTCGCAGATGGCGATCGAGACCTTCGCGCCGCTGCTGCCCGAACTGATCGGCGGAAGCGCGGACCTCGCGCATTCCAACCTCACCTTGTGGAAGGGCAGCAAGTCCGTCGCGACCGACGACCCGAACGCCAACTACATCTACTTCGGCGTGCGCGAATTCGCGATGGGCGCGATCTGCAACGGCCTGGAGCTGCACAGCGGCTTCATCCCGTACGACGCGACCTTCCTGGTCTTCAGCGACTACGCGCGCAATGCGGTGCGCATGAGTGCGCTGATGGGCGCGCACGTCATCCACGTGTACACGCACGACTCGATCGGGCTCGGCGAGGATGGCCCGACGCACCAGCCGGTGGAGCATCTCGCGTCGCTGCGCTACATCCCGCACAACGACGTCTGGCGCCCGTGTGATGCCGTGGAATCCGCCGTCGCGTGGAAGCAGGCGATCGTGCGCCACGACGGCCCGAGCTGCCTCGTGTTCTCGCGGCAGAACCTCGCGCACCAGCAGCGATCGGCGCTGCAGGTCGCCGACATCGAGCGTGGCGGATACGTGCTCAAGGATTCCGTCGGAACGCCCGAAATCATCCTGATCTCGACCGGGTCCGAAGTCGGGCTCGCGATGGACGCGGCCGCGAAGCTCGGTGACGGCGTGCGCGTCGTGTCGATGCCGTGCACGGAGATCTTCGATCGCCAGCCGGCGGACTACCGCGAATCGGTGCTGCCGAACGCGGTGCGTCGCCGGGTCGCGATCGAGGCCGGCACCGCCGACTACTGGTTCAAGTACGTGGGCCTGGACGGCGCGGTGATCGGCATGCACGGCTTCGGGGCGAGCGCGCCTGCGGAGCAGCTCTTCCCGTATTTCGGGTTCACCGTCGAGCGGGTGGTCGAGGCGGTGCTCGCACTGCGCTGAGTCGGTCTCGATGGATCGGCGGAACGCCGCCTGCCGTGGCGACGTTCCGGCGTGCCGACTCAGTCGTGGACTTCGATCCGCTGCAGCAGGTGCGAAGCCGGCGTCGATCGGCCGATGTGATAGCCCTGCGCGCGGTCGCAACCGAGCGCGCGCAACAACTCGAGCGTCTCGGCGTCTTCGACGCCTTCTGCGACGACCTGCAGGTCGAGTTGATGGCCGAGGTCGATGATCGCGCGGACCACGCGCGAGGAGCGCACGTCATGGCGCATGTCGCTGACGAAGCTGCGGTCGATCTTCAGCTCGGTTGCCGGCAGCTGCTTGAGGTAAGCGAGTGACGAATAGCCGGCGCCGAAATCGTCGATAGAAACGCCGAGGCCCGCTTCGCGAAGCGTGTGCAGCATCGCGATGCTTGTCAGCGGATCTTCCATCAGCGCGCTCTCGGTGACTTCCAGCGTGACCGATTCCGGCGGCATGTCCCAGATCGCGAGCGCACCGGTGATCTGTTGCACGAGATCGCGCTGGCCGAACACCCGCGGCGAGATGTTGACGGAGAACCGCAGCGCGGAGTCGCGTGCGCGAATGCCGGCCGCGTGGCGGAACGTCGCGTTGAGGCTCCAGCGCGTCAGCTCGGCGATCAGGCCGGTGTCCTCGGCGAGGCGGATGAACACGTCGGGCCGAATCGAGCCGCTGCTGGCGTCGTTCCAGCGCGCCAGCGATTCATAACCGCAGACCGCGTTGCGGCGCAGGTCGAGGATCGGCTCGAAATGCGCCTCCAGACGGTTTGCCTGCAAGGCATCGTGCAGCCACTCATAGGGCACCATCGCGCGCTCGGTGCCCGGGATGTACAGCGCGCAACGTTCGCCGAGGCGCTTCGCATCGCGCAGCGCCACTTCCGCCGCACGCAGCAGCGTGGTGGCATCGATGCCGTGGTCGGGATACAGGCTGACGCCGACCGCGACGGGCGTCATCACCGCATGCCCGTGGAACATCAGTGGCGAATCGAAGTCGCGAACGATGCGGGTCGCCGCAAGCATCGCGTGGCCGGTGTTGAGCAGGTTCGGCAACAGCGCGATGAACTCGTTCTCCGACACCTGCTCGAGCTCGTCCTGCGGTCGCAGCAATCCGCGCACGCGTACCGCGGCCGCGGGCGCGACCGCATCGCTGGCTTCGTAGCCGTGCACGAGGCGGAACTCCTGCAGGCGCTGGATGCGCACCAGCATGATGCCGAGGCGTTCGCCTCCGCTGCGCTGCAGAACGTCCGTCAGGCGGCCTGCGAGCGCGGCGCGGTTCACAGGTACAGCTCGGCGATGTCGATGCCCGCGTGCCGGTCCGGCAGTGGCCGGCGGATCTCGATGTCGAACGAGGTCTGCAGCAGGTCGAGCGTGTGGAAGGTCGGCAGCAGCTGGCCGTCGGGTCCGGTAAGCACGAGCACGCGCGGCCGCAGTCGGCGCACCACGTTCTGCGCCATGATCGCGACCACTTCGCCGGTATTGAGTTCGGCCAGCGAGCCGGTCGGGTACACGCCGAGGCAGCTGATGAACTGTTCGATCAGCTCGGGGTAGTAGCGCGTCCCGCGCGCGCGATAGAGCTCCTGCAGCGCGACATGCCGGGCCATCGCCGGCGCGTACGGGCGCTCGCTGGTCATCGCATCGAAGCTGTCGACGATCGCCGCGATGCGCACATGCAGCGGAATATCCATGCCCGCGCGCCGGGTCGGATAGCCGCTGCCGTCGGCCCTTTCGTGATGGCCGCTGATCATCTCGCGCACCGTGGGGCCGAACGCGCCATTCCCGAGTATCTGCGTGCCCAGCTCGACGTGGCGGCGGACTCGCGCCATCGACATCGCGTCGAGCGGCCCCGGATGCGCGAGCAGCGTCTCGGGTACCTGCGTGGTGCCGATGTCCATCAGCATGCCGCCGATCGACAGCTCGACCAGGAAGTCTTCGGGCAGTCCGAGGTGGCGCCCGAAGGCGGTCGCGAGCGCCGCGCAATTGAGCGCATGCGTGTAGGCATAGCCCGCGCGCTGGCGAAGCGCATTCAACCAGAACATGGCGTCGGCATTGCGCAGCACGCTGGCCACGATCGGTCGCGCCGCCTTGTGCGCCACGTCGGGCTCGATCGGCTGGTTGCCCTGCGCCCGCTCGATCATCCCGTTGATGGTCGACGCTGCAATCTCCAGCGCTTCCCGGGCTGCGGGAATTTCCTCGTCGAAGGCGGTGCTGTCCTCGTAGCGCGTGCTGCCGATCCGCGGGTCGAGCGGCGCGGCGGCGGCGGGGGGCGGGGTGGCGCCCGCCATTCCCGCGCCGGCATACGAGAGCCCGGGCAGGTTGCCGCGCGTGCCGCGTCGGCTGAGCTCGACGTCGATCCAGACCCGCCTGCACGTCTGGCGCAGGATCTCGATCTGGCTGACGTCGCGCACGTAGAAGCCCTGCAGCGGAAACGGCGTGTCGGTCCACGGGCGATCGAGCCGGCATACGAACATGCCGAGCTTCACCTGGTCCGCTTCGAGTTCGCGTTCTTCGATCTGCATGCGTTCCTGGCCGTCGCTCCCCTTGGCGACGCCGCCTGGTCCGGCAACAACCGGTAGGCGGCCAATACAGCCCCGGCCGATGCCGGAGCCCTGTTCCCGATCAGCGTGCGAGTGCGGCGTTCAGTACCTGCGCGAGGTGCGTCCCGGCGCGGCGAAGTTGTTCGTCTACCAAGGGCGTCCACGTGGCGACATAGGCCGCGTCGATGTCCGCACCCGGTGGATACAGGCCGGGGCGCGTCGCGATACGGCACGACTGCTGCGCCCAGGCGGGCGAATCCGGCGGGAGCGCATGGGCCGGCATGTCGACCACCAGCGGCAGGGCACGCAGCCGCGCGTGGTAGGCCGGCTCGTCGAGGCCTGCGCGGTCGATCAGGCCGCTGTCCCACAGGGAGTGGAGGTTGCCGCCCTTGTCGCCACCGTCGGCGGTCGGGATGCGCACCTGGACGGTGTTGCCGCCCTTGTCGCGCGCAAAGCCCGCGTGCAGCGGCTGGTGGACGTCGCCGATGAAATGCACGACGAACTTCAGCGCCTGCCGCCGCGCGTCGAGCGATTGCGACCGGTCGGCCAGGATCGCGGTCTGCGTGCGGATCGCCTCGATCACGCAATCGCCATTCGGGCAGTCGCGCGGCGGCTCGTAGTCGGCGCAGCCGTTCTCGGCGATGTCGGCGTAATGCCACTTCGAACTGCGCTTGCCGAGGTCGGGGTCGTTGGCACGGAGTTCGTCGGCCCACGTAGCGACGCCCGCCAGCGTCGGGTCCTTCTCGCCGGCGAGCAGCGTGTCGACCGCGCGGCGGGCGGCCGGGGTGAGCTCGTCGTTGGCGAGATCGGCGACCAGGCGATGGCCGAGGACGCCCCATGCAAACGCGGGGCTGGCCAGGCAGCAGAGGAGGGCGGCGGCGAGGAGACGTTTCATTCGCCGATGGTACGACAGCCGCGCGACAGTCTTGGGTCCGGCAGCCGCGATCGGCTGCGCATTTCGGGCGGCCCGCGCTCCGCGGCACCGCGCACCGACGCCGCGACGGCGTGCGCCGGTGCAGGCCGTCGACGCCGCCACTGGTAGAATCCGCGCCAGTTTCCGCACACCGCCGGACACCCGCAGGAGCTCCCATGACGATCAAGGTAGGCATCAACGGCTTCGGCCGAATCGGCCGCAACGTGCTGCGCTCGGCCGTGCAGAACTTCGGCGGCGACGTCCAGATCGTCGGGATCAACGACCTGCTGGAGCCGGACTACCTCGCCTACATGCTGGCCTACGACTCGGTGCACGGGCGCTTCAAGGGCGACGTGTCCATCGACGACGGCCACCTGGTCGTCAACGGCAAGAAGATCCGCCTGACGCAGGAGCGCGATCCGGCGAACCTCAAATGGGACGAGGTGGGCGCCGATATCGTCATCGAGTCGACCGGTCTGTTCCTGGACAAGGCCAGCGCGGGCAAGCACCTGCAGGCCGGCGCCAAGAAGGTGATCATCTCCGCGCCGTCCAAGGACGACACGCCGATGTTCGTCTACGGCGTCAACCATGCGAAGTACGCGGGTGAGCAGATCATCTCCAATGCCTCGTGCACGACGAACTGCCTGGCGCCGCTCGCGAAGGTGCTGAATGACAAGTGGGGCATCAAGCGCGGCCTGATGACGACGGTGCACGCGGCCACGGCCACGCAGAAGACCGTCGATGGCCCGTCCAACAAGGACTGGCGCGGCGGTCGCGGCATCCTCGAGAACATCATTCCGTCGAGCACCGGCGCGGCCAAGGCCGTCGGCGTCGTCATCCCCGAGCTCAACAAGAAGCTGACCGGCATGAGCTTCCGCGTTCCGACTTCGGATGTTTCGGTGGTCGACCTCACCGTGGAGTTGAACAACCCGGCGACGTACCAGGAGATCTGCGCGGAGATGAAGGCGCAGTCGGAAGGCGCGCTCAAGGGCGTGCTCGGTTACACGACCGACAAGGTAGTCGCGACGGACTTCCGTGGCGACGCGCGCACTTCCATCTTTGACGCCGATGCCGGCATCGCGCTGGATCCGACGTTCGTCAAGCTGGTCGCGTGGTACGACAACGAGTGGGGCTACTCGAACAAGTGCCTGGAGATGGCGAGGGTTGTCGCCGCGCGCTGATCCGGCGCGGCCCGGTCGCCGGGAGCCCCGCTTCGGCGGGGCTTTCGCGTTTCTGGCCCCGGCTGGCCGCCGCCTTGATCCGCCAGCTTGCAGTGACGGCCGCCGCTCCGGATACTGCCGCGGCGCATTCGCGCTCATTCCGGAAAGGGAGATTCCAATGTTCAAGAACCCAGTGTTCGCCGCGTGCGCGATCGCGGTGCTCATGGCGGCCGCTGCGCCGGCCGATGCACGCAAGAAGGATTCGGACGAGCCGCCAAGCCGCGAGGTGGTGGGCAAGAACGACGTCGAAGGCGAGATCGTCGGCAACGAGATCCCGGGCAGCCCGTTCGCGAAGCTCGAGATCGGCATGTCACTCAAGCAGGTGACCAAGTCGCTCGGCGACAAGCGCCAGGACGCCGCCGACTGCGGCACCTACCTCACCGGCAAGTCGTTCATCCCGTTCCATTTCGGCGGCGACAAGGTGCGCGAGGAATGCGCGTATGAAGGCCTCGGGCGCCTGGTCTTCACCAACCAGTCGGACTTCGACGACAAGGCCGTGCTGATCAAGATCGAATACGACGCAACGGAAGACGGCGAGCGCGACTGATTCCCACGCCGTTCCGCCGACAAGGGCCCCGCCACGCGCGGGGCTTTTTCGTTGGCGGTTCCCTGTGCACGACGCACGGGCGACAATGCCTGCTTCGTTGCGGCCGCCCGGCAGCGCATGCCCCACGGGAGCTCCCATGTCCATCCTGCGAATGTCCGACCTCGACCTTTCCGGCAAGCGCGTGCTGATCCGCGAGGATCTCAACGTGCCGATCAGTGAAGGCCGCATCACCTCCGAGCAGCGCATCACGGCGGCACTGCCGACGCTGCGGATGGCGCTGGAAAAGGGCGCCGCCGTGATGGTGATGTCGCACCTCGGGCGCCCGAAGGAAGGCGTCTTCAGCGAGGTCGATTCGCTCGCGCCGGTCGCGCGTCGTGTGTCCGAACTGCTCGGCGTGGACGTGCCGCTGGTGCGCGACTGGAAAGCCGGCGCCAGCGTGGAGCCGGGCCGTATCGTCATGCTCGAAAACTGCCGCATGAACCCTGGCGAAGGCGCGGACGACGACACCCTGTCACAGGCCTATGCCGATCTCTGCGACGTATTCGTGATGGATGCATTCGGCACCGCGCATCGCGCGCAGGCATCGACGCATGGCGTGATCCGCCGCGCGAAGGTGGTGTGCGGCGGGCCGCTGCTGATGGCGGAACTCGACGCGCTCGCCAACGCGCTGGAGCACCCGGCGCGTCCGCTGCTGGCGATCGTCGCCGGCTCCAAGGTGTCGACGAAGCTGGCACTGCTCGGCAACCTCGTCCCGCGCGTGGACCAGCTGATCGTGGGCGGCGGCATCGCCAACACCTTCATCGCGGCGATGGGCCACGGCGTTGGCAAGTCGCTGGTGGAGCCCGACCTCGTCGAGACCGCGAAGCAGATCATCGCGCAGGCAAAGGCGCGCGGCGCTGAAATCCCGCTGCCCGTGGACGTCGTCGTCGCGCCGGAGTTCAAAGCCGATTCGCCAGCCACCGTAAGGGCGGTCGACGCTGTGGGCGAAGACGAAATGATCCTCGACATCGGGCCGCAGACCGCCGCGCGCTACGCCGACATCGTGGGGAAGGCCGGCACGGTGGTGTGGAATGGCCCGGTCGGCGTCTTCGAGTTCGACGCGTTCGGAAAGGGCACCGAGGCGCTCGCCCATGCGATCGCGGACAGCCACGCATTCTCCATCGCTGGCGGCGGCGACACGCTCGCCGCAGTCGACAAATACGGCATTGCCGATCGCGTCAGCTACATCTCCACCGGCGGCGGTGCGTTCCTCGAATTCCTGGAAGGCAAGGAACTCCCCGCGGTCGCCGCGTTGCGGGCGCGCGCAGCCTGATGGCGACGCTGCTGTTCGACCTCGACGGCACGCTGATCGACTCCGCGCTGGGCATTACGCGCTGCGCGGCCTACGCGTTCGAACAACTCGGCGAAACCGTGCCCGACGACGCCACGCTGCGCAGCTGGATCGGGCCTGCGCTGCGCGTGAGCTTCGCGCCGCTCCTGAAGGACGAGGCGCGTGTCGAGCGCGCCGTCGAGCTCTACCGCGAGCGCTATGACACACACGGCTGGTGCGAACACACGGTCTACGAGGGCATCCCCGAAGCGATCGAATCGCTGCATGCGTCAGGCCATCGCCTGGCCGTCGTGACCGCGAAGAACGAGCCGCATGCGCGCAAGATCCTCAAGAGCCTGCCGTTCGGCCACCGCTTCGTGGAGATCGTCGGCGCGACGCTGGACGGTCGCCTGAGTCACAAGCCCGAACTGATCGCCGAAGCGCTGCAGCGGCTGGATTCCCCTGCCGGCGAGTGCACGATGATCGGTGACCGTCATATGGACATGGAAGGCGCCGTGCACCACGGCATGCGCGGCCTGGGCGTGCTGTGGGGGTTTGGCGACGAAGCAGAGCTGCGCGGCGCCGGCGCGCGGGCCGTGCTGCGCCACCCTGCGGAGCTGCGCGAACTGGCGGCATAATCGCGACGGGGCGGCTGCCATGCAGGCGGCCGGGATAGTCGGGGGTTTCATGGTCAACAACAAGGCGGCGCTACTGGCGCTGCTCGTGGCTTCGCTTGTCACGACGGCGCATGCCGAAGAGTTCTCCAAGGGCGATTACCACTTCAGCACCGGCGACGAACCGGCGTTCGTGCATCGTGCCGATGTGCCGTCCACATGGCCCGCCGGCGTCCCCGGCGCGGACGACCAGCGCTGGCGCTACTGGCTTTATGACGTGCAGATCGACCATCGCGGTGGCCGCGAGCGTACGTACGTCGACCATGTCTTCGAGCCGCGCTCCGTGGCGATGCTGGGCGACGCCGGCCGCTTCGAGATCGACTTCAATCCCGACTGCCAGACGCTTGCAATCCACCGTGTCGAAGTCCGCCGCGACGGGAAGTGGACGACGCGACTGAATCCGGCGCGCATCTCGCTCGCGCGGCGCGAGGGCGAGTTCGAGAACGATGTCTCCAATGGCGCGGTCAGCGCGCTGGTGGTGCTCGACGACGTGAGGGTGGGCGACCTGGTGCGGATCGCCTACACGATCGAGGGCGCGAACCCCGTGCTGGCGGGCCAGCGGCTCGACGGCTACCACGTCGGCTATCGCAATCCTGCGCTCGATGTCCGTTGGCGCGCACTCTACGACCCCGGCACCCGTCTCGCGGTGCGCGGGGCCACGGCGAAGTACGCGCCGCGCATCGACAGCCGTGCCGACGGCGTGGAGGCATCGCTCGCGCGCCAGGGCGTGGCTGCCGTGCAGGACTACGGCAACTACCCCGGCTGGCATGACCCGTATCCGTGGATCCAGGTCGGGCCCGAGCAGGGCTGGCATGACGTGGCGAAGTGGGCGACCGCGCTGTATCCCGCGGTCACCGCGCCGCTGCCCGCCGACCTGGAAGCCCGCGTCGCCCAGTGGCGACGCCTGCCGGCACCGGTCGCACGGATGACGGCCGCGCTGCGCGCGGTGCAGGACGAGGTGCGCTACTTCGGGATCGAAATGGGCGAGGGCACGCATCGGCCGCAACCGCCTTCCGAAACGTGGACCCGGCGGTTCGGCGACTGCAAGGACAAGGCGTACCTGCTCGCCACGCTGCTCGGCCGGCTGGACATAAAGGCCGTGCCCGCTCTCGTTTCTGCCGACGACGGCAAGGCCGTCGCCGACTTCGTTCCATCCGCGTCGGATTTCGACCACGTGATCGTGCGCGCGACGATCGACGGACACGCGGTGTGGCTCGATCCGACCATCGCGCAACAGGGCGGAGATCCACGTGCCGTCGACCTGAGCGTGCTCGGCGTCGGCCTGCCGATCGCGCCCGACAGCGAAGGGCTCGAGAAGATCTCGCGTCCCGCGAATGCGCGGGACGAGGTTGCGTCCGTCGAACGTTTCGGCGCGGCGAAGGCGGATGGGCCTGTCAGCCTCGACGTCGAGACCACCTACCATGGCGCGCTCGCCGACGCCGCCCGGGCGTCCCTCATCGGTCAGCGGCCGGAGGACCTGTCGCGTCGCTACACGGAGTACTACGGCAAGCGGTACCCGAAGGTGGAGGCCGTGCAGGCGCCCACCATCGAGGACGACCGCGCGGCCGACGAGCTGCGCGTGCAGGAACACTATCGGCTCGCGATGCCGTTCACCGAGGAAGGCGATGGCGTTCGCGCGCTGTCGGTGTTTGCAGAGCCGCTCGACAAGCCGCTGCAGTTGCCCGATTCGATGACGCATCCCGGCCCGCTGCACGTCGGCATGCCCGGGGTCTATCGCTACCGTGTCGAGGTGGACGCGCCGGCCGCGTGGAACGCACGCTTCGGGCTGGAAGCCCAGCACCGCGAGTCGGCCGCGTTCGCGCTGGATCGCAACGTCACGGTCGAGGGTAGCCGCGCAAAGCTCGACTATGTGCTCGACCTGCGCGCGCGTGATCTGGAAGCGACGGACGTCGATAGGCACCTCTCGATCCTGCGCGCCGCGCGCGACGATCTGTCCGCCGCGTTGCGCTACCAGGTGCCCGCCACCCTCGACACGCGACAGCGCGAGGACCGCCTGAAGGCGCTGCTGCGCGACGCGGTCAAGACCGGAGGTGCACAGTGATGCCGTGTCGTTGGATCGCGCCGCTGACCGCGGCGCTTCTTCTTCTCGGGGCCGCGCCTGCAGCCCATGCGGGCTTCGATGCGCGTGCGCAGTGGGAGCAATTCCTTTCGGGCACGACGAGCTACGAGCAGGTCAACGAGGCGTTCCACGTGCTCGGCGACGTCGGCTACAGCGCCGATGCCGTAGACCCGGCTGTGTGCGCGGTCGCCGGGACAAAGCTCGACGACGCGCTGCGCAAGGTCCCGGTAAGCATCGCGCTGCATCACGCGGCGATGCTCTGCGCCGAAGCGCGGCACGACGGACCCGCCGGCGAGGCGCACATGGCGGCGATCGCCGCGCTCACGCGCCATGCACTGGCCGAATCGGGCGACGGCGCCGGCGCGTGGACCCGTCCGGTGCGGGTGGTCCGCCCGGAGGACGTGCTCGCATTCGTCGCCGCGGCCGGTTATGACCGCGGCTACGGCTATTTCGACCAGGCGCGCGCGACCGGCGGCTACCCGCTGACGCAGGTGGTGGTGGATCGCGACACGCACCAGGAGCGTCATTTCCGGTTCGACTGGGTGGACACGCTCGGCCGCCTGAAGCGTGACAGCGATTTCGCCGGTTATCCGTACGACCGTGAGCTCATCGCCACGGCCTTCGTCGACAACTGGGCTGGCGATGATGACGTCGCGTGGGTCGATGCGCGTGCACTTCGCGCGGCGCTTACCGCCGGCGATCCGGACAAGGCGCGCGATGCACTGCATGGTGCGGCAGCGCGTGGCGGCCTGATGTCGGCATTCGGCTGGATGGAAGGCTGCCGCCTGAAGCCGCGACCGCATTGCGCTGACGGACTCGTCGATGCACTGCTGCCCTCGGCCGAAAAGGGCCAGGCGCTCGCTCGCGTGTTGCTCGCGCTCGCCTACACCGACGGCGTGGGGATCGAACGCGACGAAGCCGCGGCGCGCACGCTCGTGGAGTCGGCCGATGCGAGCTGGCAAGGTCACGGGGCGGCCGCGTACTTCGGTTCCGTGCTGCTGGGGCACGCGGCACCCTGGCCGGCGTGGCTGCAGGCTCGCCTTGGCGCGGCCGCCAGCGAACCGGCGGTGCGCGCGCTGCTTGCGCTGCGCTCGGTTGCGGATCACCCGGACGCGCCTCCTGCCGCCGACGTCGCCGTGCTCGAGTTGCCGGCGAACAACCTTGCCGGCCGTGGCCTGTATGCGCTCTCGCGGTTGCCGAAAGACCCGCGCGCGAGGCAATGGTTGGAACGCGCCGCAGACGCGGGCTCGCCGCAGGCGCGCAGCGAAGTGGGCTTCGAGCGGTTGCGCACCGATCGCGCCGACGCTCGCGGATTGGCACTGCTCCGCGAGGCTGCCACCGACGGCGACGCGACCGCCGCGCGTTTCCTCGGCTATCACGAGGCGTCGGAGTCGCATTGGCGCGCGGCCGAGCTCATGTGGACGGGGCCCGCCGCGTCGAGTGACATCGATGCCCTGACGGCGCTGGCGATGCTCTACGCCGAGCAATACCCCGGCGTGAAAGGCGACGCCGCGCGCGCGCGCGTGCTGTTCGATGCCCTCGCGCCGACCGGCCCCGCGGTGCGTCGGGAGTTCGCCCGCTTCCTCCTCGCCAACACCCACGTGCCGCACGAGCCCGCGAAAGCCCGGCAAATGCTCGAGCAGGACGCCGTGGCCGGCGACGCCGAGTCGCAGGTAGCGCTCGCCGAAGCATTCGGCGCAGGGCTGTTCGGAACCCGGTCGACGGTGGACGCGCGGAAATGGTTCGAGAAGGCGGTTGCGACGGGCAATGTCACTGCGAAGTCGGGCTACGGCATGTGGCTTTACGGAAACGAGACATCTCTTGACGGTCGCCGCCGTGGCCTCGAACTGCTCCGCCAGGCGGTCGCCGCGGGTGACGAAAACGCGATGAACAACCTGGCCTGGATTCGCTGCGTGACTCCCGTCGCTGAATTCCGCGACGCGCGCGCCGGGCTGGAGACGGCGAAGAAAATGGGTGCACTGACCGGCATGCCGGCCGGTCGCATCGATACCGTCGCCGCGTGCCATGCGGCCGTCGGCGACTTCGCGAAAGCCGCTGAAGTGCAGTCGCTCGCGATCGCGCAGGTGGTCGCCGCATCCGGTCAAGCGGCCGCGGCAGACATGCAGAAGCGCCTTGATCTCTATCGTGCCGGCAAGGCGTACGTCGAGGAAAAGGCGAAATGACCGTTCGCCCCGTCCTCAAGCGGCGGCGCGCGGCGAACACGGTGCGAATCGCGCTTGGACCATGCTAGGTTCGCGACACCACCCGCAAACGCCTACGCATGAGCCAAGTCACGCGCCGCACCAAGATCCTCGTCACCCTCGGCCCGGCCACCGATGCGCCGGGCGTCCTCGAAAAGCTGCTGCAGGCGGGTGTCGACTGCGTCCGCCTGAATTTCTCGCATGGCGATCCGTCGGCGCAGGTCACGCGTGCCGAGGCGGTGCGAGCCGCCGCGGCGCGGGTGGGGCGCGAGGTCGGGATCCTGGCCGACCTGCCGGGCCCGAAGATCCGCATCGAGAAGTTCGAGAACGATCGCGTCGACCTGAAGGCCGGTGACCGCTTCGATCTCGTCGCGCGCGAGGACGCGCCGCTCGGCAACGAACGCGAAGTCGGCGTCAGTTACCTCGGTCTGCCGGGCGACGTGGCGGCGGGCGACGTGCTGCTGCTCGACGATGGCATGCTGCAGCTGCAGGTCGATCGCGTGGAAGGCGAACGCATCATCTCGACGGTGCTCAATGACGGCGCGCTTTCGAACCGCAAGGGCCTGAACAAGCAGGGCGGCGGGCTCTCGCTCGGCGCGCTGACGCCCAAGGACGAGGAGATCATCAAGGTCGCCGCGCGGATCGGTGTCGACTTCATCGCCGTTTCGTTTTGTCGGAATGCGCAGGACATGCACGACGCGCGGCGGATCGCACGCGAGGCAGGCAGCGACGCGGCGCTGGTATCGAAGATCGAGCGCACCGAAGCCATCGAGAACCTCGCCGAAATCGTCGAAGCCAGCGACGTGGTGATGGTGGCGCGTGGCGATCTCGGCGTGGAAATCGGCGACGCCGAACTGCCGGGCCTGCAGAAGAAGATCATCCGCGAATCGCTGTCGCGCGGCCGCGTGGTGATCACCGCCACGCAGATGCTGCAGTCGATGGTCGACAGCCCGATCCCGACGCGTGCCGAAGTGCTCGACGTCGCCAACTCGGTGATCGACGGCACCGACGCGGTGATGCTGTCTCAGGAAACCGCGGCGGGTAAATATCCACTCAAGGCCGTCGAAGCGATGGCGCGGATCTGCCTCGGCGCCGAGCGCCAGTTCTCGCACGACACCAATTTCGAAGCGGCGCCGCGAAACCTCGATCGCGCCGACCAGGCCATCGCGATGGCCGCGATGTTCCTGTCGGAACACATCGGCGTGCGCTCGATCGTGGCGATCACCGAATCGGGCGGCACGCCGCGCTTCCTGTCGCGGTTCCGTTCGCCGGCGCAGATCATCGCGTTGTCGGGCGATGCGCCAGCACGTCGCCGCATGTCGCTGATGCGCGACGTCACCGCGCTGCCATTCCAGAGCGCGGGCATGACCGCAGGCGTCGCGGCGCGCGCGGCGGCCAAGGGCCTGTTCGAGCAGGGCCTGCTCGACGAGGGCGACCGCATCATCTTCACCAGCGGCGAGATCATGCAGCAGCACGGCGCCACCAATACGTTGCGGCTCCTGCAGATCGGCGTGGACGGCAAGGCCGAGGGCCTGGGCGAGCTTTGATACCCGCGGCGTCGGTGGCTGCTCACAGCACGGCGAGCGCGAAGTCGCCGTAAGTCGCTGTTTCGAAACGGCGCCGTGTCCGGGGCGTCTATAATGGCCGACTTCCCCAAGTCGCCCGGACAGGACCCCGAATGAGCATCGAACAGCTTGCCGAAACCGCCCAGGCGATGGTCGCCCCCGGCAAGGGCATCATCGCGATCGACGAGTCGACGAACACGATCGCCAAGCGCTTCGCGGGCGTGGGCATCGAAAACACCGAAGAGAACCGTCGCGCCTACCGCGAGCTGCTGCTGTCGACGCCGAACCTCGGCGAGTACATCTCCGGCGCGATCCTCTATGACGAGACGATCCGCCAGTCGGCGAAGGACGGCACGCCGTTCACCAAGCTGATGGCCGCCAACGGGATCATCCCGGGCATCAAGGTCGACAAGGGCCCGCAGCCGCTCGCCGGGTTCCCGGGCGAGGTGGTGACTGAAGGCCTCGATGGCCTGCGCGCCCGCCTGGAGGAGTACTACAAGCTCGGCGCGCGCTTCGCGAAGTGGCGCGCCGTCATCAACATCGGTGACGACATCCCGACCGGCACGGCGATCGAGGCCAACAGCCATGCACTGGCCCGCTACGCGGCGCTTTGCCAGGAGCAGGGGCTGGTGCCGATGGTGGAGCCGGAAGTGATCATGGACGGCAGCCACGACATCGACATGTGCTACGAGGTGACCGAAGTCGTGCTGCGCTCGCTGTTCGGCTCGCTGTACGAGCACAACGTGATGCTGGAAGGCACGATCCTGAAGGCTTCGATGGTGATCCACGGCACCGACGCGGAAGAGAAGGCGTCGGTCGAGGAAGTGGCCGCATCGACGCTGCGTTGCCTGAAGGCCACGGTGCCGGCCACGCTGCCGGGCATCGTGTTCCTGTCGGGCGGGCAGTCCGACCAGGATGCGACCGCGCACCTCAACGCGATGAACCAGGTCCGCGGGCTGCCGTGGCCGCTGTCGTTCTCGTACGGCCGCGCGATGCAGCAGGCCGCGCTCAAGCTTTGGGGCCAGGACATGAAGGGCAACTACGCCAAGGCCCAGGACACGGTATTTGCACGTGCGCGCGACAACGGCCTCGCCGCGCTGGGGCAGTGGCAGGGCGGCTGATACGTCGATTCGATCCGAAAACGCCGGCCCCAGCGCCGGCGTTTTCGTGTCCGGAAGGCGCGGTCATGCCGCCAGCGAAACACTGGGGTTGCACGCGTGTCACGTCTTCCAGTACCGACGACACGGGCCGTTACGGGCGAGCTGGCTAGAATCTCCGGTTCTCCCGCTGTCCCCATACGCATGCGATCGAATCCCGCGTTCGCCCTCCTTGCCGTCGCCGCGTTTCTGGGCGGCTGCGGAAAAACCGCGGCCACTGGCGATGCCGCGAAAGGCAGGGCCGGCGGCGACCGCCCGGTGACGGTCACCACCCAGGTGGTCCAGACGCAGCCCTTTGCCGACACGCTGCAGGCGCTCGGGACCGTGCGCGCGCGCGAGTCGGTCACGATCACGGCCAGCGTCTCCGAGAAGGTGCAGGCGGTGCATTTCGAGAGCGGCGACAGCGTGCGTGCCGGCTCGCCGCTGGTCACGCTGAGCGGCCAGGCCGAGCAGGCCCAGCTGACCGAAGCGCAGGCGTCGGCGAACGAGTCCGACAAGCTTTACCGGCGACAGTCCGAGCTCGCTTCGCAGCAACTGATCGCGCGCTCGCAGCTCGACATGCAACGCGCGACGCGTGATGCCGCCGTCGCACGGGTGGCGCAGGTGCGCGCGCAGCTTGCCGACCGCGTGATCCGCGCGCCCTTCGGCGGCGTGCTGGGGCTGCGCCAGGTCAGCCCGGGCACGCTGGTCACGCCGGGCACGGCGATCACCACGCTCGATGACCTTTCCACCGTCTTCGT
This sequence comes from Cognatilysobacter lacus, assembly GCF_008274655.1. Lineage (GTDB taxonomy): Bacteria > Pseudomonadota > Gammaproteobacteria > Xanthomonadales > Xanthomonadaceae > Cognatilysobacter > Cognatilysobacter lacus. Next base: position 3,852 of record NZ_VTRV01000031.1, on the reverse strand, counting down.
TGATTTCCCGGTGCCCGAGACCCAGCTCGCGCAGGTGGGTGCGGGCGACCGCATCGCCGGCACCGCCGCCGCATATCCCGGCCGCCGCTTCGAGGGAACCGTGTCGACCGTCGACGCACGCGTCGATCCGGCCACGCGTGCGCTCATCGTGCGCGGCCAGTTCGCCAATCCCGGGCATGCGCTGAAGCCCGGCATGCTGTTGCAGGTCGAAATCGCGCGGACGGAGCGGCCGGCGCTGCTGGTGCCGGAGATTTCGGTCGTGCAGGTGGGTTCCGAGTCCTATGTCTTCCGCGTGCGCGACGGCAAGGCCGAACGCGCGGACGTCGGCCTCGGAACGCGTCGCGACGGCCGCGTCGAAGTGGTGTCGGGCCTGGCGCCCGGTGACCGGATCGTGGTCGACGGCACGGGCAAGCTGAAGCCCGGCGCGAAGGTGGTCGACGCATCGACGGGAGCGCGCGGCCCGTCGGCATGACCCACGCGCGCGCAGTGCCCGACTGCGCATCAGACACGCGGCCAGACGCCGCCGCCACGGACGGTGCTCCCGATCGTCCCCGCCCGCGCACGCAGCGCCGGAACCCGACGCGATGAACCTCTCCGACCTTTCCATCCGCCGCCCCGTATTCGCGACCGTGATCAGCCTGCTGCTCGTCACCCTCGGGGTGATGGCGTTCAGCCGCCTGACGTTGCGCGAATTGCCCGCGATCGACCCCCCGGTGGTGTCGGTGGACGTGAGCTATCCGGGCGCATCGGCCAGCGTGGTGGAAACGCGCATCACGCAGGTGCTGGAAGACGCGCTGTCGGGCATCGAAGGCGTGGAATCGATCGATTCCCGCAGCATCAACGGCCGCTCGTCGATCTCGATCGAGTTCACGCTGTCGCGCGACATGGAGGCGGCCGCGAACGACGTCCGCGATGCGGTGAGCCGCGTGGTCGACCGCATGCCGGAGGAAGCCGACGCGCCGCAGATCGCGAAGGTGGAGAGCGATGCGGATCCGATCATCTGGCTCAACATGAGCAGCACGTCGATGAACACGTTGCAGCTCTCCGACTACGCGGATCGCTACATCAAGGATCGCCTGGCATCGGTGGATGGCGTGGCGCAGGTGCGCATCGGCGGCGAACAGCGCTACGCCATGCGCGTGTGGCTCGACCGCGACGCCATGGCCGCGCGCGGCATCAGCGTCGAGGACATCGAATCCGCGCTGCGCGCCGAGAACGTGGAGCTTCCCGCCGGGCGCATCGAATCGCAGACGCGCGACTTCACGCTTCGCGTGGCGCGTAACTACCAGCAGCCGCAGGACTTCGCGCAGGTGCCGCTCCGGAAGGGCGACGACGGCTACGTGGTGCGCCTCGGCGACGTCGCGCGCGTCGAGCTGACCACCGCCGAGCGACGCGCGTACTACCGCAGCAATGGCGAGAACAACATCGGCCTGGGCATCGTGAAGACGTCGACCGCGAACTCGCTCGATGTCGCGCGCGCGGCGCGTGCCGCTGCGGAAGCGATACGGCCTTCGCTGCCGAAGGGCACCGACATCTTCGTGGCGTTCGACACCACCACCTTCATCGATGCCGCGGTCGACCGCGTGTATCACACGCTGATCGAAGCGATCCTGCTGGTTCTGGTGGTGATCTGGCTGTTCCTCGGCAGCTTCCGGGCCGCGCTGATCCCGGCCGTCACGGTTCCGGTGTGCCTGGTCGCCGCGTTCATCCCGCTGTATGCGTTCGGTTACTCGATCAACCTGTTGACGCTGCTCGCGCTGGTGCTCTGCATCGGGCTGGTCGTCGACGACGCGATCGTGGTGCTCGAAAACATCCAGCGTCGTTCAGACCTCGGCGAGCCGCGACTCGTGGCGGCCGCGCGCGGCACCAAGCAGGTCGCGTTCGCGGTGGTCGCGACGACTGCCGTCCTGGTTTCGGTGTTCCTGCCGATCGGGTTCATGCAGGGCAACACGGGGCGACTGTTCCGCGAGCTGTCGGTCGCGCTCGCCGGGGCCGTCGCGCTGTCGGCCTTCGTCGCGCTCACGCTGACGCCGATGATGTCGTCGAAGTTCCTGCGTCCGCACAGCGAGGAGACATCGAACCCGGCGACTCGCTGGGTGAGCCGCCGGCTCGATTCGACCAGCGCGCGTTACCGGCGGTTCCTCGATCGCACGGTCGAGCGGCCTTGGATGTTCGGGCTGCTGATGCTCGTCGCGCTCGCCGTCAGCTTCGTCCTGTTCAAGCTCGTGCCCAGCGAATTGGCGCCCGCCGAGGACCGCGGCTTCTTCCAGGTGTCGATCACGGGCCCGGAGGGCGCCGGCTTCGACTACACGGTCGGGCAGGTGCAGCAGGTCGAGAAGATCATCGCGTCGCACACGGGGCCGGACAAGGAAATCGCGCGCTACAACCCGCGGGTGCCCGGTGGCTTCGGCGCGAGCGAGGAGATGCACACCGGGCGCATCGCGGTGTTCCTGCAGGACTGGGACAAGCGCAAGCGCAGCACCGCCGACGTGGCCGACAGCCTGAAGAAGGAGTTCGGCAAGCTGCCGGGCGTCAAGGTGGCGGCGCAGGTGAGTGGCGGACTGGTGCGCTCGCGCGGGCAGCCGGTGAACATCGTGCTGGGCGGCCCGGACTACGGCGAGCTGGTGAAGTGGCGGGACGCGCTGCAGGCGCGGATGGAGGACAACCCGGGCTTCTTTGGGGTCGATTCGGACTACAAGGAAACGCGGCCGCAGATGCACGTGGAAGTCGATCGCGCGCGCGCGGCCGACCTCGGCGTCAGCGTGACCGAGATCGGCCACGCGCTCGAAACGATGATGGGCGGCCGTCGCGTCACCACCTTCGTGCGCAACGGCGAGGAGTACGACGTGATGCTGCAGGGCGAACGCGCGACGCGTGGCTCGCCCGCCGACCTGGCCGCGATCCAGGTACGCGGCAAAGGCGGCGCGCTGGTGCCGCTGTCAAACCTGGTGACGTTGCGCGAAGTCGCGGAGCCCGGCAGCCTCAACCGCTTCAATCGCCTTCGCGCGATCACCATCAGCGCGGGCCTGTCGCCGGGTTACCGCATGGGCGATGCGATCACGTTCCTGCAGAACACCGTGCGCGCCGAACTGCCGCAGCAGGCGCAGGTGGACTGGAAGGGAGAATCGCGCGAATACCAGCAGGCCGGCGGCGCCGTGGTGCTCACGTTCGCGCTGGCGCTGCTCGTGGTGTTCCTGGTGCTCGCGGCGCAGTTCGAGAGCTTCATCCATCCACTGGTGATCATGCTCACCGTGCCGCTGGGCGTGCTCGGTGCGCTGCTCGGCATCTGGATCACGCACGGCACGCTCAACCTGTTCAGCCAGATCGGCATCGTGATGCTGGTGGGGCTGGCCGCCAAGAACGGCATCCTGATCGTCGAGTTCGCGAACCAGTTGCGCGACGAGGGCCGCTCGATCCACCAGGCGATCGTGGAGAGCGCGAGTGTTCGCCTTCGACCCATCCTGATGACGTCGATCGCAACGGTCGTAGGCGCGCTGCCGCTCGTGCTTGCTGGCGGCCCGGGCTCGGCAAGCCGAGCGGCGATCGGCGTGGTGGTGATCTTCGGCGTCTCGTTCTCGACGCTGCTGTCGCTGCTGGTGGTGCCCGCGTTCTACGTACTGCTGGCCAGGTACACGCGCTCCCCGGACGCGGTCTCGCATGAGCTGGAAGCGCTTGAACGCGATACGCCCGAGGCCGGCGGGCACGCCTGACCCGCCGGCCGAAGCCCGCCGGACGCCACACGCATCGTGACGCGGCGCGCGGCCGCCGCGACACGCCGGGCGCCCCGTGCACCACAATGACGGTCTCCCTCCGCGTGCCCGCCCATGAACCGACCGCCCAGCCCGTACGGCC
>NZ_VTRV01000301.1 GCF_008274655.1 Cognatilysobacter lacus | reverse complement strand
CTAACACCGATTAGCTCCCATTTCGGAGCCGGTAACGGGATGCTCGCTTGACGGAGCAAGCGGGTCAAGGTGGGGACAGCGATTACCGAGGCGAGTGCGGCCCGCGAGGCGTTACAGCGGAGAGTGCAGCGGTAACAGCGAAGCTCTTACGCGCTTGGCGAGGTGTTCCACAGTGGGGCCTAACACCTGAGTTAAGCCGCGCCGCGAAGCGGCGTCGGCTTGGACGAATTGTTAGGCCCCACCTGCCGGAACCACCGGTTGCTCGGCGGCGCGTACAAAAGCGCGAGACCGCACGCCTTTGCGGCGAACCAGGCAAGCGCGAAGGAGCCAAACGACAGGACGTGCGGGGCATTCTCGAGCAGCGCCAGCAGCGCGATGACGGCTCCAAGAAAGCGCGCCCAGTCCCGGCCGACTGCGGCAAGCCCGAGCAGCCCGAGCAGGAAGACGTAAACAGCCGCCGTGACAACAACCGGGAGTAGCGGCGCTACTCGGGGCGCGCTGGCCGCGATCAGCGGCGCAACCTGCGC
>NZ_VTRV01000300.1 GCF_008274655.1 Cognatilysobacter lacus | reverse complement strand
GGCCTAACAATTCGTCCAAGCCGACGCCGCTTCGCGGCGCGGCTTAACTCAGGTGTTAGGCGCCACAGGTAGCTCAAGGAAGATTGATGCAGACAGCGCTTAATGCCGCGGCCGTACTTGCAGTGCTCACTGGCCTTGTTCATTCCACGCTCGGCGAGTGGCTCATCTTCCGCCACCTTCGGCAAGGCACTTTCGTGCCGCAGCTCGGCGCGCCGCCGTTGCGTGCCCGGAACATCCGCATCCTGTGGGCCACCTGGCATCTGGCGTCGGTTTTTGGCTGGGCCTTCGCGGCCATTCTCTTCAGCCTCGCCAATTCGCCCGAGGCTCCGCTGCGGCAGCGCGTGCTTCAGGCCGCCGTTGCAGCTAACGCAGGCGGCGCTATCCTCGTGCTCGTGGGAACTCGAGGGCGGCATCCGGGTTGGGTCGCACTCGGTGCAGTCGCCATTTGCGCATGGGTAGCCCTAGGTGGCGCCTAACAATTCGTCCAAGCCGACGCCGCTTCGCGGCGCGGCTTAACTCAGGTGTTAGG
>NZ_VTRV01000030.1 GCF_008274655.1 Cognatilysobacter lacus | reverse complement strand
GGCGCGCCGCGGGCGATGACCACGGCCGTCCGGCGCTCGTGCGCGGGGACGCCTGGCCGGCGATGCCCGCTGACGCGCTGTTCCTCGGCATGGCCGACGACGGCATCGCCTGGTTCGCGACCTGCACCGACGACGACACTCCCCGCACCGACCTGCGCAGCGCGGCGTCACACTGGCCGTTGCGCGAGGCAAGCGCGTTCGCGACCGCGCACGCGTTGCACCACTGGCACGTTCGCCATCGCCACTGCGGCAGCTGCGGGGGCGAAGTGGAATTCGTGCGCGCCGGCTGGCTGGGCCGATGCCTGCGTTGCGAACGCGAGCACTATCCGCGCACCGATGCCGCCGTCATTGCTGCCGTCAGCGACGGCGCGCGGCTGCTGATGGGCCGGCAGGCGGCATGGCCCGCGCGTCGGTTCTCCGTGGTCGCCGGTTTCGTCGAGCCCGGCGAAACGCTCGAACAGGCCGTGGCGCGCGAAGTGAAGGAAGAGACCGGCATCCGCGTCACGCAGTGCCGTTATCTGGGCTCGCAGCCGTGGCCGATGCCGACATCGCTGATGCTGGGTTTCGTCGCGATTGCAGAGCCCGACGAAGTCGTCTGCACCGACGAGCTCGAACAGGCGCGATGGTTCACGCGCGAAGAGATCGCCGAGGCGCTCGATGCCGAGGCGCGCGGTGACACCGACGATGCGTCGTTCCTGCTGCCGTCGCGGATTTCGATCGCGCACTGGCTGGTGCGCGAATGGCTGCAGACCTTCGCCTGAAACTCAGCCCGGTGCGAGCGCGGTAAACGGCGCCCAGGGCAGATTGCGCAGCACGCCGAAGATCAACGCGCCGGCGATCCACAGGCGGCCGTCGAACAGCACCTTCCTCGCCCCGCCCGTGAGCAGGCGGAACCCCGCCGCGCGTTCGACGATGAAGGCACCGAAAACCGGCAGGCCTGCGAGCGCCAGTACGTTCATCGATGCCGCACGCGCCACGTCACCGTGTACGAGCGCGTGCAGCATCCGCGTCATGCCGCAGCCGGGGCAATAGAGCCCGGTGAATGCGTGGAACAGGCAGCCCGGAAACGGGCTGGACGCCGCGTTCGGGTCGAACGCATACAGCAGGCCCACGCCCGCGATTGCCGCCACGCCAAGCGCGGCGGCGACCGGAAGGCGACGGGCCGGCAGTGCGATCACCGGTGCTGCTGCATCTGCTGGATCTGCTGCAGGCGCTGCTGGTAGCTCGCCATGCCGCCGCTGGCCATGATGCCGATGTTGACCAGCAGGCCGAGTGCGCACAGGCCGGTCGTGATCCAGCACCAGAGCTTGGCGGTGTCGGACGAACGACGCGCTTCCGCAAAGTCGCCGCGATCGAGCGCGCCGTTGACCTTGGAGGCGAAGACAATCGCCACGATGCCCGGGATCGTGCCGATGATGCAGCACAGGCACAACGAGACGATCGTGATCACGATCGCCCAGACGAGGTGGTTCGGAACCGGCACGCCACCCGGCTGGGCGGACATCGGCGGCGGCTGGATCGGTGGCGGCATGCTCATCTCTGTTTCCCCTGGAGTCGCGTCTGCGCAGACATTGCGCACGGCCGGATGCTAGCAGGGCGCAACGTCAGGCCGCACTCCCGCGTAGCGCGCGCACCTGCGCCTCGAGCGACTCGGCCGTCGCCGCTTCGCCGGAAATGGGCGCCGCCGCGATCACTTCGACATGCGCGCGCAGGCGGCGCGGCAGGCGCATGCGGCCGAGGCTACCGTCGCGACGGCTCCACATGCTCGACCACATGCCGCGCAAGGCCATCGGTATCACCGGCACCGGGCGCCGTTCCAGGATCGCCTCGACACCGGACTTGAATGGCGCCATCGCGCCATCCCTCGTCAGTGCGCCTTCCGGAAATATGCCCACCAGCTCGCCTTCGGCCAGCGCGGCATCGATCTGCTCGAACGCGCGCCGCATGAGGGCCGGGTCCTCGCGGCCGCCGGCAATCGGAATCGCCTTCGCGCTGCGGAAGATCCAGCGCATCACGGGGATGTCGAAGATCTTGTAATACATGACGAATCGCACCGGTCGCGGAATAGCGCCCGCGAGGATCAGCGCATCCATGAAGCTGACGTGGTTGCAGACGATCACAGCAGCACCTTCGTCCGGCACGTTTTCAATTCCCTGCACGCGCAGGCGGTAGAGCGAGCGCACCAGCACCCAGCTCATGAAGCGCATCGCGAACTCCGGCACGATGCTGAAGATCCACCCCATCACCAACGCATTGGCGATTGCCAGCGCCAGGAACAGCTGCGGGGTGGACCAGCCGAGCCAGCGCTGCAGCATCAGCGAGCCCAGCGCGGCGACCACGATGAAGACCGCGTTCTGGATGTTCATCGCCGCGATCACGCGTGACAGTTCCGCCTTTGGCGTGCGGCTCTGGATCAGCGCGAACAGCGGCACCACGAAGATGCCCGCCGAAAGCCCGACGCCCGCAAGCGCAATCGCGATGCGGACCGCGCCCGGTTGGGCCAGGAAGGCGTGCAGGCCCGCGTTCGTGTCGGGCAGCGTTCCCGTGCGCGCGAAGTAGAGATCGAGCAGGAATGCGGTGATGCCGAACGCGCCGACGGGCACCAGGCCGATCTCCACCGTGCGCGCCGACAGCTTTTCGCACAGTACCGAGCCGATGCCGGTACCGATCGAGAACAGCGCCAGCGCGAACAGGTACAGCCGCGGGCCGCCCATGTGCACTTCGGCGTATGCGGGCAGTTGCGACGTCAGAACCGTGCCGACGAACCAGAACCACGAGACGCCCAGGATGGAGTTGCGCACGGCAAGCTGCTTGCGGGCCATGCGCAGCATCGCGAGCGATTCCGGAAACGGATTGAAGCTTATGCGCAGGCCCGGCGCATTCGCGGCCGCGGCCGGGATCGCGCGGCTCATCAGGTAGCCCAGTACCGCGAGCCCGAGCACGGCGCCCGCCGCGACATACGGTGCGTTGGCATGCCCGGCCGCGAAAATGCCGCCGCCGGCCAGCATGCCCAGCAGGATCGCCACCGAAGTTCCCATTTCCACCAGCCCGTTGCCGCCGGTGAGCTCTTCGGGTTTCAGCACCGAGGGCATGATCGAATATTTCACCGGGCCGAACAGCGTTGCGTGCACGCCCGTGAAGAACAGGGCGATCATCAGCACCGGCAGGCTTTGCGCCGCGAAGCCGATCGCCGCCACCGCCATCACCGCGATTCCGAACACGTTGATGATGCGGATGAGGCGCGACTTCTCGTACTTCTCCGCGATCTGCCCGGCGATGGCCGAGAACAGGAAGAACGGCACGATGAACACCGCCGGCGCCAGGCTCGCGTACAGCGTGGTGGTTGCCGAGCCGACCGCGAGGAAACCCAGCAGCCCGATGATTGCCTGCCGGTAGACGTTGTCGTTGAACGCACCGATCGCCTGGGTCAGGAAGAACGGTGCGAAGCGCCGCTGGCGAAGCAATGCGAATTGCGAATGCGATCGAGCTTCAGCCGCCATGTAGCGTCGCCTCCCCCGGGACGCCGCGAGCCTAGCAGAGCGTCGCGCATCGCCGGTTCCGGTCAACGTCGCGTCATGAGCGCCGTCCGGCGGCTGGTTATTCTCGTTCCACCCCCGCCCCGCGCGAGCCGCCTGCCGCGACGAGGCGCCAACGGACCGGTCGGAGGCAGCATGGCAACGCGTCGATCCAACGATCGCCATCCCGACCGTGGCACGGCCGCGCACCTGGCGCACGCCCTGCGCGGCCAGCAGGACCCGCTGCGGATGGTCTTCGACCACATCCAGGATGTGGTCTACCTGATCGAGAACGGCGAGACCGGCTTGCGCTTTGCCGCCGTGAACCCGGCGTTCCTGGGCGCCACGGGCCTCGACGCCGACGAGGTCATCGGCCGCGCTGTCGCCGATGTGATCCCGCCGCCCTCGCTCGACCTGGTGCTGAAACGTTACGCCGAGGCGATTTCGATCCGCGCCCCGGTTCGATGGGAGGAGGTGTCGCCATACCCGGCCGGCCTGCGTTTCGGCGAAGTGATGGTCGCGCCGGTGCTGGGCCCGGACGGCGAATGCACGCACCTCGTCGGCACTGTCCACGATGTGACCGCGCATCGCCTCGCGCAGCAGGAGCTGGATCGCCAGGCGAAATACGACGCGCTCACCGACCTGCCCAATCGCGTGCGCTTTCGCGAGTTGCTGGCCGCCGGGGTGGGGTCGGCAGCCACCGGGAGCGTGACGCTGGCCGTGCTGTCGCTCGACCTCGACCGGTTTAAGACGATCAACGACGCGCTCGGCCACACAGTCGGCGACGCGTTGCTGAAGCAGGTGGGCAAGCGCCTCTCTGAGATAGCCACGTGCGGCGACGTGGTGGCACGCCTCGGCGGCGACGAGTTCGGGATCCTCGCTTCGCTGCCTGACGGGATCGAAGCCGCCACGTTGCTAGGCGAGCGCACGCTTGCGGCGCTCTGCAAGCCGTTCGAAGTCGACGGCCACGAGATCCGCGTAACGCCGAGCATCGGCATCTCCATCTTCCCGCGCGACTCCGGCAGCCCCGAAGACCTCGTGCGTTTCGCGGACGCGGCGATGTACCACGCCAAGGCTGGCGGCCGGAACCGGCTGGCCTTCTACTCCGCAGAACTGGACGAGCAGGCGCAGCAGCGCCGGACGCTCGAGCACGCACTGCGCGGGGCCGTCGAGCGGCGTGAATTCGTCCTGCATTACCAGCCCGCGGTCGAGCTTCGCAGCGGGCGCGTCACCGGTTTCGAGGCATTGGTGCGATGGAACCGGCCCGGGCATGGGCTGGTCGCGCCCAACGAGTTCATCGACGTGCTCGAAGACACCGGCCTGATCCGTGACGTCGGCGATTGGGTCATCGGCGAGGTGGTGCGCCAGTTGGCTGCCTGGGAGCACGCCGGCCACGAACACCTGCGCGCCGCGGTCAATGTGTCGGCGGCGCAACTGCGCCCGTCCGCGGTGAATCCGGACCTCCACGCGGAGCCCGTGTATTCGCTGCTGGAGAAGGTACAGGCGTGCCTGGCGCGACATCCGCTGCGTACGGCGCAGCTCGAGATCGAGCTCACCGAGTCGGCGCTGATGACCGACGCCGCCTTCGCCTGCGAGACGCTCGAACGCCTGCGCGCGGTGGTCGGCCGCGTGCATGTCGACGACTTCGGCACCGGTTATTCGAGCCTGGCCTACCTCAAGCGCCTGCCGATCGATTCGCTCAAGATCGATCGTGTGTTCGTGCAGGACCTGCCCGACGACGCCGAGGACGCCAGCATCGTGCGCGCGGTGATCGGCCTCGCCCACAGCCTGGGGCTGGACGTGATCGCCGAGGGCATCGAGACGGAAGCGCAGCGCCAGTTCCTGCTCGCCGCGGGCTGCGATCACGGACAGGGCTACCTGTTCTCGCGGCCGGTTCCTGCGGACGAGGTGCCGGCGCTGCTGCAGGGTTCGCGAGGTCCGCCCGGCGCATAGCGGAGCCCCCTGAGCGTGCCGACCGGCGGCGCTCGCGCCCGGCCGCGCGTCGGCACCATGGCCGCAGCGTGCTGGGGAGCGCGCCACCAGAAGGAACACCAATGAACGGCACGCTATTCCTGCGAACGTCGATCGTGCTGCTGATCGTGGGCATCGCAATGGGCATGCACATGGGCATGACCCAGAACTTCACCTTCGCGCCGGTGCATGCGCACCTCAACCTCGCCGGCGGCGTGCTGATGTTCCTCGCCGGGTTGTTCTACAACAGCCGACCCGACATCCCGTCGCGCTGGCTGGCCGCACATTACGTGCTGCACCTGCTCGGGTCGGTGCTGCTACCGATCGGCATCTACGGCTCGATCAGCGGCAAGCCGTGGGCGGGCCCGGTGGTGGGGCCGGGCGCGCTGCTGGTGCTGGCCGCGTTGCTGGTCTTCGCGGCGAACCTGTTCCGCCGCCCGCCGCCGTGAGCGTATCGGCATGCGTCGTGGGGCTTTCGCGTGGGCGGTCGCACCGCGCGCGGCGCCTATCCGCGTGCGGAATCGCGACACGGTGAACAATTCAGCTCGACGGCACGGGTGTGGATCATGACCGGCACTCATACTGTCCGGCGATCCCGCCGGAACCCGCTGTGACCCTCCCTTTCGACGCGCTGTTCCGGCATTCGCCGAACGCCTACATGGTGCTGGACCGCGAGCTGCACTTTCTTGACGCTAACGACGCCTACGAGCTTCTCACCGGCCTTCAACGCGACCAGCTGATTGGCCGGCACCTGTTCGACCTGTTTCCCGGCGACGTCAACGACGACGGCACGTCGCAGGCCGCCGTGCTTCGCCGTTCGCTGGAGCGCGCGCTGCAGACCGGCGAACGCGACACGCTGGCACTTGTCGAATACACCATCAACACCGAGACCGTTGACGGAACGGTGTCGGACGTGCGCTTCTGGAGCGCGACGCACACGCCCGTGCGCGACACCGCCGGCAACGTGACGGCGGTGATGCAGCACACGATGGACGTGACCGAAGTCCACCGCCTGCGAGAGGCAGTGCGCCGCGCCCGCGAAGCCACCGGCGTGACGCAGGACCAGCTCCAGACCGGCGTGCTGTTGCGCGCCGCCGAAGTGCAGCGCGACAACGTACGCCTGTCGGCACGCCTGTCGTTCCTCGACGACCTGTTCGACAAGGCGCCGGGCTTCATGGCGGTGCTGCGCGCACCCGACTACGTGTTCGAGATCGCCAACGAAGCCTACGAGGCGCTGGTGGGTCGCACGGGTTTCGTCGGCCTGCCGCTGCGCGAAGTGCTGCCCGAGATCGACGGCCAGGGCTTTTACCAGCTGCTCGACCGCGTGCGCGAAACGGGCGAGCCCTTCGTCGGCCGCGGTGTAGCAGCGACATTGCGTGACGCCCACGGCATGGAGCGCACGCGCTTCGTCGACTTCGTCTATCAGCCCGTGCCCGGTGCCGACGGCGCGGTGGATGCGGTGTTCGTGCAGGGCTCGGACGTTACCGATCGCGAAACCGCGCTGGCCGCATCGCGCGAGAGCGAAGCGCGCTTTCGCACCATCGCCGACCTCGTGCCGCAGATGATCTGGTCGACGCGTGCCGATGGTTTCCACGACTACTACAACCAGCGCTGGTACGACTTCACTGGCGTGCCGCTGGGCTCCAACGATGGCGAAACCTGGGCCGGCATGTTCCACCCGGACGACCAGGCCGGCGCATGGTCGCGCTGGCGTCAGAGCCTCGCCACCGGCGAGCCGTACCAGGTGGAGTACCGCCTGCGTGACCGCACCGGGGCCTACCAGTGGGTGCTGGGCCGCGCACTGCCGGTGCGTGACGCCGGCGGCGCGATCGTGCGCTGGATGGGCACCTGCACGGAGATCGACGACCTCAAGCGCGCGCAGGAAATGCTCGAGCGCAGCGAAGCCGCGCTGCGCGAAGCCGACCGCCAGAAGGACCAGTTCCTGGCCACGCTTGCGCACGAGTTGCGCAACCCGCTCGCGCCGATCGTCACCGCCGTGCAACTGCTGCGCATGGCGCCCGATCGCGAAGCTACAGTGCGCCAAGCGGCGGAGATCATCGATCGCCAGACCGTGCATATGCGCAGCCTGGTGGAAGACCTGATCGACGTGTCGCGCGTGACGCGCGGCCTGACCGCGCTGCAGCGGCGTCATGTCCGACTGTCGGACGTCATCGCGTCCGCGGTCGAACAGACGGAGTCGGTCGTGCATCGCAATGGCCACACGCTTCTGCTCGGCGATGCCGTCACCAACGTGGTGCTCGACGCCGACCCCGTGCGCCTGACGCAGGTGCTCACCAACCTGCTGACCAACGCGGCCAAGTACACGCCGGCGGGCGGCACGATCACGTTGTCGACGACGGTGGAGGACGGCGACGCGGTGGTGCGCCTGCACGACACCGGGGTCGGCATGGATGCCGACCTGCTGGCACGCGTCTTCGACCTGTTCGCACAGGCCGACGCCACGCCCGAGCGCCATTACGGCGGCCTGGGCATCGGCCTGTCGCTGGCGCGCAGCTTGGCGCAGTTGCATGGCGGCAGCCTCACCGCGTCGAGCCCGGGGCCGGGCCTCGGGTCGACGTTCGAGCTGCGGGTTCCGGCGGTCCCTGCAGTGGCCGACGCCAGGGCCTGACGGCGGCGGGGCACGTGCGTTGCCGCGTCGGCGATTGCCGTGGGCAAAGTCACGCGCGGTGCCTCGGTGCCATGCGTGCCGCCGCGTGCGGTAACGATGGCACTCACCACCGCGCGCGTGCCCGACGAAACGGCATGCGTGCGCCGCAGCGCGCAAACGCTGCCGAGAAAGCGACGCCGAATAGCCGCGCCGCCGCATCCCGAGCCATAAGCGGTAACACGCACGATCGTGCGCAGTGATTCCGCCGCGGGCCAGCCTGCGCTGGACCCCGGAAGTCTCATTGCAGCCACCGGTCCCTATCGCGGCCCGCGCGACGAATCTCGTGACACCCCGCGCCGGCGCAGACGGCCCAAGGCCGGGACGTCGCCCTAGATTTCCACCGGCGAACCAACCTCGACCAGCCGGTTGCCCGGAATGCGGAAGAAGTTGCTGGCCGCCGCGGCATTGCGATGCATGAAGGCGAACACGTGGTCGCGCCAGATCGGCATGCCGCGGCGGGGGCTGGCGACCACCGTTTCGCGGCTCGCGAAATACGTGGTCTCCATCGGGTCGAAGCTCACGTCGCCGTGGTCGGCGGCGCGCATCAGCGCCAGTGGCACGTCCGGCATTTCCACGAAGCCGAACCGCAGTGTCGCGCGATGGAAGCCGTCGCAGATGCGCTGCAGCGAGAGCCGCTGGGCGGGCGCCACGAAGGGCACCGGGCAGGTCTGTACCGTCAGCAGCACGTTGCGCTGGTGCAGCACCTTGTTGTGCTTGAGGTTGTGCAACAACGCCTTCGGCACGACGTCGGGCTGCGAGGTCAGGAACACCGCGGTTCCCTCCACGCGCGTGGGCGGCGACAGCATCAGCGCGGGCAGGAACTCGTCGACGCGCACGCCGTCCTCGCGCACCGCGGCCTGCAGCAGCTCGCGGCCGCGACGCCAGGTGCGCAGCACCACGAACACGATCATGCCCAGCAACAGCGGGAACCACGCACCGTCGAAGAACTTGGCGAGGTTGGCGCCCAGGAAGGCGATGTCGACCAGCACGAACACGGCCGCGAGCGGCCAAAACACCAGCGCCGGGAACGCCGGTTTGTGGCGCGTGGCCACGATCAGCAGCACGCTGGTGATCAGCATCGTGCCGGTGACCGATACGCCATAGGCCGTCGCCAACGCGGTCGAGCTGCCGAAGCCGATCACCGTTGCCATCGTGCCGGCCATGAGGATCCAGTTGATGGTCGGCACGTAGATCTGGCCGTAGGCTGCGCTCGACGTCTGGCGGATGGTCATGCGCGGCAGGTAGCCGAGCTGCACGGCCTGGCGCGTGGCCGAGTACGCGCCGCTGATCACCGCCTGCGAGGCGATCACGGTGGCCACGGTGGCCAGCGCGATCATCGGGAACAGGCCCCAGGCCGGCACGCCGAGGTAGAACGGATTGTCGATGGCGCGCGGGTTGGCCAGGATCAGCGCGCCCTGGCCGAGGTAGTTGAGGGTGAGTGCGGGCAGCACGACGAGGTTCCATGCCCACTGGATCGGGCGACGGCCGAAGTGGCCCATGTCGGCGTACAGCGCCTCGCCGCCGGTGACGGCCAGCACCACCGCGCCGAGGATGAAGAAGCCGTGCGGCCCGTGCGTCATGAAGAAGCGCGCCGCCCACAACGGGTTCAGCGCGGCCAGCACGCGCGGCGTCATCGCGATGCCGTGCACGCCGATGGCAGCGAGCGCCGCGAACCACAGGATCAGCACGGGCCCGAACGCCTTGCCGACCGCGTCGGTGCCGAAGCGTTGCGATGCGAACAGCACCAGCAGCACGCCCAGCGTTACCGGCAGCACCCACGGCTGCAGCGCGGGCGCGGCCACCTCGAGGCCTTCCACCGCCGACAGCACGGAGATCGCCGGGGTGAGCACACCGTCGCCGAAGAACAGCGCCGCGCCGAACACACCGAGCACGCCGACCACGAAGATGCCGCGCGTGCGCTTGAGCGTGCGTTCGGCCAACGCGGCGAGCGCCATGATGCCGCCTTCGCCCTGGTTGTCGGTGCGCATGATCACGCCGACGTACTTCGCCGTGATCACCACCATCAACGCCCAGAACACCAGCGACAGCACGCCCAGCACCGTGGGCGCGTCGGGCGTGAGCCCGTAATGCGGCAGGAACGCTTCCTTGACCGTGTACAGCGGGCTGGTGCCGATGTCGCCGAACACCACGCCGAGCGCGCCGAGCATCAGGCGGCCGAAGCGGTGCTGCGGGGCCGACGGTGACGACGCGATCTGCATGGAAAACGGCACGAAAATCCGGGGACGAAAGTGTCCGCCCGCGCCGCGTAAAACCGATAGGCGTGCCCCCGCGTCGGCGCGTAAATTCACCGTAAATTTCGCGGCACCGGCGCTTCGTGCAAACGCACGGCGCCCGCGAAAGGCGACAATGGCGCCGTCGTGGAAATGCCGCTCACCCATGCCGATCGCCGGGTTGCCGCCTATGCGCTGGCGGTGGCGGGCAGCGTGGGCGCCACGATCGTGGCGCACCTCGCGCAGCGGTGGCTGGGCGTCAACGACCTGTCGCTGGTGTTCATGCTGGCCGTGCTGCTGGTGGCTTCGCGCACGTACGCGGGCCCGGCCGCGCTCACCGCGCTGCTGTGTTTCCTCGCCTACAACTTCTTCTTCCTCGAGCCGCGCTACACGCTGTACATCGCCGCTCGGCACGGCGTGGCCACGGTGCTGCTGTTCCTCGCGGCCGCCCTGCTGGCGGGGCGCCTTGCGGCGCGGCTGGCCGAAAAGGTGGACGCCCTGCACGAGGCGCAACGCCATGCGGCCGCGCGGCAGGCGCTCGGGCAGCAACTCGCCATCGCGGCGGACGAAGCGGCGGTGGTCGACGCCGCACGCGACGGCTTCCGCCATGCACTCGGCGCCGACGTGTGGCTGCGCCTCGATCCCGAAGTGGCGGTGCAGGCCGGGCGTGGCCGGCGCTCGTACAGCGTCGAAGACCAGGGCTGGTGGTTCCTGCCGCTGCGGGCGCCGGACCGCGTGTTCGGCATGCTCGGGCTCAAGCTGCCCGACGGCCTGCCGCGGCTGGACCCCGCCGAGCGCGAGGCGGCCCTCGCGATGGCCGATGACGTTGCACAGGCCCTGTTGCGCACGCGGCTGGTAGCGGAGCTGGAAGCGCAGCGCGTGGCCGCCGAAGCCGAGCGCCTGCGCAGCGGCCTGCTGGCGTCGGTGTCGCACGACCTGCGCACGCCGCTGGCGTCGATCATCGGCGCCGCCGAAAGCCTGGAAGCCTGGGGCCCCCGCATGAGCGCGGACGACCAGCGCGCGCTGCTCGCCACCGTGCGCGAGGAAGGCCTGCGGCTCGACGGCTACATCCAGAACCTGCTGGACATGACCCGGCTCGACCAAGGCATCGCCCTCGTGCGCGATGCCATCGGCGTGGACGAACTGATCGGTGCGGCCATCGCCCGCGTGCGCCGGCACCGCCCCGGCGCGAGGATCGACGTGCGCCTGCCGCCGGATGCGCCGGGGGTGTTCGTGCAGGGCGCGCTGATCGAGCAGGCTTTGCACAACGTCATCGACAACGCGTTGAAGTTCGGCGGCGACGCCCACCCCGTGCAGATCGACGTGCAGTCATCGAACGACCATGTCGACATCGCGATCCGCGACCACGGCCCGGGCATTCCCGTCGACGAACGCGAACGCGTGTTCGACATGTTCCATCGCGTCGCGCGCGGCGACCACGGCCCGCCCGGCACCGGGCTGGGGCTCGCGATCGCGCGCGCCATCCTGCAGGCGCACGGCGGCCGCATCGCCATCGACGCGCCGGCCGGCGGCGGCACGCGCGTGCTGCTCACACTGCCGACGGGCGAAACCGCATGAACGCCGTGCCCGCCCGCGTGTTGGTGATCGACGACGAAGTGCAGATCCGTCGCTTTCTGGACATCTCGCTGCGCGCGCAGGGGCATGAGGTGCAACTCGCCGCCAACGGCGCCGACGGCCTGGCGGCGCTTGCCACCGAGGGCGCCGACGTGGTCATCCTGGACCTGGGCCTGCCCGACCGCGACGGCATCGACGTGCTGCGCGAAATAAGGCAGTGGTCCGACGTGCCGGTGATCGTGCTCACCGCGCGCGCGAACGAAGAAGAAAAGGTGGCCGTGCTGGATGCCGGCGCGAACGACTACGTGACCAAGCCGTTCGGCATCAAGGAACTGATGGCGCGCATCCGCGTGCTGCTGCGGCTGGCCGTCACCGGCGCCGATGCACCCGCAGTGTTCGACGACGGCAGGCTGCGCGTCGACGCGGCCCAGCGCATGGTCACCCTGGATGGCGAAGCCCTGCCGCTGACGCGCAAGGAATACGCGCTGCTCGCCCTGCTGGTGAGCCATGCCGGGCGCGTGGTGACGCAGCCGCAACTGCTGCGCGAGCTGTGGGGGCCCACGCACCAGCACGACACCCACTACCTGCGCATCCTCGTCAGCAAGCTGCGCCAGAAGCTGGGCGACGACGCGGCGGATCCGCGCTGGATCGCCACGGAGCCGGGGGTAGGGTTGCGGTTTATGGGGCGGGCGCAGGATGGGGCGCCCGGGCGCACGGCGTTGGGGCAATCGGGAGCCCGCGCACAGGACCACTGAAGCCTGGCCACCGCGGGCGGTGCAGATGCCGCAAAAACGGGCGCGTGTGGCCGGCAGGGCGGCAGCGCCGGCGCAGAAACCCGCACGCCAGGCGCCGGACGCGCCTGTCATGGCGCGCAAACGCGCACGGACTAGCGACGAATCGGCACGCATGGCGCGACGAGCGGGTGCGGAGCCGCGTGGAGCGGCACGCCCGGCACCGCCGGGAGCACGCGCGCCGCGGGGTGCGGCGGTAGAGCCGAAAAGAGCGCGGGCGTTGTCGTGCCGAGTGGAACGGCCGCCGCTCCCAGCGGGGCGCGTGCCCTCAGACGCGGCGAGCGACAAACAAAAAGCCGCATCGCTGCGGCTTTATTCGTTATCCGGGCGGGAACCGATCAGGCGGCATCGATCAGCGGATGCTGCGGCAGGGTGACCGGGCCGCCCGGCGCGGGCGCGGGCGGCGTGCTGCGCGGGCCCTTCGCGAAGCGCGAACCCAGCTCCTTCCGCAGGGTTTCCAGCCCCTGGTTCTTGCCCGCCACCTTCAGCAGTGCATAGCCCTGCAGCGCGCAGCTCATCACGTCGCTGCCCAGCATCGTTTCCGAATCCTGCGCGCGCTCGGTGAGCCGCTGCAGGCGCTGCAGCCGCGGCCGCAGGCGATCGATCGCGTCCAGGTCGGCGCGCGCCTCGGTCACCTTCAGGCTGGGCGGCACCACCTGCGGGTTCTGCTCCAGCGCGGTCAACGCCTGCCGGCAGAACGCCTCGCTCTTGCCGCCCATGCGTGCCAGCGACCTGCGCTTGCCGGCTTCCAGCGCGGCCAGCCCCGACAGGTGCGATTCGAGGTCGTTCAATGCGGTGTCGATCGCGGACAGCTGCGCGTCCGACAGGGTGAGGCTCAAAAGATTCTGTGTGGTCACGTGCAAGCTCCTTTGCGTTCCTTGTGGTGGGTCACCCGTCCGGCCGAATGCCGACCCGGGCCCGTTGCCCCGCCGCCTTCCTTGCGGTCTTCGAAGTCTTCGCCGACGTCGTGTCGGCGGTGGAGCGGGGCGGATTCTTGCAGAGGCGCCTAGCGTGCGCAACCGCACCCAGCGTTGGCCCGTCGCTGGACATATCATCGACAAGCCCAGCGATACCGGAAACGCCGATGCCGAAGCGCCCTAGCCGCCTTGAGTCGATCAGTGATCGCTTCTGGTTCGAACACCAGTCGGGGCGGCGGTTGTTCCCGTATCGCTCGGTAGAGCGGCAAACGGGACGCTGGGCGTTTCGCGTTGCTCCGCCTGGAACCGGCGCGAACCGTGTTGTAAACGGTCAATTGCTGGACGACGTCGAAGACGTCTACCGACATGTCTTCGGCAAGGGATGGTCGGTGCGTCTATGCGACGCCGACGGCAAATACGACGGGCTCTACAACAAGGACGGCCACAGCATCGTCCGCACTTCCGAATCATCCTGAGGCGCGCAACCGCGCTCTCACCGCAGCAGGCAACGCATAACGTGATCACCGGAACCATCAAGTCCCAAGTCGACTCCATCTGGAATGCCTTCTGGAGTGGCGGCATTTCCAATCCCATGGAGGTCATCGAACAGATGACCTACCTGCTCTTCATCAAGCGCCTGGACGAGCTGCACACCAAGGAAGAGAAGAAAGCCAACCGACTCAAGCGCGAAGTCGAGAGCCCGATCTTCAACAGCAAGCAGCAAAAGCTGCGCTGGTCGGTGTTCAAGCAGATGGGCGACCCGGCCGCCATGTATGACGTGGTGGCCAACAGGGTGTTCCCCTTCATCAAGTCGCTGGGCGAGGGCGAAGGCTCGACTTACTCGCAACACATGAAGGACGCCCGCTTCACCATCCCCACGCCGGCGCTGCTGGCCAAGGTGGTGGACATGCTCGACGCGATCCCAATGGAGGACCGCGACACCAAGGGCGACCTTTACGAATACATGCTCGGCAAGATCGCCAGCGCCGGGCAGAACGGCCAATTCCGCACCCCGCGCCACATCATCAAGCTGATGGTCGAGATGATGGCGCCCAAGCCGTCAGACACCATCTGCGATCCGGCCTGCGGAACTGCAGGCTTCTTGGTGGCGGCGGCCGAGTACCTGCAGCAGCACCACGAGCAGGAAATCTACGCCGACAAGAAGGCGGCCAAGCGGTTCAACCACGACACCTTCTACGGCTTCGACTTCGACAGCACCATGCTGCGCGTGGGCAGCATGAACATGCTGCTGCACGGCGTGGAGAGCCCGGCCATCGAGAACCGCGACTCGCTGAGCCAGAGCCACGCCGGCGTCGAAGGACAGTTCAGCCTGATCCTCGCCAACCCGCCCTTCGCCGGTTCGCTCGACTACGAGAGCACGGCCAAGGACCTGCAGCAGATGGTCAAGACCAAAAAGACCGAGCTGCTGTTCCTCGCGCTGTTCCTGCGCCTGCTCAAGCCCGGCGGCCGCGCCGCGGTGATCGTGCCCGACGGCGTGTTATTCGGCTCCAGCAACGCCCACAAGACCCTGCGCCGGATGTTGGTGGAGGACCATAAACTGGACGGCATCGTCTCCATGCCCTCGGGCGTGTTCAAGCCTTATGCGGGCGTGTCCACCGCCATCTTGCTGTTCACCAAGACCAACTCCGGCGGCACCGACCACGTCTGGTTCTACAGCATGCAGGCCGACGGATACTCGCTGGACGACAAGCGCAATCCGCTCGATGCCAGCAAGCACGAGCTCAACAACTTGCCTGACCTCCTCAAGCGCTGGCAGCACCGCGACAAGGAGGTCGGCCGCGCCCGCACCGAGCAGAGCTTCCTGGTGCCCAAGGCCGAGATCGCCGCCAACGACTACGACCTGTCGATCAACCGCTACAAGCAGGTTGTACACGAAGCGGTGCAGCACGAGTCACCGCAGAAGATTCTGGTCGAGCTGAAGACGCTGGAAACGGAGATCATGCGTGGCATGGAGGAGTTGGAGGGAATGCTGAAGTGAGTATGGTGACGCTTGGCGACATCTGCGAACTCAAGTACGGCAAGAGCCTGTCAGCCGCTTCGCGCGAAAATAGTGGCGAGTACGACGTCTTTGGATCGAACGGAGTAGTTGGGCGACACAGCGCTGCCATAACTGAAGGGGCGACCATTGTCGTCGGACGAAAAGGGTCGCTGGGCGAGCTCAATTATTCCGAATCGTCCTGTTGGCCTATCGACACGACCTACTATGTCGATAAGACCTGCACTGATGTAGACCTCCGATGGCTTTTTCATGCCATGGCTAGCCTGCGCTTGACGGAGCTAAACCGAGCGGCTGCGATTCCAGGTTTGAATCGAAATGACGCCTACGCAAAGCCAATCCTGCTGCCGTCGCAGGGCGAGCAACGCCGCATTGCGACGATTCTGGATAAGGCTGAAGCGCTGCGCGCCAAGCGCCGCGAAGCTATCGCCAAGCTCGAACAGCTACTGCAGTCCGTGTTCCTCGACATGTTCGGAGACCCGGTGACGAACCCAATGGGTTGGAATGAAACACAACTGGGGGAGGTCTGCGATGTCGGTTCAAGTAACCGTGTATTTGCAGAAGAGCTAGTCGATACGGGGGTACCGTTCTATCGAGGAACGGAGATCGGCCAATTGGGGGAAGGGAAGCCGATAACTCCGGGACTATTCATCACCTGGGAACACTACGAGAGACTGAAGGGTCAATCTGGCGTCCCAGAGCAGGGCGACCTTCTATTGCCATCGATCTGCCACGACGGTCGAATTCACCTCGTAACAGATGACAGCCCGTTCTATTTCAAGGATGGAAGGGTGCTATGGATCAAGTCGGGCAGATCGCAACTCAACAGCTCATACCTCAGGTTTCACCTAAAACAGCTGTTTTTTGCGAACTATTCGAAGATAGCTTCGGGGACAACGTTCGCAGAACTAAAGATCTTCGCGCTCAAAGCTATCAAGATCCTGATGCCGCCGCTTCAAGAACAAGCTCGTTTCGGTGAGATCGTTGATTCCATCTACAAATTGCGCGCTTGCAAGCTCGCACATTTGGACCACTTGAACTCCTTGTTCACCAGCATTCAACAACGCGCATTCTCCGGCCACGCTGCCCCGAGAGTAAGCCCGTCATGAGCAATTTCCAGTTCCTCCAATCCGAATTCAAACAGCTCTACGAGCCGGCTAAAGGAGCGGAGCAACTGGTCCATTCCGATCCGCGCGCCTGCTGCATGCGCACCCGCCATGCGCTGGAGCAGGCGGTGCATTGGCTGTACGAGAACGACCGCGACCTGCGGATGCCGTACGACAACAGCTTGGGTGTGCTGCTGACCCAGCCGGCGTTCGAGAAGCTGCTGCCGCCGCACATCCATCAGAAGGCGCGGCTGATCCAGAAGCTCGGCAACCAGGCGGTGCACGGCAATCAGCGCATCGGCAGCGGCGACGCGCTGCGGCTGGTGCACGAGCTGTTCCATGTGCTTTTCTGGCTGGCGCGCACCTACACCCGTGCCAGCGACCCCAAGAGCATCGTCGCGGAGTGGGACGACAAGCGCGTGCCGCAGCTGGTGCGCGCCGACGAGGCGGTGGCCTTCACCCGCGACGAGCTGAAGAAGCAGGAAGCCAAGTTCCACGAGGAGATCGAGGCGCAGCACGCGCAGATCGAGGCGCGCGAGGCCAACATTTCCGAGGCCGCCGCCACACTGGCCGAGCGCGAATCAGCGCTTGCGCAGGTCAATGCCGAGCTGGCCGCGCTGCGTGCCGAGCTGGCGCAGGCCAAGGCCGCCAACATCGCGGTGCCGGACACGCACGACTACGACGAGGCCGACACCCGCCGCTTCTTCATCGACGTGCTGCTGCGTGAGGCCGGCTGGGTCATCGGCGACAACGCCAGCATCGAGGTGCCGGTCACCGGCATGCCCAACGGCCCCGGCGAGGGCTTCGTTGACTACGTGCTGTGGGGCGCGGACGGCAAGCCGCTGGCGGTGGTGGAAGCCAAGCGCAGCTTCAGCGATCCGGATGTGGGCCGGCAGCAGGCCAAGCTCTACGCCGACTGCCTGGAGGAAATGAAGGGCCAGCGCCCGCTGATCTTCTACACCAACGGCCACAAGACCTGGCTGTGGGACGACCGCCGCGCGCCGCCGCGTGAAGTGCAGGGCTTCTACACCCGCGCCGAACTGGAACGCGCGATCCAGCGTCGCCAGCTGCAGGTGCCGCTGCGCGATCTGAAGGTCAACAACGCCATCGTCGAGCGCCCCTATCAGCACCGCGCTATCCGCGCGATGACCGAGTCGCTGACGCAAGGGCGCCGCGCCGGTCTGCTAACCATGGCCACCGGCACCGGCAAGACCCGCACCGCCATCGCGCTGGTGGAGCTGCTGATGCGCGCCAACTGGGTCAAGCGCGTGCTGTTCCTCGCCGACCGCGTGGCGCTGGTGAATCAGGCGACGGGCGAGTTCAAGAAGCATCTACCCGACTCCAGCCCGGTCAATCTGGTCACCGAGAAGGACGGGCAGGGGCAGGTGTTCCTGTCCACCTACCCGACGATGATGGGCCTGATCGAAGAGATGGAAGGCGACCGCCGCAAATACGGCATCGGTCACTTCGACCTGATCGTCATCGACGAGGCACACCGCAGCGTCTACCAGAAGTACGGCGCGATCTTCCGCTACTTCGACAGCTACCTGATCGGCCTGACCGCCACCCCGCGCAGTGAGGTGGACCGCGACACCTATCACCTGTTCGGGTTGGAGACGGGCGTGCCCACCGACGCCTATGGCCTGGACGAGGCTGTGGCCGACGGTTACCTCGTGCCACCGAAGTCGCACTCGGTGCCGATCAAGTTCGTGCGCGAGGGCGTCAAGTACGACGACCTGCCCGACGACGAGAAGGAGCACTGGGAGTCGCTCGACTGGGGCGACCGCGCGGGCCAGGAAGAAGAGGGCGAAGTGCCCACGGCGGTGAGTGCCTCCGAGGTCAACAAGAAGCTGTTCAACGAACACACCGTCGACCTGATGCTCAAGCACCTGATGGAGCGAGGTCTGAAGGTCGACGGAGGCGACAAGCTTGGCAAGACCATCATCTTCGCCGTCAACCAGCGACACGCCGAGTTCATCGCCCAGCGTTTCGATCACAACTACCCGCACTACAAGGGCGAGTTTGCGCGGGTAATCACCCACGCGGTGAAGTACGCGCAGACACTGATCGACGACTTCAGCATCCCGCCCAAGCTCCCGCAGCTCGCGATCTCGGTGGACATGCTGGACACCGGTATCGACGTGCCCGAGGTGGTGAACCTCGTCTTCTTCAAGGCGGTGCGGTCGAAGGTGAAGTTCCTGCAGATGATCGGTCGCGGTACGCGGCTGTGTCCGAACCTGTTTGGCCCGGAGCAGGACAAGCAGGAGTTCTTCATCTTCGACTTCTGCGGCAACTTCGAATACTTCAACGAGAACCCGGCAGGCGCGGTGTCGCCCATGAACGAACCGCTAGGCAAGCGCCTGTTCAAGCGCCGGTTGGAGCTATTGGCGCTGCTGCCGGCCAAGGGCGAGCGGGACGATGCACGCGCTGCGGCTGAAGACCGCGGCGGTTACGACGCGCTGGGTTCGTTGCGCCAGGACCTCATTGATCACCTCCACGGCGAGGTCGCGGCGATGAATTTGAACAACTTCATCGTCCGGCCGGAGCGCGAGCACGTGACCCGATTCGCTCAGCGCGAGCAATGGGATCAGTTGGGTGAGACGACCTTGGTCGAGCTCCGCGACCACGTCGCTGGCCTGCCTAGCGAGCAGGAGGCGGAGCACATCACCGCCAAGCTCTTCGACCTGGGCTGCCTCGGTCTGCAAGTGGCCCTGATCAATGCGACGCGCGACTTCATCCGTCACCGCGACAGGGTCATTGAAGTGGCGGGCCAGCTCGAAACTATGGAAGCGATTCCCGCAGTGAAGGAACAGCTGACGCTGATCCAGGAGATCCAGACCCAAGCGTTCTGGAAGGACATCACCCTTCCGATGATCGAGCACGTCCGGCGCCGTCTGCGAGGGCTGATCAAGTTCATCGAGCGCAAGGCGATCGGCCCGGTCTATACCGTCCTGACTGACGAGATCGGCGAATCGGTCGAGGTCCAGCTAAAGGATTTCAGTACCGGCATCAACGTTGCCCAATACAAGCGCAAGGTTGAGGCTTATATCCGCGCCAATGAAAACCACATTGCGATCGCCAAGCTGCGGCACAACAAGCCGCTGACACCTACGGACCTCCACGAGTTGGAGCGATTCGTCTACGAATCCGATGTGGTGGAAAGCCGCGAGCGTTTCGAGCAGTGCTACGGCGCTGAAACGTCGCTACTGGTGTTCATCCGTTCGCTGGTGGGGCTTGATCGCAATGCCGCCAAGGAAGCCTTCGGTCGCTTCCTCGACGAGAATCGCTACAGCAGCCAGCAGATCCGCTTCGTTGAAATGATCATTGAGCGGCTGACGCGGCATGGTGTCTTGGACGCAGGTCAGCTCTATGAGCCGCCCTTCACATCAGTCCACTACGAAGGTCTCGACGGCGCGTTCGGGGATGGCGATGCCCAAGCGATTGTCGGAATCGTGGCGGAAATCAATGAGCGGGCTGCGGCTTAGCGAAGGGACATGGGCGAAACCTCGGGAAAAATTGATTCTTGTAAGCGGCAGATGCCTCCCGACACACGCTGATCCTTTGATTCTGGAGGCACGGCAATGACCAGCAAAAACGGCTCGAAGGCCGCCGACACCCGCCGCCTAGCGATCCTCATCGACGCCGACAACGCGCAGCCGTCCGCCATTGGCGGGCTGCTGGACGAGGTAGCGAAATACGGCACGGCCAGCGTGCGCCGTATCTATGGCGACTTCACCTCGACGCAGCAGTCGGGCTGGAAGAAGGTATTGCTGCAGCATTCCATCCAGCCAATGCAGCAATTCGCCTACACCAGCGGCAAGAACGCGACGGACTCGACGCTGATCATCGATGCGATGGATCTGATGTACACGGGCCGGTTTGACGGCTTCTGCCTGGTGTCGAGCGACAGCGACTTCACGCGCCTCGCCCAGCGTCTGCGCGAAGAAGGATTGACGGTTTACGGCTTTGGCGAGCGCAAGACGCCGGATGCGTTCGTGCAGGCCTGCGACAAGTTTGTCTATACAGAGGTCTTGCGTGCCGAACCAGTCCCGGCTGCCGTGGCCAAGAAGCCAACGGGCAAGGGCCTCTCTAGGAAGGTGATGCCGGTGCACCAGGTGCAGGGAGCGAACGAGTCCGCCGCGGGGGCAGCCCGAGCTTCCGGGCCGACGGCGGTGCCGGTCGATTTGATCAGGCAGGCCATCGATCAGGCATCCGACGAGTCGGGTTGGGCAAATCTGGGCGCGGTCGGTAACTACCTCAACAAGGTGCGGCCAGATTTCGATCCGCGTCTCTACGGCAAGAAGAAGTTGAGTGATTTGCTGAAGATGCACCCTTTGGCATTCCGGCTCGAGGAGCGCGCAGCGGCGGACGGACAGGGCAAGATTGTCTTCGTCGCCGTGGCGGGTTAGACGACCGTCGACACGCCCGAACGTCAAGGTCGAGTACGGTGATCATTCTCCGACTCGTGCCGCAATTTGCGATGTTGTCCGACACGCCCGCCGACCCCCGCATCGCCCAGCTCCGCCGCCGCAAGCAGATCGCGGCCGCACTGCTGGTGTTCGCCACGGCCGTTCTCCTCGCCGCCCACCTCACCCAGCAACACATCCACCACTGGTCCCTCGCCCTGCTCGAGGCGATGGCCGAGGCCGCGCTGGTCGGCGGGCTGGCCGACTGGTTCGCGGTGGTCGCGCTGTTCCGCCATCCGCTCGGGCAGCGCTGGATACCGCACACCGCGATCATCCCCACGCGCAAGGACGCCATCGGCGAGAGCCTGGCCGATTTCGTCTGCAATCACTTCCTCGGCCGCGAGCAGGTGGCGCACAAGCTGCGCGAGCTGGACATCGGCACGGCGCTGGCACGCAAGCTGGCCGACCCGGCCACGGCGCGGCGGGTGGCGCGCGCCGTCACCCGCGCGCTGCCGCGGCTGCTGGGCGTGCTGTCCGACGAGAAGCTGCACCGCTTCGTGCACGACCTGGCACGCGACAAGCTACGCAGCGTCGACCTGTCGGGGCTGGCCGCGCTGGGGCTGGACCGGCTTACCGCCGACGGGCGCCACCAGGCGCTGGTCACCGACGTCCTGCGGGTGATCGCGGAAAAACTCGAATCGCCGGAGATCCAGGAGGAGGTGAAGACCCGCGTCGGCCGGCAGCTGGGGCGCGTGGTCAGCTGGCTGGGCGTGGACAGCTATGCCACCGGCAAGCTGATCTCCGGCGGCATCGAGCTGGTGCAGGAGATGGCGGCCGACCCCGACCACGAGGTGCGGCGCTACGTCGATGCGCAGGTGCATGCGCTGATCGCGCGGCTTCGCACCGACGAGAAGCTGCGCCACGACATCGAAGACTTCCGCGACGGTTTGCTGCAGCAGGAGGCGTTCGGCGATTACCTGCGCGGCCTGCTCAACGAGACGATCGCGTGGGTGGAGGCGGACGCCGCGCGCGAGGATTCGGCGATGGCGGCGAAGATGGAAGGCGCGCTGCGCGAGATCGGCGGCCGCCTGCTGGAAGACGCGGCGATGCGCGACTGGATCAGCGCCACCGTGCGCGGCGCGGTCGAGCCGATGATCGACGAGCATCGCGATGCGATCCGCACCTTCATCGTTGAGCGCATCCACCGCTGGAGCGCGGAGGAAATGACGCGCGAGATGGAACTCTCGGTCGGCAGCGACCTGCAGTTCATCCGCTACAACGGCACCGCGGTGGGCGCGCTGATCGGCGGGCTGATCTTCGCGGTGCTGCGGCTTTCGTCGCTGCTGGGCTGAGCGCGGCAGTGCGTCCCGTTTGGACGCGCGCCGCGATCAGTCGTCCGTCTGCGTGGCCTTTGCGCCCACCATCGCCTGGTACTGCGCCGGCGACACCTTCGGCATCTTGCGCACGAACGCCACCAGCGCCCAGATGCGCTTGTCGTCGTGGGTGCGGCCCCAGGCCGGCATGGCGCTCATCTTGATGCCGTGCTTGATGATCCAGAACGCTTCGGCATCGTTGTCCATGCCGTCTTCGGCCAGGTTCGGCGGCTGCGGGTAGAGCCCGGCGCGCAGTTCGCTTTCCGTGCGGCCCGGGGCCAGGTGGCAGCCGGTGCATTCCTCGGCGTACTCGCGGGCGCCGGCGGCCACGCGGGCGGGGTCGTCCAGATCGGTGGGTACCTGCACCGACTTCGAGGCGCGTTCGGTCGAGGCGTCGCGCAGGCGCTCGACCATGCGCAGGGTCAGCGGCGTATGCGGCACGTCCGCGCCGATGGGGTACACGCCGGCGCCGGTGAAGGCGAATGCGCCCACCGCGAGGACGGCCAGGGTCAGGACGACACCGAGGAGGAAGGCGCGAACGGCAGGGGTCATGGCGATGCATCCGGAGGGGCGTGGGCGCAGTGTCCGCGGGCCGATGTCGGAGGCGCGTGGTGACGGGCCGGCCCCGGCGACCGCGCGTCGGTGCGACGGAGCCGGGGCGTGAAAGGCGCGGCGATAGGCTACGTCCCGCGCGCGTTTTGGCTCCCAGCCTCGGCACAGGGCCGACCGGAACTGCGGCGCACTCGATGTC
>NZ_VTRV01000003.1 GCF_008274655.1 Cognatilysobacter lacus | reverse complement strand
CCACCGTGCCTGCCACGTCAGGGATTGTTGACGTCGGTGCCGCCGTGCACCGGAACCGGCGCGCCGGGGGTGTGGCGGTGGCGGAACAGCGGTACGAACAGGATCGCCATCGCCAGCGCGTACAGCGCGAACGTCGTCCAGATGCCGTGCCAGTCCTTCGCGCCACCCGCGCCGGTGAAGTAGCGGTCGATCATCCAGCCGCTGATCCGGCTGCCCAGCACGGCGCCGACGCCGTTGGTCATGAGCATGAAGAGGCCCTGCGCGGACGCGCGGATGCGCGGGTCGCTCTGCTGTTCGACGAACAGCGATCCGGAGATGTTGAAGAAGTCGAATGCCATGCCGTACACGATGCAGCTGAGCACGATCATCCACAGGCCCGCGCCGGGGTCGCCGTAGGCGAACAGCCCGAAGCGCAGGAACCACGCGAGCATCGAGATCGTCATCACCGTCTTGATGCCGAAGCGCTTCAGGAAGAACGGGATAGTGAGGATGAAGAGCGTTTCGGAGATCTGCGATATCGAGATGATGACGGCGGAGTGGCGGACGCCGAACGCCTCCTTGAACTGCGGCAGCGCCTCGAAGTCCTTGAGGAACGTCACGCCGTAGGCATTGGTGAGCTGGAGCGCCGCGCCGAGCAGCATCGCGAAGATGAAGAACACCGCCATGTTGCGATCGCGGAACAGCCGGAACGAGGTCAGGCCGAGCGCGTCGATCATCGTCCGGCTGTCGCCGCGACCCAGGCGCGGCGGCGCCGCAGGCAGGGTGAAGGCGTAGAGGCCCAGCAGTACCGACCCTGCCGCCGCGACATAGAACTGCGCGGCCGACGACTCGAAGCCGAGCCAGCTCGTCGTCCACGTCGCGGCAATGAAGCCGACGGTGCCCCAGACGCGGATCGGCGGGTAGTCGCGCACCACGTCCAGGCCCTGCTGCTTGAGCGCGTTGTAGGCCACCGCGATCGCCAGCGAGATGGTCGGCATGTAGCAGAGCATCGTCGCGAGGATCAGCCAGTAGAACTGGTCGGGGTTCGCCGCGCGCGGCAGCATGCAGAGGAAGACGCCGCCCAGGATGTGCAGCGCGCCGTACAGGCGCTCGGCGTTGATCCAGCGGTCGGCGACGATGCCCATCAGCGATGGCATGAACAGCGACGAGATTCCCATCGTCGAGAAGATCTCGCCGAAGCTGGTGCCGGACCACTGGCGGTTCTGGAACCAGTAGGCGCCGACCGTGAGCAACCAGGCCCCCCAGACGAAGAACTGGAGGAAGTTCATCAGGGTCAGGCGGAACTTGAGGTTCACTAGGCAGGTCCTGGCGCGGTAGTGGGGCGAGCGTAGAGGCAAAAGCGGCTGTCGAGAAGCATTCCGGCCGCGGGAAACCTGACCAGCCGCGCGAGAGGCACGTTCGCGCACAGCTGGCGAGGTCCATATCGCAGCGTCAGCCGGTCGTGCGTTGCGCAGCGCAGGGCAGTCGGCGGCGCGGCCTGCGGGCAGAGCCGTCGCCACCTCTCCGTCAGGCCCGGGCGGTTTACAGTGCGACGCCTGCCTTCGGAGCCGCCCCATGCAATACCGCCGCCTCGGATCGTCCGGCCTGCAACTCTCCGCGCTCTCGTTCGGCGCGTGGCTGACCTTCGGCAACCAGGTGCCGCGCAGCGAATGCCGCAATCTCGTCGCCGCCGCGTGGGACCACGGCATCAACTTCTTCGATAACGCCGAGGGCTATGCGAACGGCGAGGCGGAAAAGGTGATGGGAGACGTGATCGCCGACCTGCGCCTGCCGCGCGACGGCTACTGCGTCTCCAGCAAGGTGTTTTTCGGGTCGGCGCAGGGTCCGTCGCCGATGCAGCGCGGGCTATCGCGCAAGCACGTACACGACGCCTGCCACGCCGCGCTCAAGCGCCTGCGTGTGGACGCGCTCGACCTCTTCTATTGTCACCGTCCCGATCCGGACACGCCGGTCGAGGAGACGGTGTGGGCCATGGACGTGCTGGTGCGGCAGGGCAAGGTGCTCTACTGGGGCACGTCCGAGTGGCCGGCCACGCTGATCCGCGAGGCGCACCGCGTCGCGCGCGCGCACCACCTGCACCCGCCGACGATGGAGCAGCCGCAGTACAACCTGTTGCATCGCGAACGTGTCGAACTCGAATACGCACCGCTCTATGCCGAGCTCGGCCTTGGCACGACGACGTTCTCGCCGCTGGCCTCGGGCCTGCTCAGCGGCAAGTACGCGGACACCTCGGGCGACGCGCCGGCGCGCCTTGAGCGCGAGGACATGGGCTGGCTCAAGCGCCTCGTGCTGGGTGACGGAAGCGAACGCCGCCTTGACCGCGCACGTGCTTTCAGCGACGTCGCCAAATCGCTCGGCCATCCGCCCGCGGCACTCGCCGTCGCGTGGTGCCTGCGCAATCCGCACGTGTCTTCCGTGATCCTGGGTGCGAGTCGCGTCGGACAGCTGTTGCAGAACCTGCAGGCGCTGGAACTGGTCCACGGCCTCGACGAGGTGCAGTGGCAGCAGGTCGAGGCGGCGGTCGCCTGACCGGCGTCATCGTTGCGGCGCGCGATCGCGCCGACGCGCCTACCTCGGCGGTTGACGTCGCCGCCAGCGCAGCATGCCGACGCGCGGATGGCCGGAGCAACGCTGCCGGTGACGCGGCCTATACTCGCGCCACTAAAGGGAGAGCGTCATGGGTGGATCGATCGTCGGACTGGTTCTCGCGTTCCTCGTCGTCGTGGCGCTGTTCAAGACCGTGCGCATGGTCCCGCAGGGTTACGAGTGGACGGTGGAGCGTTTCGGCAAGTACACGAAGACGCTGGACCCGGGCCTGCACTTCCTGTTCCCGGTGGTCTACGGCGTAGGCCGCAAGATCAACATGATGGAACAGGTACTCGAGGTCCCGAGCCAGGACGTGATCACCAAGGACAATGCGGTCGTCAAGGTCGACGGCATCGTGTTCTTCCAGGTGCTGGACGCGGCGAAGGCGGCGTACGAGGTCGCGACGCTCGAAATCGCCATCCTCAACCTGGTGATGACCAACATCCGTACCGCGATCGGCTCGATGGACCTCGACGAGTCGCTGTCCAAGCGCGACGAAATCAACACCAAGGTGCTGGTGGCGGTCGACCAGGCGACCCATCCGTGGGGCATCAAGGTCAACCGCATCGAACTCAAGGACATCGCGCCGCCGCGCGACCTGATCGATTCGATGGCGCGGCAGATGAAGGCCGAGCGCGAGAAGCGCGCGAACATCCTCGAGGCCGAGGGCTTCCGGCAGGCGGCGATCCTCAAGGCCGAGGGCGAGAAGCAGTCCGTGATCCTCGAGGCCGAGGGCCAGCGCGAGGCGTCGTTCCGCGCCGCCGAAGCGCGCGAGCGCCTCGCCGAAGCCGAGGCCAAGGCCACGCAGCTGGTGTCGGATGCGATCAGCGAAGGCAACGTGCAGGCGATCAATTACTTCGTCGCGCAGAAGTACATCGAGGCGTTCAAGTCGCTCGCCGAAGCGCCGAACCAGAAGTTCGTCCTGATGCCGATGGAGTCGGCCGGCATTGTCGGTTCGATCGCCGGCATCGCCGAGCTCGCCCGCGAAGCGCTGGAACGGCAGCCGTCGGCGAAACCGCCGGCACTGCCGCGCTGAGTCCACGCCATGCACGCCACGGTGTGGGCCATCCTCGCGCTGGTGCTGGTCGCCGCTGAGCTGCTCGCGCCCGGCGCCTTCATGTTGTGGCTCGGCATCGCCGCCGCGGCGACCGCGGCGCTCGTCTTCATGGTGCCGACGCTGGCGACCGTCTGGCAGGTCGTCGCCTTCGCGGTGCTGAGCGTCGTCTCCGTGCTGGTCTGCCTGCGCTTCTTCAGGCGCCAGCCGCAGGCAAGTGACCGGCCGGCGTTGAACCGTCGCGCCGAACAGCTCGTCGGCAGCGTCACGACGCTGGTGCGTCCGATCGTGGACGGCCGTGGCCGCGTGCAGATCGCCGACGCGCTATGGGATGTGGAAGGCGTGGACCTGCCGCTCGGTGCGCGCGTCCGCGTCGTCGCGGTGCGCGGCATGACGCTCGAGGTCGTGCCTCAGGACTGAGCGGCGCGGCGCCTTCTGCGACGCGTCGCGGGACGCTGTTACCGGCTCCTGCGCGCGCCGCGTTCACCGGGCGCCCACGGCGTCCCCTCGGCGCGGGATAATCGCGGCTTCCCCACCCCGCGACCCGCCATGACGAACAAGACCGTCCTAAACGAGACCCATCGCGCCCACGGCGCCAAGATGGTCGACTTCGGCGGATGGGACATGCCCATCCATTACGGCTCGCAGATCGACGAGCACCACCAGGTGCGTCGCGACGCCGGCATGTTCGACGTCTCGCACATGACCGTGGTGGACCTGCACGGCGCGCAGGTGCGCGACTTCCTGCGTCGGCTGGTCGCCAACTCGGTCGACAAGCTCAAGAAGCCGGGCAAGGCGCTCTACACCTGCATGCTCAACGAGCGCGGCGGCGTCATCGACGACCTGATCGTCTACTTCCTCGGCGACGGGTTCTTCCGCCTGGTGGTCAACGCCGCCACGCGCGAGAAGGACATGGCGTGGATCCGCCAGCAGGCGGCCGCGTTCGACGTCGGGGTCACCGAGCGCGAGGACTTCGGGATGATCGCCGTGCAGGGCCCGAACGCACGCGCGAAGGTCATCGGTCTGTTGCGCGCATCGGACCGCGCGTCCGTCGACAAGCTCGGCCGCTTCGCCGCGGCCACGGGCATCACTGCCGATGGAGTGGAGCTGTTCGTCGCGCGCACCGGCTACACGGGCGAGGACGGCTTCGAGGTGCTGGTGCCGGCGGACCACACCGCGCGCATCTGGGATCGCCTGGTCGAAGCGGGCGTCAAGCCGGCGGGGCTTGGCGCGCGCGACACGCTGCGCCTGGAAGCCGGCATGAACCTCTACGGACAGGACATGGACGAGGACGTGTCGCCGTACGAGGCGGGCCTCGCCTGGACCGTCGCGCTCGACGAGGGCCGCGACTTCATCGGGCGCGCAGCACTGGAGCGACAGCTCGAACACGGCAGCGCGCGGCAGATGGTCGGTCTGGTGATGGATGAGAAGGGCGTGCTGCGCCACGGGCAGAAGGTGCTCACGTCCGCCGGCGAAGGCGAGGTCCTCTCCGGCACGTTCTCGCCGACCATCGGCAAGGCGATCGCACTGGCGCGCGTGCCGGCGGGCGACGTGCGCGACGTGCGCGTCGACATCCGCGGCCGCGAGGTTCCGGTGCGCGTGGTCAAGTACCCGTTCGTGCGCGAAGGCGCGAGCCTCGTGCCCGACGCCTGACGTACGGCACGCAGGCGGCTGTTCCGTCCGCATCGCTTGGCTACACTAGCCGCGCACAGACCCCACCGACATA
The DNA here is from genome assembly GCF_008274655.1 of Cognatilysobacter lacus. Taxonomy (GTDB): domain Bacteria; phylum Pseudomonadota; class Gammaproteobacteria; order Xanthomonadales; family Xanthomonadaceae; genus Cognatilysobacter; species Cognatilysobacter lacus. The sequence continues at coordinate 34,576 of NZ_VTRV01000003.1, read as the reverse complement.
TCCGCGACCCACGACGCATTGGAGCCCCCATGACCGAGATCCCCGGCGACCTCAAGTTCCTCAAGACCCACGAATGGGCCCGCGTCGAAGGCGACGGCAAGGTGACCGTCGGTATTTCCGACCACGCACAGGGACTGCTCGGCGACCTCGTCTATGTCGAGTTGCCAGGTGTCGGTGACCGTGTCGAAGCCGGCAACGCATGCGCCGTCGTCGAGTCGGTCAAGGCCGCCTCCGACGTGTACGCGCCGGTGTCGGGCAAGGTGGTCGCGGTGAACGACGCGCTGTCCGACAAGCCCGAAACGATCAACGAGGACGCATTCGGCGAAGGCTGGTTGTTCCAGCTCGAGATCGAGGACGCCGACCAGCTCAACGAGCTGCTCGAGCCCGACGACTATGCCGAGCAGCTGGACGACGACCACTGATCCGTACTTCAAGTGGTTTCCCCGAAAGGCCGCGGATCTCCGCGGCCTTTTTTCGTTTCCGAGGGAACGCGATCGGACGCGCGGCGTGCGCTGTCGATGCCACCGGGCGACGCGGTGTCAGATGGCGCATGCGGCCGTCGCATGGCGTTGCAGCAGGTAGTCGCGGACGCGTCGATGCGTCGTCGACAAACCGCGATCGGCGCCGACGAGGTCATCTCGTCGACCGCGAACACGCGTGTCGGGTTCGCGCAAATCCGCGCAAATCGACTTGTGCGACGCGCAAGCGAGAACATTTCTTCGCGTCGTCGACACATCGCTAGCGGCGCCTGTTGGGCTTTCGTTCCGGGTGCGGGCGCGCGCATCGACGCAGTGGTGTTGGAGACATGCGTACATGCACTGCGCGAACAAAACACCGTGTTTACCGACGTTTTTGTTGCACGCGAAAATCCGCGCGCGCGGCCGCGCGCTCGAAGCGCGTGCGGCGCGGGTCGCTCGGACGCGGCGTCGGCGGCGGTCGCTCGGAGACGCGGGGCAAAAAAAATGCGCCGGGGTTGTTGACATGCAAAAAAACGCTGATTAGGTTTCGCCCAGCAGCTCAACCTGCGAAAGCGAGTGGCAAATACAGACGCGACAACGCGCACTACAAAACGGAACTCCGCCCGGTATGCCAAACCGGTGGACGCAGGAGTCGTTTCCCTCGCGAAAGCACACGTCGCATTCCGAAGCAGCCCGATCCGCCGCTGGCGGGCCGGGCTTTTTCACGGCTGCGACGTACATGCGAACCAGACAGGTGCTGTCGTTTTCGGCGGGTGCATCCGCACTTCGCCGCTATTGCCGCCGCATCGGAACCCCGATGCGTCGGTCAGTCGCCGGGCTGTTCCCGCGACGTCGTCTTGAACTGGGCAATACCCCGATAGACCACTAACGAGGAGCCATCCCATGGCCACGAAGAAAGCCACCAAGAAGTCCCCCGCCAAGAAGGCGACCAAGAAGGCTGCGGGCAAGAAGGCCGCAACCAGGAAGGCCGCAACCAAGAAGACCGGGGCCCGCAAGACCGCGGCCAAGAAGGTCGGCGCTCGCAAGGCCACCGCCAAGAAGTCGACCGCCCGCAAGACGGCGGCGAAGAAGGGCGGCGCTCGCAAGACTGCAGCCAAGAAGGGCGGCGCCCGCAAGGCGACTGCCAAGAAGTCGACGGCTCGCAAGGCCACCGCCAAGAAGTCGACCGCCCGCAAGACGGCGGCGAAGAAGGGCGGCGCTCGCAAGACTGCAGCCAAGAAGGGCGGCGCCCGCAAGGCGACTGCCAAGAAGTCGACGGCTCGCAAGGCCACCGCCAAGAAGTCGACCGCCCGCAAGACGGCGGCGAAGAAGGGCGGCGCTCGCAAGACTGCAGCCAAGAAGGGCGGCGCCCGCAAGGCGACTGCCAAGAAGTCGACGGCTCGCAAGACCGCAGCCAAGAAGGGCGGCGCCCGCAAGGCGACCGCGAAGAAGGCCGGCGGCGCTCGCAAGGCGACCGCGAAGAAGGCCGGTGCCCGCAAGGCTCCTGCCAAGAAGGCTGGCGGCGCTCGCAAGTCCACGGCGAAGAAGGCCGGCGGCGCTCGCAAGATGACGCGTCGCTCGGGTCGCGGCTCGGACGCGCTGGCCAACATGCCGGCAACCCCGGCACCGATGATCTAAGAAAAACTACACCCGGTTACCGCGTCAACGACTCTCTCCCGCAGCCCAGGCGGGGGAGAGTTTTTTTTTGATTCGATCGGGTGCAGAACTGGCTGTCGCGACACTCGTGCGGTGGGAAGCCGCGTGTCTTCGGCCGTGCCCCCAGCCGCCGCGCGCATTGCCCAGCGGATAGCGGTCCGCGAACGTGAGGGGCAGCGCCGCAGCATTCACGGTGCGGATGGCAGGCCGTGCAGCGCTACAGGCCGATCGAAGAACGCGCCGCCGCCGCTGGAACGCGAGCGACCTGACGATGCGGCGCGCAACGTACGTGCGCTGACCGCGTCGACCGTGACCGCCGATAAGTCCGCAGGTGCACGGTGCCCGGTCGACCCAAAAAAAGGCCGGCGGATGCCGGCCTTCCATCGGCTGCCCGACGCTCGCTTCAGCGGGGCGCAGCGGTCGACTTGTTCGCGCTGGTGCCGGGCGCGTCCTCGTCGGTGTTGTTGTTCACGAACTGCGTCTGCTCGTCGAAGTCGTCCTTCATCCAGTGGCTGCCCGGGATGCCCAGGGCGCGGTCGAGGATGGTGGGGACGAGCGCGGACGGCAGCGAGCTCTCGCTGTTCCAGAGCAGCGCCACGCCGAAGTCGCGGTCAGGCAGCATCGCCACCGCGCCGCGATAGCCCTGCACGGCGCCGCCGTGGAAGACGAGCGTGTTGCCGGCGTAGTTGTAGATGCGCCAGCCGATGCCGTAACCGGCCGAGCTCAGCCGCTCGCGGCGCCACGCGGAAGCGCGCATCTCGCTGGGCGTCTGCACGCGCGGCGTATGCAGCGTTGCCAGCAGTGACGGCGACAGCACGTCGGGGCGGTAGCCCGTGTGCGCGATCAGCCACTGCGCCATGTCGGTCGCGCTGGCATTGACGCCCGCCGCCGGCAGCACCTGGTAGTAGGTCGACTTCGGCAACACGGACACCCAACCGCCGCGGCCGTGCACGTGCGGATGCGCCCAGCGCGGACTCGACTCGAGGCCCTCCATGCCGACGCTCGCGTCGTTCATGCCCAGTGGCTTGAAGATGCGGCGCTGGACTTCCTGGCCGTAGAACTTGCCGGTCGCTGCGAACACGACATCGCCGATGAGGCTGAAGGCGACGTTCTGGTAGCCGTAGCAGGCGCCCGGCGCGCACGCGAGCGGCACGTTCGCCAGGCGCTGCGTCAGCGTCGAGAACGGCGTGTACGCCTCGAGGTCGCGGTCCAACGCGTTGCGCGGCAGGCCGGTGCTCTGGCTGACGACGTTCGCGACCGTGACATCGCGCGTCGCGTTCGGATCGCTCAACTGGAAGTTCGGCAGGTACTGGGTGACCTTGCTGTCCCAACGCAGCGAGCCGTCATTGACCAGCAGGCCCGTGAGCGTGCCCGCGAACGCCTTCGACAGCGACGCCAGGCGGAACACCGTGTGCGCGTCCACCGGCTCGGCGGCCTGCATGTCGGTGATGCCATAGCCGCGAACGCTGACGATGCGCCCCTTGTAGACGATCGCCATCGCCAGCCCCGGCACCTTCTGATCGGCAACCAGCGACTGCGCCAACGTTTCGATCTGTCCGACGTTGAAGTCGGCCGCGATCGGCAGCGTGTTGTGCACGACCTGTGGAATCGCGGGCGCGGTCGCAGGCGGCGTCCAGCGCGGTGGCGGCGTCTGCGCGCCTGCACCGGTGCCGAGCGCGACAGGCAACAGGAACGCGAGTGCACCCGTCTGCCAGGTACGAAGCCGGGAACGGAGGACGTTAGTCATGGGCGCGATATTTCCACAGTGCCTTCACGTTTCGATCATAGCGTCGTGATCCGAGCGTGCCACGAAAAAACGCGTTCATATTCGTGGTTTCGTCAGAAACGGTGACGTCGGGCCTGCTGCTTTAATGTCCACGTAACATTCGGTTCACGTCGGCGACAACGATCGCCACGTGACGCGCCATTCAGCATTCGTCGACAGTGGCCGCGCGATTGCCAACTCTTGCGCCGCCCGTGCCAGCGATCCAGTCGCTCGCGCGCTCGGCGATCATGATCGTGGGCGCGTTCGTATTGCCGCCGATCAGTCGCGGCATCACCGCGGCATCGACCACGCGCAGGCCTTCGATGCCGTGCACCCGAAGCTGCGGATCGACGACGCTGTCGGGATCCACGCCCATGCGACAGCTGCCGACCGGGTGGTAGACCGATTCCGCCTTGGCGCGCACGAAGGCGAGCAGCTGTGCATCGTCAAGGTCGTTGCGACGCGGGATCACCGGCGCGCCGCGATAGCGATCGAAGGCCGGTTGCATCAGCAGCTCCCGCGACATCCGCGCGCACTCGACCATCATCCGGGCATCGAATCCGTCGGCATCGGAAAGGTAGTTGGCGTGGATGCGCGGCTTGCTGGCCGGGTCCGGCGATGCGAGCGCGATGCGACCGCGGCTGCGCGGACGCAGGAAGCACGCATGCACCGTATAGCCGTCGCCCGGAAGGCGATGGCGGCCGTGGTCATCGAGCTGAGCCGGGACGAAGTGCATCTGGATGTCGGCGCGCCCATCAGCGGCCAGCGGCGAACGCACGAACGCGCCTGCCTCGGCGATGTTCGAGGTGCCCGGGCCGCGATGGCCGCGCAGGAAATAGTCGAAGGCGATGCGCAGGTCGCTCGCGCGGTCGTAGGTGATCGGCTGCGTGCTTGCGTGCAGCGTGCAGACGTCGAGATGGTCCTGCAGGTTGCCACCGACACCGGGCGCGTCGTGCACGACGTCGATGCCATGCCCGCGCAGGTCAGCGGCGGGGCCGATGCCCGACAGCATCAACAGCTGCGGCGAGTTGATCGTGCCGCCGCTGAGCAGGACTTCGCGACCGGCGCGCACGCTGTGCAGCTGCCGCCCGTGCGCATATTCGACGCCGACGGCGCACCGCCCCTCGAGCAACACGCGGGTGACGAGCACGCCGGTGCGCACCTCGAGGTTGGGGCGCGTGAGCACCGGGCGCAGGTAGCCGACCGCGGTCGAGCAGCGCGCGCCATCCTTCTGGGTGACCTGGTAGAGGCCGAAGCCTTCCTGCTGCGCGCCGTTGAAGTCGCCATTGCGCGGGTGCCCGAGCTGCTGCCCCGCTGCAACGAATGCGCTCGACAACGGATTGACGTAACGCAGGTCGGCGACGCTCAACGGCCCGTCCGCGCCGTGCAGCGCGCCGGCCCCGCGCGCGTTCGACTCGCTGCGCAAAAACGCCGGCAACACGTCGCGCCACGCCCAGCCGGCGGCGCCGTCACTCGCCCAGTCGTCGTAGTCGCCGGGCACGCCGCGGACGTAGCACATGGCATTGATCGAACTCGAACCGCCGAGCACGCGACCGCGCGGCCACCACAGCCTGCGCCCGTCGAGTGCGGGTTCGGGTTCGGTCGCGTAGTCCCAGTTGAGGCGACGCACATTGACGAGCTTGGCGATGCCCGCCGGCATGTGGATCAGCGGATGGCGATCGCGTGGACCGGCCTCGAGCAGCAGCACGCGCACCGACGGGTCCGCGCTCAGCCGATTGGCGAGGACGCAGCCCGCGGAGCCGGCACCGACGATGACGTAGTCGAACATGCTTGCCTCGCGCGAAGTGGCCGCGTTGCCACCGTCCAGCACGAGCATAGCGTCGGCGGGGTGGCGGCGACGGCGGTCGCGGAGTACGGTTCGCATCCCACGCGGACCCAGGACCCATGACAGCCGACCCCGCGCCCGCCGCACCGGAGCAGTCACGCGTGCGGCATGGCGAATGGCCCGCCCTGCTGCTGTCGTGCGTGTACTTCTTCTGCGTGCTCACCGCGTACTACGTGATCCGGCCGGTGCGCGAGCAGCTGTCCGCCGCGGTCGGCTCGACGCAGCTGCCATGGTTCTACGCCGCCACGTTCGTCGTCACGCTCGCGCTCACGCCGCTGTTCGCCGCGCTGGTCTCGCGCTGGCGGCGGCGCGTGATGGTGCCGGTGGTGTACGGCGTGTTCGTCGCGTGCCTGCTGGGTTTCATTCCGTTCTTCGCGCAGCCGGACCTGCTGCCGCCGCGCGTGCTGGGCGTGGTGTTCTTCGTCTGGGTGAGCGTGTTCAACCTGTTCGTGGTGTCGGTGTTCTGGATCTTCATGTCCGACATCTGGACGCCGATCCAAGCGCGGCGCCTGTTCCCGCTGGTGGGTTTTGCCGGCACCGCCGGGGCGCTCGCGGGACCGGCGATCACGGCGTCGCTCGTCGGCATCGTCGGCATCGCGCCGCTGCTCGGCGTGTCGGCGACATTGCTTGGATTGGCCACGGCGTGCTCGGTGATGCTCGGCCGCTGGACGCGCGAAAGGCATCCGGTCACCGCGACCGACGCGCCGCTCGGCGGCGGCATGCTGGACGGCCTGAAGCAGGTCGTCGCGACGCCCTTCATGCGGCGGATGGCGATGCTGCTGGTGCTCGCCGACGGGATCGGAACGATCAACTACGCGCTGCTGGCCGATTACTCGCACGCCACCTTCGCCGACAGTGGCGCGCGCACCGCGTTCGCCGCGAACGTGGACCTTGCGTCGAACGTGCTGACGATGCTGCTGCAAGTGGGCATCGCGTGGTGGCTGCTGCCGCTGGTGGGTGCGGGCCGCGTGCTGATCCTCTGGGCAGGCATCGCGATGGCCGCGCTCGCGCTCGTGGTCTTCTCGCCGGATGCGTACGCGCCGTTGATCGGGGCAATGCCGGCGGTCGCCATCGCCGCGATCGTGAGCCGCGCACTGGGCTACGGCATGGCCGAACCGGCGCGGCACGCCCTGTTCACGCAGGTGGCGCGCACCGAGCGTTACAAGGGCCAGAACGCGGTCGACACCGCGGTGTGGCGATTCGGTGACGTGCTGGTGGCCCTGACGATGAATGCGATGAAGTTACTGGGAGCAGGCGTGGGCGCGATCGCCGCGATCGGCGTCGCCGCCGCGGGCGCTGCCGCGGGCATCGGATGGGGCCTGTCGCGTGCGGCCGGCCACGTCGAAACCGATTCCAGCGACGCATGACCCGCAGCACCGAAGCGCGCCGACGCTGGCTTCGCGAGCTCGGCATCCTGTGGATCGTCGCTGCGATGGTGGTGATGCTCTACGGCATCTTCGTCGAGCCGCGCCGCCTGGTGGATCGCGACTACACCGTCGCGATCCCGCGCTGGCCCGCGGCGTGCGCCGGCCTGCGGCTCGACCAGGTCAGCGACCTGCACACGGGATCGCCGGGCAACGGGATCGCCAACCTCGACCGCGTGGTCGCGCGCCTGGCGAACGGCGATTCGGACGCGGTCGTGATGACCGGCGACTACGTCATCCTCAGCGTACTCGGCGGTTCCTACATCCCCGCCGCGGTCAGCGCGCCGCACCTGCGCGTGCTCACGCAGCGCAAGCCCGTATACGCCGTTCTCGGAAACCATGACTGGTGGAAGGGCGGGCCCGAAGTGCGACGTGCGCTCGAGGCGGTGGGCGTGGTCGTCCTGGAGGACGAGGCGCGCCGCGTGACCGTGCGCGGCTGTCCGCTGTGGATCGTCGGCGTCGGTGACCTGTGGACGACGAAGCACGACGTCGGCAAGGCGTTCGCGCGCGTCGACGATGACGCGCCCGCCATCGTGCTGACCCACAACCCGGCGATCTTTCCGCGCATCCCCGCACGCGCGTCGCTGGTGCTGGCCGGGCACACGCACGGTGGCCAGATCTCGCTGCCGGGCATCGGCCAGCCGGCCCAATGGGGCAAGCCGGAAAACCGGTACATCCGCGGCGTGTACCAGGAGGGCGATCGCCGCCTGTTCGTTTCGTCCGGGATCGGCACCAGCATCCTTCCGATGCGCCTGGGCGTGCCTCCGGAAATATCGCGGCTGCGCCTGGTCGGTGCGACGAAGCCACGGTGACCCGAAACGACGACGGCGGCCGAAGCCGCGGTCGCGTGATGCAGCCGCGGCGCGTCAGGCCGCCGCGCGCGTGGCCTGTGCAGCTACGACTGCCGCATAGCCGGACGACCGCAGTTCATCCGCCTCGAAGTCATCGACGCTGATCGTGTCGATCGTCATCTCGCGCAACTGCTCGAGCTGGCGGCGTTCGTCGGCGGTGATCCAGCCGTTGGCCACCGCGAGGTCGAGTTGCGAGGCGAAGTCGTGCGCCCGGCCTTCGTGCCCCTTGAGTGCCTTCTGGAATTTCCGCTCGACCGGCTCGGCGGCGACCACCGCCGGCAGGTAGCTGTCGATGCGGCCGGCCGGATGGTTCTCGCCGGGGGTCAGGAACGCGCCACGTCCGATGCGGTCGCGCGCCTCGCCAGGCGCCATCAGGATCGACGCGACCTTATGGCTCAGACGGTCGCTCGGCGCCTCCGCACGACGGCCGAGCGGGAACACGAGCGCCCACAGCAGCCACGACACCGGACGCACCGGGAAGTTGCGCAGCGCGGCCGACAGCGATAGTTCGAGCTTGTGCATTGCATTGTGGAACGCCCATGCCAGCAGCGGACGGTCGGCGGCAGGGCTGCCCTGGTCCTGGTAGCGCTTGAGCATCGCGCTGGCGATGTAGAGCTGGCTCAGCACGTCGCCCAGGCGGCCGGACAGCGACTCCTTGAACTTGAGCTTGCCGCCGAGCAGCAGCATCGAGGTGTCGGCCATCAGTGCAAGCACCGCGGAGTAGCGGTTGAGCTTGCGGAAGTAGCGCTTGGTGTATTCGTCGCCCGGCGCCGCGCCGAAGCTTGCGCCGGTGATGCCGAACCACAGCGATCGCACCGCGTTGGAGATCGCGAAACCGATGTGCCCGAACAGCGCCGAGTCGAACTCGCGCAGGCCCTGAGAGGCGTCGGTGTTGTTCGCCGCCTTCATCTCTTTCAGCACCCACGGATGGCACAGGATCGCGCCCTGGCCGAAGATCATCAGCGAGCGCGTCATGATGTTCGCGCCTTCCACCGTGATGCCGATCGGAGAGGCCTGCCACGCGCGGCCGAGGTAGTTCTTGGGGCCGAGGATGATGCCCTTGCCGCCGTGGATGTCCATGGCGTCCTTGATGACCTCGCGGCCCATCTCGGTGCAGTGGTACTTCGAGATCGTCGACGGCACGGCCGGCAGCTCGCCGCGCGCGACCGCCGCGGCCGAGGCCTCCGCCAGCGCGGTGATCGTGTACGCATTGCCGCCGATGCGCGCGAGCGCTTCCTCCACGCCTTCGAAGCGACCGACCGACAGCCCGAACTGCTTGCGGATGCGTGCGTAGGCGCCGGTGACGCGCGCCGCGATCCGCGACCCGCCGGACGCCGTGGAGGGCAGGGTGATCGAGCGGCCGATCGACAGGCACTCCACCAGCATCTGCCAGCCCTTGCCGGCGAATGCCTCGCCGCCGATCAGCTGGCTGAGCGGAATGAACACGTCCTTGCCGCGCACCGGGCCGTTCTGGAACGGCGAATTGAGCGGCATCGCGCGGCGACCGATCTCGACGCCGGCGGTGTCGCGCGGCAACAGGCCCAAGGTGATGCCGATGTCCTCCTTGTCGCCGAGGATGTGGTCCGGGTCGTACATGCGGAAGGCAAGGCCGATCAGCGTCGCGACCGGCGCGAGCGTGATGTAGCGCTTGTCGAACGTCAGGCGCACGCCGACCACGCGGGCGCCGTTCCAGTCGCCCATGGTCACGATGCCGAAGTCGGGGATGGACGTGGCGTCGGAGCCCGCCCACGGGCCGGTAAGGCCGAAGCATGGAACTTCGCGACCGTCGGCCAGGCGCGGAAGGTAGTAGTCCTTCTGCTCGGTGGTGCCGTAGTGCATCAGCAGCTCGGCCGGCCCGAGCGAGTTGGGCACGCCGACGGTCGAACTCACCACCGAGGAAATGGACGCCAGCTTCTCGATCACCTTGTGGTTGCCGAGCGCCGTGAAGCCGAGGCCACCGTATTCCTTCGGCACGATCATCCCGAAGAACTTGTTGCGCTTGATGTAGTCCCAGAGCTCGGGCTGCAGGTCGGCGTGGACGTGGGTGATCTCCCAGTCGTTGACCATGCTGCACAGCTCCTCGACCGGGCCGTCGAGGAAGGCCTGCTCGTCCTCGCGCAGCGTGGGCCTGGGCTGCGCGAACAGCACGTTCCAGTCAGGCTTGCCGCCGAAAAGCTCGCCTTCCCAGCCTACCGTTCCTGCTTCCAGCGCCACGCGTTCGGTTTCCGACAGCGGCGGCAGCACCTTGCGATACATGCCGAACAGGGGCGTGGTCACGAAGGGCAGGCGGATCGCCGGAACCAGCAGCGGTATCGCGACGATCGCCAGCAGCACGGCCGCGACCATGGTGGCCGCGTGGCTTGCGCCGAACAGCCAGCACAGGACCAGGCCGCCCGCCGACACCGCCACCCAGGGCGCGAGCCGCATGCGGTGATAGGCGGCAAGGCCGCCCAGGATCAGCAGGACGAGGAACGGTGCGGCGATGCTCATGGAGCGCTCCAGCGGACGGCCGTCCGCGCGGGGTGGTCGAAAGGTCGGGTACAGGCTCGGCGCGATTCAAACGCCAGCATGAAACGCCCGACATACGCACGAGTATGGTGACCGTTGGCCGCCCGTGTCAACGGATAGCCAAGCGGCGCGACAGGGGTCACGATCGACGCATACTGTCCCGGCCGGACCCGTACGGATACACTGACCGCATGACGACGCAAACGCCCGCCAAGTCCGACCGCACCGGGCGCCTGAGCGCCGACGACTGGGCGCAGGCCGCTCTCGACATGATCGCGGAGCAGGGCGTGGGCGCGGTGGCCGTCGAGCCGCTCGCGCGCCGCCTCGGGGTCACCAAGGGCAGCTTTTACTGGCATTTCCCGTCGCGGGAATCGCTGCTCGCCGCCGCGCTGGAGCGGTGGGAGAAGACCGAGCAGGAGGCGATCTTCGGCCAGCTCGAACAGATCGCCGACCCGCGCGAGCGCCTGCGACGCCTGTTCGACCTGGTCGCCCACGAGTACGCCTCCCACATCATCTATTCGGCGCTGCTGAAGGCGCTCGACCACCCCACGGTGGCGCCGGTGATCGGCCGCGTCTCGCATCGCCGCCTCGAGTGGCTCGCCGCATCCTTCCGTCAGGCCGGGCTCGAGCCCACCGCCGCGCTGCACCGCGCGCGGCTTGCGTACGCGGCCTACGTCGGCTTCCTGCAACTCAACCTGCAGCTCAACCAGGCGCGCCTTCCGCGCGACCAGTTCGAGGCCTTCGTCGAGCACATGATGGCCACGCTGATCCCCTGAGGATCGCGGGCGACCGAGTTTCTTTCGCACTGCCACCGGAGGTTCCATGAATGCCCTCGTCCAGGATGTCGACCCGCCCGCCGTGACCGGGGGCAGCGCGATCGGGACCTCGCTCCGGACCCTCGCCGAGTGGGTCGACTCGGTCGCCGCGCTGACGCGCCCATCCGCGATCCACTGGTGCGACGGAAGCGACGCCGAGAGCGCCGCGCTGGTCGCGCAGATGGAGGGCGACCGCACGCTGCTGCGCCTCAACGAACAGACCAATCCCGGCAGCTGGCTGCACCGCTCGCATCCGGACGACGTCGCGCGCGTCGAGCACCTGACCTACGTCTGCACCTCGAGCCAGGACGACGCCGGCCCGAACAATCACTGGATGTCGCCGGCCGATGGCCATGCGCGGATGGACGGCCTGTTCGACGGCTGCATGCAGGGCCGCACGATGTACGTGGTGCCCTATTGCATGGGGCCGATCGACTCGCCGCTGTCGCGCTGCGGCGTCGAGATCACCGACAGCCCGTACGTCGTCGCGAACATGCGGATCATGACGCGCATGGGCGCGCCCGCACTGGCGCGCATCGAGCGCGAAGGCACGTTCGTGCGCGGCCTGCACTCCACCGGCGAGCTCGACCCGAACCGCCGCTTCATCATGCATTTCCCCGAGGAGTTGACGATCAAGTCGTACGGCTCGGGCTACGGCGGCAACGCGCTGCTCGGCAAGAAGTGCCACGCGCTGCGCATCGCGTCGTACCAGGCGCGGCAGGAAGGCTGGCTGGCCGAACACATGCTGATCCTCGGCATCGAGAACCCGCGCGGCGAGACGCACTACATCGCCGCCGCGTTTCCGTCGGCCTGCGGCAAGACCAACCTCGCGATGCTGATCCCGCCCGAGAGCTACCGCGAAAAGGGCTGGAAGATCACCACCATCGGTGACGACATCTGCTGGATGCGACCCGGCACTGACGGTCGCCTGTATGCGATCAACCCGGAAGCGGGCTTCTTCGGCGTCGCGCCCGGAACGTCCGCCAAGTCGAATCCGAACGCGCTGGAAACGATCGGTACGAATACGATCTTCACCAATGTCGGCCTCACCGCTGATGGCCGCCCGTGGTGGGAGGGTCTGGGCGAAGGCGAACCCGCCATTGACTGGCGCGGAAATGACTACGATTGCAGCCGCGGCCCGGCCGCGCATCCGAACGCGCGCTTCACCGTTGCGGCCCGGCAGTGCCCGAGCTACAGCGAGAAGGCCGAGGACCCGCAGGGCGTGCCGATCAGCGCGATCGTGTTCGGTGGCCGGCGCGCGTCGCTGGTGCCGCTGGTGTTCGAGGCGCGTGACTGGACGCACGGCGTGCTGGTCGGTGCGGCGATGGGCTCGGAAACGACGGCGGCGGCGACCGGTGCGGTCGGTGTCATGCGTCGCGACCCGATGGCGATGAAGCCGTTCTGCGGCTACAACTTCGCCGACTACTTCGCGCACTGGCTGTCCTTCGACAACGGCGCCAACAAGCTGCCGAAGGTCTTCCACGTCAACTGGTTCCGCAAGGGCGATGACGGCAAGTTCCTGTGGCCGGGCTTCGGCGACAACCTTCGCGTGCTCGAGTGGATGATCAAGCGCGTGGACGGTACGGCCGACGCCGTCGAAACGCCGATCGGCGCACTGCCGCGCGAGCAGGACCTGAACCTCGACGGCGTGCAGCTCTCCGACGAGGCCCGCGACAAGCTGTTCGGCTTCGACGAGTCGGGCTGGCGCGCGGAGGTCGACAGCATCGGCGACTACCTGCGCGGGTATGGCCCACGCATGCCCGACGCGCTGCATGCCGAGCAGCAGCGCATCGCCGCTATGCTTGGCGGATGAGCGACCGCGACCCCTTCAAACCCGCCCGATCGTTCGACATCGACGGGCGGGCGCTCCACGTTTTCGACGGGTTGCTCCCGAACGCAGCGGCCTACGCCGACGGGCTTTCGCGCGCGGCGTTCACCCGCACCGAGGTCGCGCGCCCGGACACCGCCGGCTACCGCCATTGGGTGACGCAAACACGCCTGGAGGCGCTGCGGGAACAGCCGATCCATGCGCTCACGATGCGCGCCGTCGAGGCGATCGCGCCGGCGGGATACCGCTACGAGCCGTATCGGGCCTACACGAATGTCGCCAACTATGGCGACATGCTGTTCACCCACGTCGATTGCCTGCCCGAACGCGAAGACCTGACGGCGCTCTGGTACATCTGCGATCTGTGGGATGTGGAATGGGGCGGCGAAACCGTCTTCTTCGACGCCGCCGACGAGATTGCAGCTGCGGTACGTCCGCAGCCGGGCCGGCTGGTGATCTTCGACGGCCGCATCAAGCACGTCGGACGTCCGCCGAACCGCATCTGCTATTTCCCGCGCTACACGTTCGCGATCAAGTTCCAGCGCGCGCGTCCATGACGTCGCCCTTCGACGACGCACGCTGGTTTCCGGTTGACCTCCATGTGCCGGATCGCGAATTCCGCTTCCTTCCGATCGATGAAGGCGTCCTCGAACGCTCGACGTTCCTCGACAACCGCATCGATGCCCAGCTCGATTCAGCGACCCCGGTTCCGCTGGCAGCGATCCCGCCGCAGCTGCCCGCGGGCCGGCTCGGCTGGCTCTTCCACACCTCGTTCTGCTGCTCGACGCTGCTCGCGCGCGCGCTGCATCTAGCGCCAAATCAGGTCGTCCTCAAAGAGCCCCTGCTGCTGCGCCGGCTTGGCGATGCGCGCCATTCGGGCTGGCCCGTCGACGATTTCCTGCGCCCGGTTGTGGGCCTGCTCGCACGGCCCTGGTCAGCCGCCGGGTCGGTGGTGATCAAGCCCACCCACGCAGCGCTGAACATCGCCGCCGACCTTATGCGGACGACGCCCGGCAGCCGCGCGCTGCTTCTCACCTCGAGCGTTGAGGATTTCGTGGTGTCCAACATCAAGAAGGCGCCGGAAACCCAGTCCAGGATTCCCGAGCTCGCCGAGCGCGCCCTGCGGACATGCACCTTGGCGGCGCGACTTCCGCCTGCCGCGCTGGCGCCGCCGGATCTCCTGTGCGCCGCAGCCCTGCAGTGGGCGGCGCAGCGCGAGCTCGGCGCCGATCTGCTCCGCGCGTTTGGCAACGCCACGTTGCGGACGCTGGACGCATCCCAGTTGCTCGGCGATCCCGTCGGAGTGGCGCGCGTCGCAAACGCCTGGCTAGGTGAACCACAGCTCGACACTGCCCTGCGCGCGCGCGCGGCCGCCGTGTCGACACGTAATGCGAAGGCCACCGCTGTTCCCTACGATGGCAAGCAACGGGAGCGCGACGTCATGTCGATCCGCCAACGATTCGAGGCGCCGGTCGGCAGGGCGCTCGCCTGGTACGAGCGCCATGTTGCACCGTCGATGAGCGCCGCTGCGCGCGACCTTCCCGCGATGGCACCGCTGGGCGCGCCGTGATCGCCGTTGCGTCCGAGATGCCATGAATCGTCCCGACCAGCTCTGGATGGCGGGGGAGCAGGCGCTAGCGCGCAAGGATCTCCAAACGGCCGAGCGCAGCTATCGCGCGGCGCTGGCGATCGATCCCTCGCACGCGCCGGCGTTGCTTGGCCTGTCGACGGTGCTGTTATGGCTCGGCCGCCATCGGGACGGCCACGACGCCGGGATGGCTGCTTTCCGCGTTCGCCCACCGGTCGCACCCATCCTCTACGCGATCGCCCAGCGGCTCGCATACTTCCACGAGTCCGAGTCGCTGGCCGGATGTCTGCAGGACCCAGCGTTCGCCGCAGGGGCGCCCGCCGACATCATTGCCAAGGCCGCCGTCATGCTGAGCTCGGCGGGTGCGCACGAGCAGGCCACCACGCTGGTCGAGGAGGGTCTGCGTCGCCGGCCTTCGGACGCCGCTTGCCTGCACGTGCGTGGCAATTTCCACTTTTTCCGCGGCGAGCTGGATGCGGCGGAGAAGTGCTACGAAGCCTCGCTTCGGTCCGACCCGCTGCTGTACCAGAATTCGATGATGCTGGCCGGCCTGCGGCCGGCGTCGCCGGAGCACAACCAGGTCGACCGATTCACCGCGCAGCTTGATCGCGCGAGGCCCGGTGGAAACGGCGAGATCTACTTGTCGTTCGCGTTGCACAAGCAGCTCCACGAGCTACGCCGGTTCGACGAGGCGTGGACCGCGCTCGAGCGCGGCTGCGCTGCGAAGCGCCGACAGGTCGAGTATTCGACGGCGCAGGACGTGGCGCTCGTCGAAACGATCGAATCGGTGTGCGACGCGGCATTCGTGGGCGCGACCAGCGGCGTTGCTCAACCGGTCGTGCCGATCTTCATCATCGGCATGCACCGCTCCGGAACCACTCTGCTGGAACGCATGTTGTCGGGCCATTCGCAAGTGGCGGATGCGGGTGAAACGTACGCCTTCCACGCCGAAATGGAATTGGCCACCGACCGCTCGAGCGCGAAAGGTCCGGATGTGGGGCTCGTGACAGCCGCGCGGTCCGCGGACTTCGATCGCGTTGCGTCGGGCTACGCGCGGCGTGCCCGCTGGATGAGTCGAGGCAGGCCCTTCATCACCGAAAAGCTGCCGCACAATTTCCTCAACGTCGGCTTTATCGCGAAAGCGCTTCCGCAGGCGAGGTTTCTCCACCTTCAACGTGATCCGACGGACACCTGCTTCTCGAACCTGCGCCAGCTGTTTTCCGGCGTAGCGCTCTACTCGTACGACCAGCGGGAACTTGCCGATTTCTACCTTCTGTATCGCCGCACGATGGCGCACTGGCAAAAAGTGTTGCCGGGACGCGTGCTCGAAATCCCTTACGACTCGCTGGTGCAGGATCCGTCAGGCACTGCGGGTCGTGTCGCCGCGCACTGCGGACTGCGGTTCGAGGATTCGATGGTCGACATCACGCGCTCGAGCGGCACGGTGTCCACGGCCAGTGCGAATATCGCGCGACAGGGCTTCCAGAGGAATCGCGGCCAGGCATGGCGCGACTATGCGGCGCATCTCCAGCCTCTCATCGACGGACTCGCGCCGGCCTACGCGGCGCCCGCGGCGCCCTGACCGTCGCCCATTCCGAACCAGCAGTTGAATGCGATCGTGATGCGCTCGTCCGTGCCGTGGAAGGGAAGCACTTCGTGCGATACCCACGACGGAAAGAGTACGAGCTGCCCGGCCCGCAGGCGAACGCTCCACGTCCCGTGATGGAACGGCGCAGCCAACCGTGCGTTACCGGGATCCAGGAACATGTTGCTGTAGTAGTGCGGGTTGTGGAATCGCAGCACCCCGGACTCCGGATGCGCGGACGATTCACCGCCGGGCGCGACGCAGTAGACGCCGGACCAAGATGCCATGGGGTGCGTGTGCGCGATGACGAACCCGGGGGCGCGCGTGACGTGGAACCACGTGTGCGAATAGATGCGCAGGCGCGACATCTCGGCCGCGGTGTAACCGTTCAGCGCCTGGAGCGTTCTGCCGAGCTCGGTCCAGCAGAACTCGCGCAGTTTCTGCACCGGCGGCTCGGGCCATGCGAACAGGTTGAACTGGCTCTCGAATACGCCGACCTGCTGCTTGAGCGACGGCTGCGGATTTGCGAATTGCGGGTCATCGGCGCGTGCGAGCAGCAATGATCTGAGCTGTGCATTGATCGACTCATGTCCGGGCATACGCGCCTGGGACAGCGGCACGGCGAACATCGGGGCAATTTCGGCGGTAGGGGGCAGCAGTGCGTCGTCTTTCATCCGCCGATGGTGCATACCCTGTTGCGCCGTCGCAAGCTCCACAAAAAACTACGGCCCCTTTCGGGGCCGTAGCGGTATCGCGGTATTGCGTTGTTGCCGGGATCAGAACTTCTGGTTGTAGGACATGTACAAGAAGCGGCCCGGAACGTCGTACTGCGGATCGAACGAGTTCGCAAACGTGGTGAACGCCAGCGGCGGCTGCTTGTCGAACACGTTGTTCACGCCGATCGTAACGCGCGCGTTCCAGGGGGCCTTCCAGTACGCCGACACATCGTTGTACGTGGTCGCGCCGATGTGGTTCGTGGACGTATCGAGCACGGTGCCATTCGCGTCCAACTGGGCGCGGTTGCACAGCTCGCCGAACCCGTAGTCGTTGGAGCCGCCGATGAAGGCGCACGGTTCCACCTGGTTCGAGAAGTAACGCGTGAACCACGTTGCGCCGAAGTCACCCTTCTCCCAACGCGTCATCAGGTTGGCACGGATGCGCCAGTTGTTGTTGCGGTCCTGATAGCGGCCCACGACGCTTCCGCCATCGGCGGCGTCGATCACGCCATTACCGTCCTGGTCGGACTCGTACTTCGACATGTAGGTGGCGTCGAACGTCCACGAGAACTTGCCGTAGCGGCTCTCCGGCGCCTTGTAGTTGGCCGTGAGATCCCAGCCTTCCACGTTCGCGGCGCCGATGTTCACGCCGCTGGACAGCAGGCCCTGGATCGCACCCGTGTTGTTGCGGCTGTACTGGTTGCAGAACGCCTGCACGCCGTCCCGAACGCACTGGTCAAGAATGAACTGCGCGCCGAACGACGTGATGGTGTTCTTAAGGTTGATCTTCCACCAGTCGAGCGAGACGTCGAACGAACCCGGAATGAACTTCGGGCTCCACACCACGCCCAAGGTGCGGGTGGTCGAGGTCTCCGGCCCGAGGTTCGGATTGCCGCCGACCTGGGTCAGGATCTGTGCATTGCCCTGGTCATAGCCACCGACCGGAACGCCCTGCGCGGTGCAGCGCGCCTTCTGCTCGGGAGTCAGGCTGTTGTAGCTGCCGCCGAACGTGGTGGAGCACGGATCCTTGATGCTCGGGAACGAGTCGGCGACGCCCTGGTAAAGCTCACCGATGGACGGTGCACGGAAGCCCTGGGCCCAGTTGCCGCGAACCATCAGCTCGTCGATCGGGCGCCACTTGAAACCGAACGCCGAATTGACCGTGCGACCGAAGTTGCTGTAGTTCGAGACGCGGCTCGACACGTCGAATTCGAGCTGGCGCGCGAACGGAACGTCCTTCAGCAGCGGGATCGACAGCTCGAGGTAGGCCTCGTCCAGCGAGTAGCCGCCGGCCGTTGCCGTACGGGCGTTGCCCGTGGTGTTGCCCGAGTTGATCAGCGCGTCCGGGGAGTCATAGCCCGACTCCGAACGCCGCTCGACACCGGCGGCGAAGGCCAGCATGCCACCCGGCAGCTCGGTGATTTCACCGGTGACGTTGGCGTAGTAGTCCTTCATCTTGTACGCCAGCTCGTCGTGCGCGACGAACGAGGAGTACGCGAGCATGTCCGGCGTGATCGAGCCGACGTTGCCGAGCAGGTTCAGCGGCACGCAGCCCGAGATGACCTGGCCGCCCGGTGCGTTCACGCAGACCGGCTTGCCACCACGGATTTCCGACGGGCCGAGCGCGTTCTTCAGCGACGGGATGTTGAACAGGCCGTTGGTCGTGTCGTTCTCGTCGTTGCGGCCATACACCATGCCCGCGTCCCACGTGAAGTAACGGTTCCAGCGCTCGAAGCTGCCTTCCAGGCCGCCGTTGAAGCCGAAGGTGTCGACGTTCTGGTTGAACGAGCGGCCACCGGTTTCGATGGCGCGACGCTGGATGCGCGACACATCGAACCCGAACGGGTTGTAGATGCTGTTCTTGCTGATGACGACGGTCTTGGACTGCGTGTTCGCGCCCGGGCCCGAGCCCAGCACGATCGGCATCGCGGCGAGCAGCTGCTCCGAACGACGGTTGTTGTACGTGCCGGTGATGAACGCGCTGACGTTGTCGGTGATGTTGACCGAGGCGCGGCCGAACAGCGACTTGCGCTCCTGCGGCGTCGCCAGATAGTTGTCAGGCGCGAAGTTGTACAGGTCGGCACCGGTGCGGTTGCGCCAGTTCAGGCCGCTCTTGCCCGGGTCGTACGTGAACTGGCCGGTCGTGCCGTTCGGACGCGTTTCCGCCACGGAGCAGGTGCCCGAAACCGGGTTGTACACGCCGCGGCACAGCGCGAAACGGCCGCCCGGGATCGTGGAACTGCCGAAGGCGACGCCGGTGTGGTAGGTCGGCTCGGACGAGATCTCGCGATCGCCGGCCATGACCGGCTCGGACTTGACGTAGCCGGCGCCGAACATCGCGCTGAAGCGGTCGTCGGAGGTGCCGATCGTGAAGTCGTAGGACTGGGTGAAACCGTCGCCCTTGTCGTACATGCCGAGGTAGCCGTCCATCTCGGCACCCTGGTAGTCGGTACGCAGGATGACGTTGACGACGCCCGCGATTGCGTCGGAGCCGTAGATCGACGAAGCGCCGGCCTTCAGGACTTCGATGCGCTCGACAGCGGCGGTCGGGATCGTGTTGAGGTCGACCGCGCCACCGAGGCCCGTGCCACCGACCCAGCGACGGCCGTTGACCAGCACGAGGGTGCGGGACGAACCGAGGTTACGCAGGCTGACGCGGGTTTCACCGTTGCCGCCGTTGTTGAACGTCGTGTTGAGCGTCGAACCGTTGGCGGCGAGGTTCTGGATCACGTCACCGACCGAGGTCAGGCCCTGGGCCTGGATCTCTTCGCGGTTGAGCGAAATGATCGGCTGCGACGTTTCGGACTCGGCGCGGCGAATGCGCGAACCGGTGACTTCGACGCGGCCGAGTTCCTGGGTCTTCTTGGTATCGGTAGTTCCGGCGGCGGGCGTGGTGTCCTGCGCGAACGCGACACTCGTACCGGCGACGGAGCCCACGGCGATCGCGAGTGTGATCGCGTCGCGGAGCCTGGTGGTCTTAAAGGTCATTTCGTCTCTCTCCAAGTGAGGCTTGGTGTTTCCCATGGGAACCTCCCCGGCTGAGCTCTGAACGACGCAATCCGGCAAGGTCGGGCCGATAGTAGCGAGGCCGGCCAAGAAATTAAAGTGTCGTTAATAAAAAAGGCCGCCCGGTCGGGGCGGCCTTGCGGGGCGCAGTGTGGCGCCTCAGAGATCCTGCTGGTACCGGACGTAGGGAACTGCGCCCTCGTCTTTCTCCGCGCTGTCCGGTGCGAACGGGTTGCGGCCGCGCGTGACGACGTTTTCCGCGCCAACACTCAGCTGCCCGCTCCACGGCGTGCGCCAGCTCAGCCCGAGGTCGAGGCCTTCCCAGCGACCGGGCTGGAGCGGGGAGTCAACCACTCGCCCGATCACATTTGCGCCGAATCGGCCGACGGTGGTGCCGACGCTCAGCGTTCGGATATCCCAGCGGTCAGCGAGTTGCGGCACTGCGGAGGGCGCCACGAGGCGCGCCCGCGCAAGCGTACCAGCGATCGAAACCGTGGCCTCGCGGCCGATGTTCTTCTCGCCGATAAGTGTTAGCGCGTTCTGGTTGACCCGCGAATTCGCGCGTCCGGCGGTGAGCCACGAGGGCAATGTGTCGCGGCTGTTGCCCACACCGACGCCGACGCGTGCGCCTTTGCGGCTCAGGGTGGCGCCGGCCGAGGTCTGGCGCGCATCGCGGGCATTGCCGACGGAAGCGAGCAGGCAGTTGTCGGCGAGGCTGCCGATCGCGCTGCCGAGGCCGGCCTTGCGATCACAGAGGAGCCCGAGGGTGTCACCGCTGCCAACGCCCAGCGCGCTGTCGAGCCGCGTGTTTCCCAGCTGCCAGGTGGCGGTGGAGACGGGCTCCAGCAGCAGGACGGCCTCGACCTTGCCGCTGTCCTGGTTCCAGACCGGGAGCGCCTGGGCCCGCGAACGTGCGACCTGCGCGGACGCCATGCCGGTCGCCAGCAGAAGGCTGGCGGCGAGCAGGAGTCGGAGCGGGCGGGTTCGGGACGTCACGATGGCTGCGACCAGTACCGGGCCCGAAAGTTCCGGGCGTGTGAAGACGGTTCGACTATAGAGGATTTATACATCCTTAACAATCGGGATCAGGTGAACGCTACTGGGGCCGGGCCGGGGCCTGCATTTCGCGCCCGAGGGTCGAGAACAGCTGTTCTATTTCCGCTGGTGTGAATACATAAGACTGCCCGCAGAACTCGCACCGGATCAGGGCCTCGCCCTTCGCGGCTGAAAGCCGGGCTTCGTCCAGCCCGATCGCCACCAGCATCGACTCGACGCGGGCGCGCGAGCAGGAGCAGCCGAAGGAAAGCGCGCGTGTCGCGAGCAGTTCGGGCTCCTCCTCGTGGAACAGCCGGTGCAGGACCAGATCGCCATCACTGGCGAGCAGTTCTTCCGCCGACAATGTGTCGAACAGCGCGCCGGCGCGGTTCCAGGCATCGTCGTCGGCATCATCGCCCGGAAGCTTCTGCAGCATGAGCCCGGCTGTCGCATCGCCGTCGGCGGCGAGCAGTAGCCGGGTCGGGAGCTGTTCGGACTGCCGGAAATAGTCCTCGAAGGCCCTGTCGAGGCCGCTTGCTTCCAGCGGCACGAGCCCCTGGTAGCGCACCGGGTCGCCATCGGGGCCACGGTTTTCGATCGTGATCGCGAGGATTCCGCCACGGCCGAGGTCATGGAGATCGCTCGAAACGTCGCCTGCATCTTCGGAGAGTTGGACGATGCCGCGCAGGGTGCCGGCCGCCGTGCATTCGGCGAACAGCGTGCGGATCGCGCCGTCGCTGCGCATCTGCACCGAAAGGCGCCCGTCGACCTTGGCGTGGCCGGTGAATAGCGCCGCCGCCGCACACGCCTGACCGAGAAGCGTCATCGCGGCCGGCGGGTACTGGTCGCGCTCGCGGATGTGCCGCCACGTTTCGTCGAGTCGCACGTGCACGCCGCGCACGCCGGCACGATGCAGGAGGAAGCGCCGAAGTACGTCGCGCTGGGTGATTTCGGAAACGGGATCGGTCATTGGAGTCGGAGGTCGGCGCTTGCCGGATAATGCCTGTCGGGGCTTCAAGGCGATGCGACGACATGGGGACGCGATGATGAAACGACAAGGCGGGCGCGGACGTCGATGGCTGCGGCGCCTGCTGTGGCTGCCGGTGCTTTTCGTGGTGGTGACGGTGCTGCAGGTCGCCACCCTGCGATTCGTCGATCCCTGGACGTCCAGCTTCATGACGACGCGGCATCTGCAGGCGTGGGCGCGCGGCGACTGGGGCTTCGGCGTCGCTTACGACTGGCGCGACATGCGTGACATCTCGTCGAGCCTGCCGGTTGCGCTGGTCGCGTCGGAAGACCAGCGCTTCGCCGACCACTTCGGGTTCGACATCCAGGCCATCGAGAAGGCCGAGCGCGCGAATGCCCGCGGGCGCAGGGTGCGGGGCGGGTCCACCATCAGCCAGCAGCTCGCGAAGAACCTGTTCCTGTGGAGCGGACGCAGCTATGTGCGCAAGGGCGTCGAGGCCTGGTACACGCTGCTGATCGAAGCGATGTGGCCGAAGCAGCGGATCATCGAGGTCTACGCGAACGTCGTGGAGTTCGGCGACGGCGTGTATGGCGCGCAGGCCGCGGCGCGACGCTTCTACGGCAAGGATGCGTCGCAGCTCACGGCTGCCGAATGCGCGCGGCTGGCCGCGGTGCTGCCGTCGCCGAAGCGTTACAGCGTCGCGCATCCGGGGCCATACGTGATGCGCCGCGAGCACGCGATCGAACACCAGATGCGGATGATCGGCGGGCGCGGCTATCTCGAGCGCCTGGACTGATCCGTCCCGTTTAGGATGCGCGCATGCCGAATGATCGCCTGACCGTCGTTGTCGCCGCCTACAACGAGGCGCAGAGCCTGCCCGTGCTGCATCCGCGGATCAGCGCGGCGCTGGCCGGCATCGCGGAGTTGGACGGCCGCGTGCTGTACGTCGACGACGGAAGCACCGACGACACGTGGCGCGTGCTCTGCGACCTGGCCTTTGCCGACCCGCGCGTGACGCTGCTGCGCCTGTCGCGCAACTTCGGCAAGGAAGCCGCGTTGACCGCGGGCCTCGACCTGGTGACCGACGGCGCCGCGCTGATCCTCGACGCCGACGGCCAGGATCCGCCGGAGCTCGTGCCTGATTTCGTCGCGAAGTGGCGGGAGGGCTACGACGACGTGCACGGCACGCGAATCGCGCGCGCCGGGGAGGGTTGGCTCAAGCGAACCACCGCACATGCGTTCTACCGCCTGATCGGCCGCCTTTCAAAAACGCCGGTGCCTGCCGATACCGGCGACTTCCGCCTGCTCTCGCCACGTTCGCTGGCTGCCCTGCGCCAGCTGCGCGAGCGCCATCGCTTCATGAAGGGCCTGTTCGGGTGGGTGGGGTTCCGCAGCGTGGCGGTGCCATACGAGCGCGATGCGCGGATCGCTGGCGGATCGAAGTTCAACTTCTGGCAGCTGTGGAACTTCGCACTGGAGGGCATCACCAGTTTCTCGAGCGCGCCGTTGCGCGTGGCGACCTACCTCGGCCTGATGACGGCGCTGGTCGCGTTTGCCTACGGCGTCTGGATCATCGTGAAGGCGTTTGCCTGGGGTGATCCGGTCGCAGGCTGGCCGACGATGATGGCGGTCATCCTGTTCCTTGGTGGCGTACAGCTGATCGGCCTCGGCCTGATCGGCGAGTACCTGGGGCGGCTTTACGACGAATCGAAGAACCGCCCGCTGTACCTCGTGGATGAGATCAGGCCCGCGCGCAGCGACGCGACTCAGCGCGCGTAGTGCCCACCGCAGTCGGCGTCCTTGCCGCCGCCGAGCTCGAGCGTGGCCAGCAGCGCGGCCGGCGGTGCGATGCTACCCAGTGCCACCGCCAGTGCCGCACGCAATCCGACGCGCTTCATGTCGGGATGGAAGGCGGGCTTGCGGAACGTGCCGGTCAGATAGAGCGGCGACCGGAACGAGAACAGGCTGCGGTCCTTCGGCCGCGGGCGCAGCTTCAGGTTCAACGTCTCGTCGCGCAGGCTGATGTCGCCCTCGCCGATGATGATCGTATCGGTCGTGTCGAACGCTAGCGCGCGGGAGGTCATGACGCCGTTGTGCACGGCGAAGTCGCCGAACGCGCAACGCACCGGGATCTGGCGATCCTTCGTCAGCATGAACTTCAGCGATTCCTGCACGTCGAGCCCGGCCAGCTCCATCACGAGGTTGCCGATGTGCCCGCGGCCCATGCCGATGCCGACGGTGCCGTTCGACGTGCCGAGTATCCCGGCGATCGAGTTTCCGGTGCCGGCAAGCGTCACCTGGCCGCCGACCTTGCCGACCGCTTCCTTGACGAGCTCCGAGCGCGGCAGCAGCTGCCCGAGGTTGAGGCCGCGCGCGCTGATCTGCGCCTTGGTGCGGATGGGCGATTCGCGGCCGTCCATCCGGATGACCGAGCGGATGTCACCGCCGGCAACGCCGAAGTTCAGCGGCTCCAGGCGCAGTACGCCGCCTTCGAGCTTGAGATGCGCATCCATGTCGTCGAGCGGCAACGACGGCGCGTTGATGCGCGTTGCACGCAGCGTCACGTCCGCGTCCATCGCGCGTAGCTTGTCGAGCTTGTAGGGCTCGTCGGGGAACACACGTGAACGCGCCGCATTCTGTGCGGCTTTCGCTGCAAGCTCGGGGTTCGTCGTCTCGCCGCCACCGGCCTGCGGCGCACCGCCGATAAAGCCGGCGAGGTCGTCGAGATCCAGGCGGCGGGAGACGAAGCGTCCGCGCAGGAAGGGGCGCTTGCCGCCGGTGACGAACGTCGCGTCGCCGCCGAGGTCACTGTCGCCGACGCGCCCCTTGAAGTTGTCGTAGTGCCACGATGTCTTCGCGCCGTCGATCCCGCGCGTGAGTCGCCCGTCGAGTGAATAGGGCGGCGTTGGCGGCGCTGCGATGCCGAGCAGGGGGAACAGGTCTTCCAGGTTCTGGCCGTTGAGCGCGAGCTGCAGGTTGAAGTCGCGCAGCTGCAACGGATCGAGCAACGTGCCGCGCGCGTGCGCATGGGTGCGCCCCGCCGACGCGTGCACGTCCACGTGATAAGGGGTGTCGCGGCTCTTCAGCTGCAGCGGCGACTCCGCGCGGCCTTCCAGCGTGAACGCATTGCCGCGCCAGTGGCCACTGCCCTTGGCGGTGATCGGTGGCGCGGCCGAAGCGTTCTTCGCGGCGTCGCTGGCCACCTGCACGCTGATGTCGGTGTGCTTGAGCGGCTCGAGGAATTCGAAATGCCCGTCGTTGATCCACAGGTTGCGGAACTGGACATCCCCATGGCTGTTCGGATCGCCAAAGGCCCAGTTGCCGCCGCGCGTGCCCGTCTCGAGATTGAGCACCGGCTTGTCGAGCTGGATCGACGGAATGCGCACCTGGTGCTTGAAGAGAGGCTCGAGCTCGACGCGCAGCGTGACCTTGTCGGTCTTCGCCATCAGCGGTCGCTTGGCCCAGCCTGCGTTCGAAAACGTGACCCGCTCGGCGGTGATGGTCGGCACCCAGCCCGGATCGACCGCGAGGTTGCCGTCGATGTGCAGCGTGCGGCCGGTCTTCGCGTGCACGTACTTCTCGATCGGCCGCCGGAACCAGTTCCAGTCCCAGAAGATGATGAGCAGGATGATCCCCACCGCCAGCAGCGCGAGCAGCGTGCGGAAGGGATGGCGCACGATCGCGCCCAACGGTGAGCCGCCGTGCGGGGGCGGCGGCGCGTCAGACGGGGTTGCGGAGGTTGGCATCGATCAGCTGCCGGTGCAGTGGAAGGTGCCGCCTTCGTCCTGGCTCAGGTCGCCCTGGCCATTCTTCATGCGGAACTCGAGCGCTTCGCCGTGGAAGTGCAGGGCGTCCGCGGCGTCGCGATCGATCCGGACGCTGCGGCCGTCCTCGAGCGTCACCACGGCACCATGCGGGGTGATGTCGACCTTGTTGCCGCCGGCGCAGGTGAACGCGGCCGGGGCTACGGTGTCGGGCGCGGGCAGGTCCACGATTGTCGCGGTCGTGCCTCGCGCCAGATGGCCCTCTTCGGCCGACACCCCCGTCGGACGCCCGGCGGCTTCCGGCTCGTCCGCCCGCATCCGCGGCTCGCCGCTGCGCTTGTCCTGCGAACAGGCCGCAAGCGCGAGCAGGATGAGGACGATGGCGCTGCTGCGAAGCACGGTCGGCATGGGTGGCTCCGGCGAAGATCGCCGCACCTTCACTGCTGGTCGGTCAATTGCCGGTGAATCCGTTGCGGGCGGTTCAGGCCACCTGCCGGAGGACAGCCACGTAGTGGCACACGCTGCCGGCCACGCAGAACAGGTGCCACACCGCATGCGCGTAACGCGAATTGCGCAGGTAGAACGCGGTGCCGAGCGTGTAGGCCAAGCCGCCGGCGAGCATCCACCCCAGCGTCGCCGCGTCGACGGCGTGCATCAGCGGCCGGATCGCGAAAATGCCGAGCCAGCCCATGGCGATGTAGAGCGCGGTGGAGGTGCGTTTGAATCGGCCGGTGAACATCAGCTTGAAACCGATGCCGGCGACGGCGAGCGCCCAGATCGCCGCGAACAGGCCCCAGCCGAGCGGGCCGCGCAGCGCGATGAGGGTAAAGGGCGTGTACGTGCCCGCGATCAGCAGGTAGATCGCGCAATGGTCGAAGACCTTGAAGCGCACCTTGGCGACCGGATCGCGCGCCGAGTGGTAGAGCGTCGACGCCGTGTAGAGCAACAAGAGGCAGGCGCTGAACACGATCGCGCCGGCAAGCTGCCAGCCGTCGCCGCGTGTTGCCGCGAGCGCGACCATGAGCGCACCGCCCACCAGCGCCGCCAGGGCGCCGACGCCGTGGGTCAGCGCGTTGGCGAACTCGTGCGTGGCGTGTCGCAGTGCGCCGCGCGCATCGTGCGGCGGGGATTCGAAGCCGGGGGAGGCGTGCATGCATGCATCGTATCGCGCACCTGCGCACGCATCGTCACGGCCAGCGAACGACTCAGTCGACGCCCACCGACTGCGCGTGCTCGCGCGTGGCCATGAAGCGCACGCCCGGCGCCCGCTCCTGCGCCAGCTGCAGGTTGACGCGGGTCGGCGCCAGGTAGACGAGCTGGCCCGCGCCGTCGATCGCGAGGTTCATCGCGTTCTTCTCGCGGAACTCCTCGAGCTTCTTGGCGTCGTCGCAGCGTATCCAGCGAGCGGTTGCCACCTGCACCTGCTCGAAGCTGGCATCGACGCTGTACTCGTCCTTCAGGCGGTAGGCCACCACGTCGAACTGCAGCATGCCGACCGCGCCGAGGATCAGGTCGTTGCTCATCAGCGGGCGGAAGAACTGCGTGGCGCCTTCCTCCGACAGCTGCGCCAGGCCCTTCTGCAACTGCTTGAGCTTGAGCGGGTCGCGCAGACGTGCGCGGCGGAAGAGTTCCGGCGCGAAGTTGGGAATCCCGGTGAACGCCAGCGACTCGCCTTCGGTGAAGGTATCGCCGATCGAGATCGTGCCGTGGTTGTGGATGCCGATCACGTCGCCCGGGTACGCAGCTTCGGCGATCTCGCGGTCGCTGGCCATGAACGTGAGCGCGTTGGCGAGTTTCAATTCCTTGCCCGTGCGGACATGGAACGCCTTCATGCCGGCCTTGAACTCGCCCGAGCACACGCGCATGAACGCGACGCGGTCGCGGTGCATCGGGTCCATGTTGGCCTGGATCTTGAACACGAAGCCGGTGAGCTTGGCTTCCGCCGGCTGCACCTCGCGCCCCGTGGTCGCGCGCGGCCGTGGCGAAGGTGCGTGTTCGACGAAGAAATCGAGCAGGATCTGCACGCCGAAGTTGTTGACGGCGGAGCCGAAGAACACCGGGGTCTGCTCGCCGCGCAGGTAGCTCTCCACATCGAACGGGTGGGACGCGCCTTCGACGAGTTCCAGTTCCTCGCGCACCTCGCGCAGCGTGTCGGCGCCGATCCGCGCCTCGAGTGCCGGGTCGTCGATCGAGCTGAAGATCGTGGAGTCCTGGCGGGTGAAATTCCGGCCCTGCTCGTAGAGGTGCACTTCGCCGGTGACCAAGTGCACCACGCCCTTCAGGCGCTGGCCCATGCCGATCGGCCACGTCACTGGCGCGCACTTGATACCCAGCACGCTCTCGACTTCATCCAGCAGGTCGATCGGGCTCTTTCCCTCCCGGTCGAGCTTGTTGATGAAGGTCATGATCGGGGTGTCGCGCAGGCGGCACACCTCCATCAGCTTGATCGTGCGTTCCTCAACGCCCTTGGCGACGTCGATGACCATCAGCGCGCTGTCTACCGCGGTGAGCACGCGGTAGGTGTCCTCGCCGAAGTCGGCGTGGCCGGGCGTGTCGAGCAGGTTGACGATGCGACCCTCGTACGGGAACTGCATCACCGACGAGGTCACCGAGATGCCGCGCTCCTTCTCAAGCGCCATCCAGTCAGAGGTCGCGTGGCGCGCGGCCTTGCGGCCCTTCACCGAGCCGGCCATCTGGATCGCGCCGCCGAACAGCAATAGCTTCTCCGTCAGCGTGGTCTTGCCGGCGTCGGGGTGCGAAATGATGGCGAACGTGCGGCGCCGCAGCGCCTGCATGGAAACTTCGGACATGGCGTCGGCGCGCACGGGGCGCGGCAGCAGGGCGGGGAAGGGCGCCGATTATAGCGGCGCGGGCGCCCAGGGCCCCGAACGCAGCCCGGCTGAAACCGTGACCCGCCGGCGGCGGGCGCGTGAAAGTTTCCTGTCCGCCGGCCGATATCCGCTGCAGGCAGGGACTGGCAGGGATCGGATGTACATCGTCATGGTCGGTGAGGAAGGCGGTCGCGCCAACGAGCTCCAGCTCGCGCTGCATGATTTCGGGCTCGACTGGAACGTCAGCTGGCATACCGGCACCGGCGAGGCGCTGACGATCCCGGCCGACCGGCGTATCGACGTCATCGTGACCGACATGCAGATCGGCGCCGTGCAGGGGGCGCACCTGCTCGAGCAGGTGCGCACGCTGCATCCGGAGGCCGCGCGGATCCTTCTGCTTGACCGCGGCCACGGCACTGACGCGATGCAGGCGCTCGACGTCGCGCACCGTTTCCTGCGCAAACCGCTCGATGCCAGCGAGCTGATCGAGGCCGTGGAAAGCGTGCAGGAACTGCGCGACCTGCTGACCAACCCGACGCTGGTGCAGACGATCGGGCGCGTCGGGTCGCTGCCGCCGCCGCCCAAGCTCTATATGGAACTCGAACGCCTGATGCAGGACCCCGACGTCGGCGCCACGGAGATCGCGACGCTGATCTCGCAGGACCCCGCGGTGGTCGCCAAGGTGCTGCGCCTGTGCAATTCCGCGTACTTCTCGTCCGGCCGCGCGATCACGGACATGCGCACGGCGGTGACGCGCCTCGGCACCCGCATCCTGCAGCGCCTGGTGCTGACCAGCGAGGCACTGGGCGCGGGCACCATGACGCCCGCCGAGCGCGAAGCAATGCAGGAGCGCGCGGTGCGCACGTCGCGGCTTGCGGGCCAGTTGCTTTCCGGCCCGAGCGCGGAGCTTGCCGCGACCGCCGCGCTGCTCGCCGAAGTGGGCAAGCTGCTGCCGGGCGTGAGCCGCGGAGGCCCGGACGACACGGGCCCGCACTACGCCGAGGCGGGCGCGTACCTGCTGGGCCTATGGGGCCTCCCGATGCCGATCGTCGAAGCGGTCGCCTACCACCATCGCCCGGGAGCGGTGCGCATGTCGGGCTTCTGGGTGCCGGGCGCGGTGCATGTCGCCTGCGCGCTGGTGTCGGGGCTGCCGCTCGACGACGAATACCTGCGCGCCACGTTCCAGATCGAACGCCTGCCCGAGTGGCGCGAACGCGCCGAGGCGCTGGCGAACGAGTAAGCCTCAGATTCCGCCGAGGTTGAGCGGCCCCTGCGGGCCGCGCATGCGGAAACGGATCGATTCGAGCCGCATGCCGCGATTGGCCTGCACGGAAAAGTGCAGATGCGGCCCCGACGTGAAACCGGTGTTGCCGGACAGCCCGATCACCTGGCCGGCCTGCACGCGCTGCCCGAGGCGCACGAGAACGCCTTCCGCCTTGAGGTGGGCGTACATCGCCATCGTCCCGTCGTCGTGCAGGATGCGGATCAGGTTGGCGCGGCCGGCGTAGCGCTCGCGGTCCAGCCCGGCGCGCGCGAAATCCGATTCGACCTGCATGACCACGCCGTCGCGGGCAGCGAGAACCGGCGTGCCGATCGGCGCGGCGAGGTCGATGGCGTATCGGTTCTGCTCGTCGTCATGGCTGAAGCTGCCGCCGAAACCCTGTTCGATATGCCAGCCGCGCATGCGCAGCGGGAGCAGGTACTCGACGTCCTGTGGCCGGGCGCGCGGGTCGCCGGGCACGGCATCCATCGTCAGTTCGAAGTCGCCGGGTTGTGCAGGGTCGAGCGCCTCCAGGTACGCGATCACGGATCGCCTGCTCGCGGGCACCGTGGTTGAGACCGGCAGGTCGGGATCGGCGCGCATGTTGTTGTCGCGCGAAAACGCGAGGCGTACTTCGACCGGGCCGGCGAGGCGGTTTTCGGCAATCGCCTGGATGCCCGAGCCGGACGACGCGCGACGCAGCACGGCGATGGGCGAGGGGTCGGACGCATCAGCCACGTTGCTGACGCGGACATGGGCGCGTGGCGCGGTGGCCGTGGCCGGTGCATGGTCGCCGTAGTGCGCAACGCCGTGGGCGTCCACCCAGCGATAAACCTTGCCCGCCTGCGCGAAGGGCAGCGCGAGCAGGCAGATGGCGGCGACCAGCGTCGGGATCAGCGCACGCATTGCTCGTCCAGGTGCAGCGCGCTGGCGATGTCGCGAAGGTCGAACGCCGCGATCGCGCGGTCATCGTGCACCGCGTACAAGACGCCGCCGGGAAAGCTCGGCGTGCCGGCGGCGTGCAACGCGATGCCACGGGTGTGCGACGTGACGCGGCCGCGGAAGCTGCCGCGCGGTGCGAGTGTCCTGCGATCGACCACATGGAAGACGGCGAGCGGGGCCAGCGGGTCGGCGGCGATCCAGTAGCCGTCACCGCCCGGGCAATCCCACAGCGCCACGCCCGCGGCGTGCGCGGCGAACGCACCAGCGGCCGCGCCGCCGCCCGTGTCATGGCCATCGAGCGTGTATTCGCGAAGTGTCGACATGGAAGGATGCGTGTCTGCGTCTGCTATCAGCAGACGATTGTTGGCCGGGTCTCCCGCGATCGATCCGGCCCCGTGCAGCGCGCCGGCTTCACGGGCATCGGCGAACGCGCCCAGAAGACGCGCATGCACGGCGCCATCGCCGTCTTCCTGGACTCGAAAGCGCTTCAGTCGCGCGCCGGGTTCTGCAACAGACGGCACATGGTCGAACTTCGCCTCGGAAACGGAGCCGTCGGTGACATAGACGTCGAGGTCACCCGGCTCCGACTCGTTCGCCCATATGCCGTAAGGCGCGCGCAGGTCGGATTCGCCGAACGTCGCGACCGGAGTGAGCGTGGGCAACGAGAGCACCTGCACGCGATGGTTGTCGCGGTCGACCACGAACGCGAGGTCGCCCTGCACGGCGATGCCGCCGGGACGCTCGAACCGGCCCGCCGCTTCGCCCTTTTCGCCCACGTCGCGTAGGCGCTCGCCGCTGTCGCCATCGAACACCACCAGCGGATGCGTGGACTTCGCGGTGACGATCACCTGCGCGCGGCCGTCCTCGGCGGTCCAGGTGGCGGGTGAGTCGAGCTCGTCGGCCACGTTTTCCTCGGTCACGAAGCGCTCGCCCACCGTCACGGCGTCGGGCACGACGGGCTCGGGAGCGGCGGCGGCCGGGGGTGCGGCAGGCCGCACGGGCGCGCAGGCGACGACCGCCGTGAGCCCGACGGCGAAGAGGAAGGGGGAACGCATCGTTCGAGTGTAAGGGCGCCACGCCTGCTGCCGGCTGAGTGCCTCCGCCTCCCATCAAGCCGTTCATCGCTTCATCCGCATGAAGCGATTGACAGACGTCCAGCCCGTCGGCAGACTGCGGCCATCCATCGAGACCGGCTGAGGGACAGGCCCACAGACGCCGGGGCAACCAGTGCGAAAGCACCAGGTGCCAATTCCTGCGGCGTCATGCCGGAAGATGGTCGCGCTCCCTGCCGGGTTCGGTGGGGCGTCGCAGGCTCGATGGCCCCGTCAACCCGGAGCCCTTTGCCATGAGCCTCGTTTCCCTCCGCACGTTCGACCCCGCGCCCGCATTCGTGGACGCAGAGCTCGCCACCCTTTCGCCGCCCGCACGCGTGGGTGAATTCGAACTCGACCTCGAGCTGCGCCACGCCGGCCTGCGTCGCGTGCGGATTCGTTACGAAATCAACGGCGACATCCGCCACCCGACGGTTTTCGTCGCGGGCGGCATCTCGGCGGGCCGCCATGTCGCGGCGAATGCGGCGGACGCCGCGGACGGCTGGTGGGACGCGCAGGTCGGCGCGGGACGCGCGATCGATCCTTCGCGCGCCTGCATCGTCTCCGTCGACTGGATCGGCGCGGACGGCACGCTGGACGCGCCGATCGATCCGGCGGACCAGGCCGACGCGATCGCCGCACTGCTCGACCATCTGGCGATCGGTCGCCTCGACGCGTTCGTCGGAAGTTCGTACGGCGCGATGGTCGGATTGCAGTTCGCCTCGCGACAGCCCGCGCGCGTGGCGCGGCTGGTCGCGATCAGCGGCACGCATCGCGCACATCCGTATTCGAGCGCGTGGCGCGCGCTGCAACGCCGAGCCGTGCAGCTGGGCTCGTTGCAGTGCGACGCGATCGACGGGCTCGCTCTCGCGCGCCAACTCGCGCTGCTGAGCTATCGCACGCCGGATGAGTTCGACGAGCGCTTCGGCGCGGCGCAGGTGGTGGACGGCCGCGTGCGGGTGCCGTCCGAGGACTACCTCGACCACATCGGGCAGGCCTATGCGATGCGCACGCCTGTTACCGCGTTCCTGCGCCTGTCGGAATCGATCGACCTCCAGCGCGTGGTGCCCGGTTCCATTGAAACGCCGGTGACGCTGGTGGCGATCGAACTGGACCGGCTGGTGCCGGTGGCGGATGCCTATGCACTCGCGCAGGGACTGCGCGGCGAAACGCGGGTGCGCGTGCTGCGCTCACGGTACGGCCACGACGCGTTCCTCAAGGAGCCGGCAGCAATCGCCGCGGTGCTGGCCGAAGCGCTGGAGCTGCCGGCATGACGGCGCAACGGGGCACGCGGCCGGCGACCGTAGCCGTGCGCGCCGGCATCGATCGCGACGCCGCGTTCGGCGCCGTGACGCCGCCGCTGGTGCTGTCGTCCAACTTTTCGTTCGAGAGCTTCGGACGCAAGCGTGCATACGACTACACGCGCAGCGGCAATCCCACGCGCGACCTTCTCGCCGAGGCACTCGCGCAGCTGGAAGGCGGCGCCGGCGGCGTGGTCACGTCGACCGGCATGTCGGCGATGGCGCTGGTACTGCACGCGCTCGTTCCAGAAGGCGGAAGGCTGGTCGTACCGCACGACGCCTACGGCGGCAGCTGGCGGCTGTTCAATGCGCTGGCGTCGAAGGGCCTTTTCGAGCTCGTCACCGCCGACCTCACGCGCGCGCATACGCGGGACGCGGCGCTGGCGGGCGGCGCATCGGTGGTGTGGATCGAAACTCCGTCGAATCCGCTGCTTCGTATCACCGACCTCGAGGCGACGATTGAGGCGGGTCACGCGGTGGGCGCGATCGCCGTCGTCGACAACACGTTCCTGTCGCCCGCACTGCAGCAGCCGATCGCGTTCGGCGCGGATGTCGTCGTGCATTCGACGACCAAGTACATCAACGGCCACAGCGACGTGATCGGCGGAGCCGTGATCGCACGCGACACGGCGCTGCACGAGCGGCTGACATGGTGGGCGAACGCGCTCGGCGTGACGGGCTCGCCGTTCGACAGCTTCCTCACCCTGCGCGGCCTGCGCACGCTCGACGCACGCATGCGTATCCACCAGGAGAACGCGCATGCGCTGGTGGAGCGGTGCGTCCGCCACCCCGCGCTGCGGGTTGTTCACTTTCCGGGGCTGGCGACCCATCCCGGCCACGCGCTGGCTATCCGGCAACAGGCGGGCTTCGGCGCGATGCTGGGCATCGAGCTGGACGGAGGCGTCGACGCCGTGCGCGCATTCCTCGGCGGCCTGCGCTGTTTCACGCTCGCCGAATCCCTCGGCGGCGTCGAGAGCCTCATCGCCCACCCGGCGACCATGACGCATGCGGCGATGTCGCCCGAAGCGCGGCGCGCGGCGGGGATCGGCGACGGGCTGCTGCGGCTTTCGGTGGGCATCGAGCACGTCGACGACCTGCGCGACGACATCGACGCCGCGCTCGTGCGCGCCGAACGCGCGTGTCGACGCGAAGCGGCGGTCGGCGGGTGAACGCGGTCGCGAACCGGTCGGTGCCCGTTCCGGTGCCGGTCGCAGCCGAGATCGCCCTGCTCGGTGTCGGCACCGTGGGAACTGCGTTCCTTGCGCGCGTGGCGCGGTTGGCGCCCGCATCGACGGCCATGCGGCTCGTGCACGTGGCGAGTTCGCGTTGCTCGCACGG
>NZ_VTRV01000299.1 GCF_008274655.1 Cognatilysobacter lacus | reverse complement strand
CTAACAATTCGTCCAAGCCGACGCCGCTTCGCGGCGCGGCTTAACTCAGGTGTTAGGCCCCATGTGGAGAGATGCAGCAACCCTTACCGAAAGCGATCTTCGAGCTCATCCGGTGTGGGAATGGCGGTCCGTTGCCGGTCGTGTGAGCGTACGGGTGTCACCACTGACGCAGGTGCCTGCGTTTGTTGGCGCAAGCCCGGTCTACATTGCGGCCACGGAGTTCACCACGTCCGGCGGCTGTAGATATCTTGGCTATTGTTCGCCGGCTGATCCGCAGGAAAGCCTCGACTACACTCAACCAGTGATCCTCACGGCAAGCGGTCCTCTCGCATTGTGGAACGAGCGCGAGAATCGTCTTGCGTTCGAGGACCTGGTGAAAGCACTAGGTGTACCGCTGAGTGAGCTGTTCCCAATGCAAGTGAACTGTCTCGTTGCCTCTGCGGAGGGTTCATATGCGGTGCTTATCGCTGGGGCCTAACAATTCGTCCAAGCCGACGCCGCTTCGCGGCGCGGCTTAACTCAGGTGTTAG
>NZ_VTRV01000298.1 GCF_008274655.1 Cognatilysobacter lacus | reverse complement strand
GTTTGGCGGCAACGATGACGTAAGCCAGGGGCCGCGACCGAA
Source organism: Cognatilysobacter lacus (assembly GCF_008274655.1). Lineage (GTDB taxonomy): Bacteria > Pseudomonadota > Gammaproteobacteria > Xanthomonadales > Xanthomonadaceae > Cognatilysobacter > Cognatilysobacter lacus. The sequence goes on along the minus strand of NZ_VTRV01000298.1, from coordinate 491 downwards.
GGCGAGGGGTGGAACCACGACGTGCGTTGTTATCGCAACCTGCGCACAGCGCACTGAACCCGCATTACTGGGCCTAACACCTGAGTTAAGCCGCGCCGCGAAGCGGCGTCGGCTTGGACGAGTTGTTAGGTGCCTGCCCGAAGTGCAGCAAACACCTTGTTGCGATTAGCGCGAGGTTCGCCGCGACTACGGGACGTTACCGGAACAGCACGAACCAGGCGAGGCACACGAGCGCTACGACGTGGATGACCGCAGAGAAGATGAACAGCCCGGGATTTGCCTGCCACTCGACCGGGATACCTCCGGACAAGATTCGTCCTGTCCGGATGGCACGAACCAGCTTGTACGCAACCCACGGGAACGTGAGGGCAGCGAAGAGCTTCATTCCGAGCAGCCAGGGATTCACCGCGGGCACCTAACACCTGAGTTAAGCCGCGCCGCGAAGCGGCGTCGGCTTGGACGAATTGTTAGGCGCCACCCGACGTGGCAGG
>NZ_VTRV01000297.1 GCF_008274655.1 Cognatilysobacter lacus | reverse complement strand
CTGCGGGCTCAGGAAAACGCGTCCGGCGAACGCGGCACGCAACGCGACCTCGAGTTCGGCCGGTGCGGCTTCCTTGACCACGAACCCGCTCGCGCCGCGCGCCAGCGCTTCGCGCACGTGGCCTGCGTCGTCATGCATCGACATGATCACCACCGCGGTGTCGGGCGCGACGCGGCGCAGTTCGTCGAGCGCGTCGAATCCGTTGCGACCGGGCATCGACAGGTCGAGCAGCACGACGTTCGGCTGCACCTCGCGCGTGCGCATCACCGCTTCGTCCGCACTCGACGCTTCGCCGACGACCTCGATCCCGTCGAACGACGCGACCAGACGGTGCAGGCCGGCGCGGATCAGGTTGTGGTCGTCGCAGATCAGGACGCGCACGCGGCGATTTCATGGCGGAGGTGGCCCGACCTTAGCCGAGCGCGCAGGGGCCGCCAAGCAGGCGCCGGTGTCGACCGTCAGCGCTGGCGGCGTCGCTCGGCGACCGCGCGGCGGTGCAGCCGGAACAGATGGCGCTCCAGCAGCGCCT
>NZ_VTRV01000296.1 GCF_008274655.1 Cognatilysobacter lacus | reverse complement strand
CTAACACCTGAGTTAAGCCGCGCCGCGAAGCGGCGTCGGCTTGGACGAATTGTTAGGCCTCAGTGCGACGAAGGCCCGAACGGAAATTCTTGTGCGGCTAGTGACGCTACAGGACGCCCATTAAAGCGAGCCGGCTCGAACCTCCATTCCTTCATCGCCGCCAACGCCACTTCGCTTAGCTCCGGGTCCGTACTTTCAACAACCACTGGATCGGACGCCAAACCTTCAAGCGTGACGATATAGGCGACCACAACCTTTCCGACCTTCGGCGAACCATCAGGGCCGACCGGCGCCGGAGGCAGGCCACCGGCCGTAGGCTTGGCGCGCTGCAGCCCGCCGAAAGTGTCGGCGAAGATGTAACGGCAGCCATAGGCCTTCTTTGCGGCCGAATCAATCGCGAAGCTCTCCGGAGACAGGCGATTGAACACCGTGCGGTCCAACGTTTGCTCGGTAGATTCCGGCTTTGCGGATGTGTCTTTTTGCCCGTCGCAGGCAACTGCCGAGTGGCTTAGGGCTAAGAGAGCGAAGGAAAGGATCGTCGCGAGTTTCATGATGGCTCCTCTGAGGCCTAACACC
>NZ_VTRV01000295.1 GCF_008274655.1 Cognatilysobacter lacus | reverse complement strand
GAGATATTCGGGTTGCTCGCGGTGTCGCCGAGCGAAGTCAGGTTGCCGACCTCGTCCCAGCCCAGCAGGTAATGCAGGCCGGCGGGCGTGGAGTCCTGCACCAGCATCGGCCGGTAGTTCTTGTCGTACTGGCGCGTGAGCACGCGGTCTTCGTTGCCGTAGTGCAACTCCGACACCGGGCCGAACGGGTAGTACACGACATTGCTCAGCAGCGACTGCTGCACCTGCCCCGGGCGCGTGACCTTGACGTTGCTGGGCTGGCCGGCAGCGTTGTAGGCGTAGTCCACGCGCAGGCCGCTGGGGTAGGTCATCGCCAGCAGGTGGCCGTTGACCGCGTACTGGTAGGTCGTGGTGAACACCTTGCCGTTGGTGGTCTGCACCTTGCGGACCATGCGGCCGAAGCGGTCGTAGCAGTACTGCGTGCTGCCGCTGCCGTCGGTCATCTTGGCGAGGCGCCCGATCGCGAAGCCTTCGCCCGCGGCGCAGACGGCGTTGACCGTGTCGTAGGCATAGCCGACGTTGAGGTTCGGGGTCGTCGTGGCGTAGCTGACGCCGGTCAGCCGGTTGAGCACGTCATAGGCGTAGGTGGCCTGCTTCGTCGAGCCCCGGGCGTCGAGCTTG
>NZ_VTRV01000294.1 GCF_008274655.1 Cognatilysobacter lacus | reverse complement strand
GGTGTTAGGCGCCACAGCAGCTCTGACGCAATCGAGGTAAGTTCAACGCCATGCCAAAGTACTTTCTCAACATCGCAATCGTCGCGGGCCTGTGCGTCGCTTCCGTTGCCGTGTTCGCCGCAGGTCCGAGCCCAACGCCGACGCCGGCCCAGATTCAACTGCGCTATGACCAGCTAAGAACCGCGTTCGCTGCGCGCGATCCGGTCGCAATCAAGCAGCTGCTTGCGCCCGGCTTTAAGTCGGTCGATGTGAGCGGCCAAGTTCAGGACTCTGATCAAATGCTCGGGGAGCTTCTGGCAGCGCCGCAGGACCCGAAGCGCACGTCGGAAACCACCGTGATTTCTGTCGCGCCAGACGGAGAAGCATTGAACGTAACGCAGCGGTACCACATGGCGGTTAGCAAGCAGGGCCCTGACGGTGTGCCGCACGTGGTCGACCTTGTTACAAGCTCGCAAGACCGCTGGGTTCTGCTCAACGGTTCGTGGGTGCTGCAGGCAACCGCTACCCGCTCGATCGACTACAGTGTTGATGGCAAGGTCGTCGCCCACAAAACGGCGGGGGCGCCTGCCACGTCGGGTGGCGCCTAACAATTCGTCCAAGCCGACGCCGCTTCGCGGCGCGGCTTAACTCAGGTGTTAGG
>NZ_VTRV01000293.1 GCF_008274655.1 Cognatilysobacter lacus | reverse complement strand
GAAAAATGGGGTCAGGTTCAATTTCGGCTGGTTCTTATGAAGGTCGGCCGGACGGACGCGAAGCTTCGGGTCCCGCCGCACAGGGATTTACCTCGAAAAAAGGGGTCAGGTCGCAAACGGTGGGTCGGGATGCATTCTTCTTGAAGATTGGCTCGCGAGTTATGCGGCTCCCTTTTGCACGCCCGAGTTGAATCACGAATTCGAAGTTCCAAGGAAGGCCAATGAAATTCCCCGGGCGCAGCGTTGCGAGCAGCCTCGCATTTTTCGCGATTCTTTTTGTCTCATCGACTGTCGGCAACGCTGCGTATGCCCAGCAGGCAAGCGGACACTACGGCGCGCCGTATTACCACCATGGATATGACAACAAGGGCCCGTTCCCGACGGTCGACGAAGCGATCGACGCCTGGTGGGCCGATTGGAAGCGCGTGTGGGTCGGTTACGAGTTCTGCGGCTACGACCTGACGCGCACCGATCCCAACGCGAACGACGGATGGGCGGCGTCGATGATGCTGCGATCACCTTGCAGCGGCGGCAATGGCGTGAGTGCAACGTTCTATCCAGATCCTCCACCGCCGCCCCCGCCCCCGCCCCCGCCGCAACCGGGCCTAGGACCCTGCGACGGAAACTGTGGCGTGATGACTGGCGGGTA
>NZ_VTRV01000292.1 GCF_008274655.1 Cognatilysobacter lacus | reverse complement strand
AGCCGCGAGGCCCGCATCGCGTCGCGCAACCTCGAACTCGCCTACCCGGAAATGTCGGCCGACCAGCGCGAAGCGCTCCGTCGCGCCATCCTGTCCGGCACCGCGCGACAGGCGCTTGAGACGGTGCGCTTCTGGACGCATGCGCATCCGCGTAACCTCGCCCGCATCGTCGAGGCGCACGGTACGCAGCAACTCGACGACGCGATCGCCGCGGGCCGCGGCGTCATCGTGGTGGCGCCGCACTACGGCAACTGGGAACTGCTCAACCAGTGGCTGGCGTCGCGCACGCCGCTGGCGATCCTGTACGCGCCTCCCGAGTCGCCGATCGGCGATGCCTTCCTCAACCGCGTGCGTGCTGCACACGGAGATCCGACGCGCGTGACCCAGATCCGCGCCGAGGCGGCCGGCGCGCGCCAGCTGTTCAAGTGGCTGCATGGCGGGGGCGTGGTCGGGATCCTGCCTGACCAGCAGCCGAAGCAGGGCGACGGCGAATTCGCGCCGTTCTTCGGTCGTCCGGCGCTCACCATGAGCCTGCTCGGGCGGCTGGCCTCGCGCACCGGCGCAGCCGTGCTGGTCGCGTGGTGCGAGCGGGTCGGCGAGGACGCC
>NZ_VTRV01000291.1 GCF_008274655.1 Cognatilysobacter lacus | reverse complement strand
GATCCGGCTCCATGAGCGCGCCAACCGCATTGCCTCCGGCGTCGGTCGGAAGGCGTCAGCCGGCGGTTCGATGCCGAGCGCGGGTCGCGCCGTCGGGAGCGCCCGACGCCGGAACGTCGCGACGTGCCTAGCTTCTCGCCGACGAGCTGCCCGACGGAGACCCGGATGACCCGGATGACCCGCCCGACGACGCGCCGGATGCGGCAGGCGTCGCGGTTGCGGGCTTCGACTCGGCGGGCTTGCTGTCGGTCTTGGCGTCGGGCTTGGCGTCCGAGCCGCCGCCCGATTCCTTCGGCGCCGACGAGTCGCCTGCGAGGTTGCGCTTCCTGTCCCCGTCCTTCTTGAAGTCGGTCTCGTACCAGCCGCCGCCCGCCAGGCGGAACTGCGGCGCGGTCAGCTGACGCCTCAGCTGGGCCGCGCCGCACTTCGGGCAGTCCGTCGGGTCGGCGTCGCTCAGTTTCTGCAACCGATCGAAATGATGACCACAGGCGGAGCATTCGAAGGCGTAGATGGGCATGGTCGGCGTCGGATCGCGAGAAGTCGCTGGATATTGCGCCGACCGGGCGCAAATCAAGCACTCGGTGATCCGGCAATCGCCGCAGGCCAGTCAGGGCAGCGCCCCGGGCACTGGGCCCAGCGCCCCGATGCGGGACATGGCAAGCCCCCGCCGCGTGCCGACGACCCGCCGGCCCACGCCTTCGCGCATGCCCG
>NZ_VTRV01000290.1 GCF_008274655.1 Cognatilysobacter lacus | reverse complement strand
TCTGCACTACGGGGCCTAACACCTGAGTTAAGCCGCGCCGCGAAGCGGCGTCGGCTTGGACGAATTGTTAGGCCCCGCCCATTTCCTGCTCGGGCAAGGCCTGAATCTCCGAATCGTACACATCGGCCGCCCAGCGGACATTACCGCTCGGTCCGACGCAGTAGACCAAGCCCATTCCCCGGCCATCTGGAGCAGTAAACCCGTGATCGAGTTCGACGATGTCTCCAATTGCCGGAGCGCTAGTTCCGTCGCCGGCGGAGGGATGTAGGCGCTCCAGCGGGATCGCGCAGATGATTCGGGCTTTGTAGGTGCCGGGATGTGACATGCGGGGCCTAACACCTGAGTTAAGCCGCGCCGCGAAGCGGCGTCGGCTTGGACGAATTGTTAGAGCCCACGCGCCGGGATGCTAGCCCGCTGCTCCACGTGGCCGGATTCTGGCACGAAGAGCGAGACCGGCGAGATAGACGGAGCGGGGCGCCACAGGCGCGCCGAAAGGCGAGGGCAGCGAAGACGCCGGAAACGGATGTGGCCGGCAAGTTGGCGCCGCCATCCGAGCAACGTCCGAGGCTTGGAAAATGCGAGCGGCGCGAGCTTGCAGCCGTGAACCTGCAAGCCGATGTGGCCGTGAGCTAAGGAGTTCGAGGAGCGATTAGCCCGACAACCACATTGCATCCCGGCGTGGGCGCTAACACCTGAGTTAAGCCGCGCCGCGAAGCGGCGTCGGCTTGGACGAATTGTTAGGCC
>NZ_VTRV01000029.1 GCF_008274655.1 Cognatilysobacter lacus | reverse complement strand
CCTGCCACGTCGGGTGGCGCCTAACAATTCGTCCAAGCCGACGCCGCTTCGCGGCGCGGCTTAACTCAGGTGTTAGGCCTCATGCCGTTTTTCAGGGTACGTGTAGAAGGAACCGGAATCTCTGTCCCCATGGAAGATTCCGAGGCCGTCGGGTTCTTTGCAACGCGTGCTGTGCGGGCTCGCGGCGAACAAGAGGCTGTGGCGACGGTTCGCTCCATGATCGTTGCCGCGTGGACCACGGGAAAGTACGCTTCGTGGAATCACGGTGTGGCGCCTACGGTCCGTGTTGAAGAGGTCTGGCAGTCACCTTGGTTCCGGAACATTATGTTCAACAACGATGGCCACGTGTTCTATCCGGCTGAGGAAGCGGAAGATGAGGCCTAACAATTCGTCCAAGCCGACGCCGCTTCGCGTCGCGGCTTAACTCAGGTGTTGGGCCGCAAGGGCGGCACTCAGCCAAGCGAGGTTTTCCGTCATGGCAAAGGTCACCGGAATTGGCGGCGTGTTCTTCAAGGCGCGCGATCCGAAAGCACTCGCCGAGTGGTACCGCGACAACCTGGGCCTCGATGTGCAGCCTTGGGGTGGCGCGGCCCTTCGCTGGGGCACACCGGAGAACCCGAGCGGCACCACGGCGTGGAGCCTGTTTAGCGCAGACACCTCACACTTCGAGCCCAGCGCATCGCCCTTTATGGTCAATTACCGCGTGGATGACCTCACGGGCCTGTTGGCCACGCTCCGCGAGCGCGGCTGCGAGATCCTCGCCGGGCCTGACGAATCGGAGTACGGGAAGTTCGCCTGGCTGCTCGATCTGGAAGGCAACAAGGTCGAGCTGTGGGAACCTCCGGCCGGCGAATGATGCAACCATTGCGGCCCAACAATTCGTCCAAGCCGACGCCGCTTCGCGGCGCGGCTTAACTCAGGTGTTAGGCGGCAGGGAAAAATGATCGCACTCGTTCTAACAGCAGCACTCTTGGCCGGCTCTCCCGCATCTGCAGCTGAGCAACCCGAGCTCCAGTGCAATCTCGGCCCGGCAAGCGAGCGCGTTGGGGGCAATGATTGGATCGTCTACGGCTGCGCCGATGGAAAGTCGGTTGTGGTCGTTGCGGGTGCGCCCAACCCGGCCGCCCCTTTCGTCTTCATCCTCACGCCCGTCGGCGGCCAGATCGAGTTACACGGCGAGGGCAATGGCGCAAAGTCGGCCACCAAGCCCGCCTACGATCAACTCTCCGCCATGTCGGTCGAGGATCTCGCAGCGCTATACCGGAAAGCGTCGAGCGCCGCGGGGCGGTAAGCTGCCGCCTAACAATTCGTCCAAGCCGACGCCGCTTCGCGGCGCGGCTTAACTCAGGTGTTAGGCCGTGGATGAAGGTCTGATCGCACTCGAAAGACTAGAGGCTCTGTCCGCCCTCGGCCTAGCTGATTCATCGCTGCTGGGAGTTCGATGGATTGAGTCAGGCCGGGATCTGGAGATTGCTCTCCACCGTGCCTCCGCTGCGCCCATCCGGCTGGTGTGTAGCTGGGCGCACGAACTTGATATGCGCTTGGAAAGCTCTGCCGGGCACGGCGGCACTCCACTCATGTGGGAGGCGTCGCTGTCGGCCCATGCGGCCGGCCTTCGCCTACAGCTAGACTTTGCGGGCAGCGGGTCACTGGCTGTTAGCTGCTCCCAGCTCCGTTACGGGCCACTGGCCTAACAATTCGTCCAAGCCGACGCCGCTTCGCGGCGCGGCTTAACTCAGGTGTTAGCGCCCACACCGGGAAACAGACCGGCGCTTGAATGGTTTCATCGCGCACGAGTTCTTCTAGCTTGCGGCCAGGTTTGCGGGCTGCATCGCGCACGGCTGAGGCATCCCGGCTGTTGTCGTGGCGCTCGTTGGCTTCCGGCTTCGCCACACCATTCCGAGCATCGCCTTTCGTGCAACACTTTGGCTCCGTCGAGCAGCAAGCCCCTATCCGGGCGTGTGGGCTCTAACAAGTCGTCCAACCCGACGCCGCTTCGCGGCGCGGGTCAACTCTGGTGTTAGGCCCCTATGCCAGAGCTTACGCACGCCGAGTATGTGCAATTACTTCGCCGCGAGGCAGCTGAACTTGCCGGGCGTGTCTTGGCTGGAGAGACGTGCGTTCTTGAGTCGTCGCACCGCCTGTACGGGCTGATGAGCCGCGCTGAGGTTGCGGAATCTGACCCAGCGTTCGAAACATTCCGTTTGGTCTCCTCGGAAATCGATCAATTGCCGGTTGGTTCCGTGCGTCAGCACTAGGCTCCGGAAGCGCTTGCCGAGCTGGAGCCTGCGATAGCATCTGCAAGAGAATGGGCGCTACCCATGGTCCGCGAGGCGTGCGCAGATGTGGTGCAACGGTTCGGGGCCTAACAATTCGTCCAAGCCGACGCCGCTTCGCGGCGCGGCTTAACTCAGGTGTTAGGCCTCATGGAGAAGCTTCACTCGCGCTCGAGCCCGGCGATGGCGCTTACACGTCTGCGTAGCGTGATCGGCTGCGGCGTCCTCGCCTTGTTGTGCGGGTGTCACGGCGAGCCGTTCCGCACCCAGCTGCAAAACGGCACCGATGAGCAAATGTCGTTGGTCGCTCGTGGGCAGAGCAACCAGCTTGTGGTTCAAGGTAGCTTGGAGCCAGGCGCAGTGCTTAACCTCGTGGAGGATTTAGCCCAAATCCGTGAGGTCACGTATCAGGTCGGTGGTCACGAATGCCGCCTCCTGCGCCGAGATCTGGCGGGATTGGCGCGCAGTAGCCCGTCAGGCGCCAAGAGAATTTTGCTCAAACCATGCGGCGTCAGCCGGGGAAGTGGCAAAGCCATGAGGCCTAACAATTCGTCCAAGCCGACGCCGCTTCGCGGCGCGGCTTAACTCAGGTGTTAGGCGGCATAGGGAGCGAGACGCGTCGTGAATGAAGAACAGCCCCTTTCGTTGAGCGGTTCTTGCCACTGCGGAGCTGTCCGTCTCAGTTTACCCGCCGCACCCGAAACCGCCACGAGCTGCAACTGCTCCTTGTGCCGGCGCACGGGAGGCATCTGGGCTTATTACGAACTCGGTAGCGTCTCTATCCAAGGTCATCCGGAGAACACGGAGAGCTACGTGTGGGGTGATCGCAGCCTCAGCAATTTCCGTTGCAAAACGTGCGGCATTGCTACCCATTGGGAACCCATAGAACCCAAGCGCGGCGCTCGCCACGGAGTGAACCTCCGCAACTTTGAGCCGGGGCTGCTAGCCTCAGTCACTGTCCGGCGGTTCGATGGCGCGGATACATGGAAATTCTTGGATTGAGCCCGTCCACCTTCTCGCTGGCGGCCCTCGCAATTTCGCAGGTGCCGCCTAACAATTCGTCCAAGCCGACGCCGCTTCGCGGCGCGGCTTAACTCAGGTGTTAGGCGCCATTGGAGAGTTCTTTGCGCACGAGAGCAGGGGTATTTCGCCGCGTTCTAATTATCGGCAGATATGCATTCAAGTTGCCGCGTGTCAAAACCTTTTCTTACGCACTGCGATGCAATCGTTGGGAAAGAGAAATGTGGCGTACGTGGAGGCCGAAATTTAATTGGCCACACCTGTGCCCAATCCTCTTTGCGGACCCAGTTGGCTTGGTTGTGGTAATGCCTCGCGCTGATCAGCCAGTGTCCTCGCAAGAGGCTCACGACGCGTACGGGGACTACTACCCGAATATCACAGCAGAGCTGAAGCCGCAGGATTACGGACGCGTCCACGGGAAGGTCGTAGCTCTAGACTATGGCTTCCCATTGGCCGACATGATTAGAGAGAAGCGCAGCTACTATGAGTCTAAGCCGCCCGGGCATGTCGCCTAACAATTCGTCCAAGCCGACGCCGCTTCGCGGCGCGGCTTAACTCAAGTGTTAGGCCCCGCATGAAGATTCTAGGCGCGTGCATATTCACTTCGTGCTTCCTAGCGGCGTGCACGCAGCACACAACGGCAGCACTGCCTGCTTGCCGTTCGAAAACGCCTGAGGTGCAGGCCAATGTGCCGCCGCCATCTGCGTCGCAGCGCGAGTATTCGGGCTCTATCGTCCTTGCCCTAACAGTTGAGAAGCCGGGCTACGTGTCTGCCGTGAAACCGGTGGCGATGGATCTAAGGGCAGTCGGGCCTGTAACCGGGCCGCCGTCTCGCGAAGTTGATAACCTGGCATCGGCGGCACGGCGCTGGCGCTTCGTTCCGCAACCGGAGCGCTGTCTATTTATCCACCGGGCGGTCCTTGCGTCGGCGGGGCCTAACAATTCGTCCAAGCCGACGCCGCTTCGCGGCGCGGCTTAACTCAGGTGTTAGGTGCCACATGAACCTTCGTAGGAGTCGACATGCCTAAGAACAGAGGTGCACCACTTTTGCGCAGGAAGGAAGTGCTCGCCCTGCTCGGCTGCAACGAGCATGCCTCCCGCGCTTCGTGGTCGCATGATCTTGGCCCATGCATCGTGTTCGATGCATGGGAACATCAGTGGCTGCCGATGGGTGAAGCTGCCTTAGGCCGATACCCTCTGCGGACAACGGGCGCCCACTACAATCTTGAAGAGTCTCGAACTAATCCAAGGCGGGGCCACACTCGTTGGCAGGCACACGTGGACCTTGTGGCCGCCGGCAGATCGGCCAAAGCCATTGTTCCTGTCGCGAATGACCCGCGTGCAAAGCCGAACAAGGGTGCCAAAGGTTGGCGGCCGATCGTCGTCGAAGGACACGTCGAGCAAACGAGCGATCAGCAGGTTTGGTTCTGCACGGATAAGGTTGTCGAGTTCCCCCGCAGTGGCACCTAACAATTCGTCCAAGCCGACGCCGCTTCGCGGCGCGGCTTAACTCAGGTGTTAGGCCTGTGGCACATACCTCTGCAGCCATTGAAGTTGACCGGGCTCTTACGGGTGAAGAAGTCGCGTTGGTCCGGTGGCTGCTCGAGCATGGCGAAGCGGACAATGCCACCTACCTGGAACAGCTCAAGCTGGCTCGTGTTCGTCGGCTGTGCCCCTGCGGGTGTGCGAGCATCGACTTTTCCGTAGCTGGACAAGTGCCTCCGAGAGGTGGCATGGATGTCCGCTCTGATTTTCAGTGGCGTAGCGAAGCCGGGCATCTCAACGGCGCCTACGTGTATGCCCAAGGCGGGATACTTGCCGGCCTGGATCTGTGGTCGATTGATGGCGGCGAAACGCCTGATACGCTTCCGTCAACAAAGGCCTTGGTGCCGTATGGCAGCCCACAGGCCTAACAATTCGTCCAAGCCGACGCCGCTTCGCGGCGCGGCTTAACTCAGGTGTTAGGCCGCTAACGTGATCCCGCAGCTATCGCCGCATCAGCGTCAGAGAGTGAGTCGCGCCCTGAGGTGGTTGCTGGTCGTATTTGCATTTCTTCTGGCGCTTGGCAAGATCGGGCACTACCGCAAGTGGAGTGGCAATCCTGGCTGGGTTTCTGGGCTGTCCTGGTCGGAGCTACTCGCGCAAGCGCCCGTGTACCTCGTTCTGGCTGTGTGCGCGGGCATACTTGGCTACCTGTGGCCAAGCCAACCCAAGTGAACTGCTCGGGCACGCGGCCTAACAATTCGTCCAAGCCGACGCCGCTTCGCGCCGCGGCTTAACTCAGGTGTTAGGCCCTATCGTGGAGAGAGCCATGAAAAGCGTCGCCTGTCCGAACCTGCTGGGGTGTCTGGCCGCTCTCCTAAGCAGTGCCGCCACCGCAGGTGAAAAGGCCTATGTGCCGGTGCCTCCCACGGCAATGCACGCAGAGGTAAAAACCTCCTGCGTCCCGGAGGAAGCGACGATCACGGTCAAGCGGGACCATGGGTTTAAGGGCTCGGGCATCCATTCAGACTTGGTCGTCGACGGGAAGCCGATTGCAGAGCTGCGCCCAGGTCAGACAGTTACCTTTTGCCTGCCGGCCGATGAGCACATCGTCGGTGTCACCTGGTCAATGTTGGGTGGCTTTTCCAACAACAAGCGCGAGATCGCTGCGGAGATTCGGGCGGGAAAGAACTACTTCTTCCGCATATTTATCCTGCACGCTCAAGGCGCAACGATCGAGCGAACGGCCGAATAGGGCCTAACAATTCGTCCAAGCCGACGCCGCTTCGCGGCGCGGCTTAACTCAGGTGTTAGCGCCCACGCCGGGATGCTCTCCGGTTGTCGGGCTGATCGCTCCTCGAACTTCATAGCTCACGGCCACATCGGCTTGCAGGTTCAGTGCTGCAAGCTCGCGCCGCTCCAAGTTCTCAGCCACGGTCAGTGGCCGAACGGCGGCGCCAACTTGCCGGCTGCATCCGGTCCGGCCCAGTCACCGCTTCCGCTGTTCGGCGCGCCTGCGGCGCCCCGCTCCGACTCTTCTCGCCGGTCTCGCCTGCGTGCCACACTCCGGCTCGTGAGCCAGCAGGCCAAGTCCTCGTCGCGTGGGCTCTAACAATTCGTCCAAGCCGACGTCGCTTCGTTCCGGCTTTGCAGTGGCAGGTACAGCTTGCCACTGCAAAACCTCCACTACGCGCCGCGGCTTAACTCAGGTGTTAGGCATCAAATGGAAGTAGCTCGCAAGCTGGTCCTCGATGAAGCAATCGAATGGCCGAGCGCGGATATCTCGTTCGTCTGGGACTCGCAAGCTGACGCCTCGTTCGTCGCCACAATGCATTTCTCTAGAGTGATCGGGCTCCCCGAGCGCGACCTGAAGCTGAATTTCGGGCGGCCGCTAGCCGTATCGTGGGAAGACGAGTACTTCGACCACATTCCATGCCCGAGCCCGATTCCGCGCTGCGCCCTCCCTCGGCTGGACCACTACGCCTACCCGATAATCTGGGTTGAAGGGTCGGCATGGGCAGATCGCTACGCGGCGTCGCTCTACACCGAAGAAGAGTTTCAGAGTCACCCAGTTCGGCACTACTTGCTTGTGGCAATGAATGACATCCTCCACGTGTTGGCCAAGCAGCCGCCTGTTGCCACTTGGGTGCCGTCGGTTGATGCCTAACAATTCGTCCAAGCCGACGCCGCTTCGCGGCGCGGCTTAACTCAGGTGTTAGCGCCCTAAGCCATGCAATACAGCTCCCCCAAACAAGCTCGCATTGCGCTTTCGGCGCTTCTCGTCGTAGCGCTGAGTGCGCTCGCACTATGGAACCACCTGTTCCTGATGCGATTTCATCGGATCGAGGCGAATTCGGCTGAAGCGGTTGGTTCTGTTACCGGTCTTGAATGCTCCAATCATGGAAAGATCCACTACCGCTTCACGGCTCACGGTCGCAACTGGAACAACTCCGGCTTCTGCCCAATGGAGTGTGCTCCAGCTCGTATTGGCGATCCGGTAACGGTCGTATTTGAAGCACGCGACCCGCACAATTCTGTGTGCACAAGTGCCGCTACGGAACTGGATCGCTGGAGCGGGAACTACTTCGCATTGTTTGTCGCCGGGGCTTTGCTATTCATCGGCATCCTTCGCGCTACAGATCCCGATGAAGTATCCGAATACGGGCGCTAACAATTCGTCCAAGCCGACGCCGCATCGCGGCGCGGCTTAACTCAGGTGTTAGGCGCCACAGACAGATCAAGGCAAGTCGAAGAATGAGTCCGAGCACCTGGCAGGTCCAAACGATGGCGTCGGGTAACCTCAGCCTTGAGATTGATCCGGACATGAGTTGGGAGCGTTTCCCTGTGGCTGCAAAGGCATTCCTTTCGCAGGTGCGCGGCATCCCGCTTCTGAAGATCAGCACCCCAGTCGAGCGGCTCTGGATCGTCTTGGTTGGCTTTAGGCTTTTCTGGCTCGCAGTAGATGAGATGGGAATGTCCCTCGACTCAATTACAAAGCACGGCAACAAGGTCATACTTACTGTCGCAGGGCGCCAACAGCCGGGTGGCGCCTAACAATTCGTCCAAGCCGACGCCGCTTCGCGGCGCGGCTTAACTCAGGTGTTAGGCCCCAATGGCAGTCACTAAGCGGCTCGCAGTGTGGCAACTCGCAGCAACCGGGCCAGGTGCTGTGATCCAAGCCGTGAGCGGTTCGGCCTCGGTATTTGAGTCTGGTGTCGGTCAGCTGTTTGCCCATGCTTGGCTTGCCCTTAGCCTGGCAACAGTTGCGGCCGCTGCACTGAAGGCGTACGACAATCGCCAGATCAAGTGGCTCATTGCCATACTCTTCATCTGGCCCCTCATGTACCCATACGTGTTCAGGTACGCCCATGCGAGCCGGTACTAGCTTGGGGCCTAACAATTCGTCCAAGCCGACGCCGCTTCGCGGCGCGGCTTAACTCAGGTGTTAGCCAGCCATGAAACGCATTAACGCGGCCAGCGTCGCCTTACTCACGGTCAGCTTCGCGGCGGTGAGTGGCGCATGGATGTATGGGCAGAGCACGCGGAATGCCCCCTCGATCACAATCGACCATTTCGCGCTCGAAAAGCTGGCTGCTAATCGCTTTGAAAACGGTCGCGGACTATCGCCCTGCGAGGCGGACGAATTCTCTCGCTTGGAGGCTGCGCGATCGGAACTCGCTCGAAAGGGCATCATTGATCGCGATGTCATTGCGTTGGTGACACCGACGTTCTCTGGCGCCGAACTGCTTTCCGTGAGCAATGGCCATCTAACTGTATTTCGCTACGCGGGCGAAACCGGCTTCATGCCTCCTGACCAGTGGTTCTCGCGGCCAGATGGCCCGTCGACAACCATCGCGCTGACACCACTGGAATACGAAAAGGTACTAAGCCCCCTTTCCCGCAATGTTCGATATGCCATGACTGCACGAACCAGCGGGCTCGATGGCAACAGCTACTACTTCGCAAGTGGAAGGGAGAGCTGCGCGTATGCCTGGTCGCCGCACGGCAACGGTCCTGCCAGCCTTATCGCCACGATCGTCAATGAAGCATCGCAGGGTGCGGCGTCGCGCCGCAAAATTGTGGCGCTCGCCGGAGCGATTGCTCGCGCGGATGGCGGGCGCTAGGCTGGCTAACAATTCGTCCAAGCCGACGCCGCTTCGCGGCGCGGCTTAACTCAGGTGTTCGGCGGGTAGCCCAAGCGTCACGGGGCCGGAAGGCATGAGTCTATTTGCGAGCGTGCGCGCAGACTGCAAGCATTCCTACTGGGGCCGCCTGTGAACGCACCTTCCGTGAGCCTGTTACGCCTCAATGTTCTGCGCGCCTTCTATGCTGTCATGGCCTTCGGGCTTGCCACCGTCGTCTGGCCCGCCATCGTTGCGCCCCCCGCCGACATGTCGCTCTCGGGCAGCGTGGTGCACGGGCTGCTCGGCGGCGTCGGTGTCATGGCGCTTGTAGGCATTCGCTACCCGCTGCGCATGCTTCCACTCCTGCTATTTGAGCTGATCTGGAAGATCATCTGGGTTGGGGCCTATGTGTTTCCTTGGTGGCGTTCCGGGCACCTTCCACCAGGCTCGCTGGAGAACTTGGCGCAGTGCGTTTTCGGCTTCGTGTTTATTCCGTTGGTATTGCCGTGGCGATATGTCATCCGCCAGTATGTTCAGGCGCCCGGTGAGCCTTGGCGAAAGGCGCCTGTTGAACAACGGTACGCCGCCTGACAATTCGTCCAACCCGACGCCGCTTCGCGGCGCGGCTTAACTCAGGTGTTAGCCATCAAGGAGTTCTCCATGCGTCTCGCACCTATGTTTCTAGCTCTTGCACTAGCCTTCATCGGTACCACCGCTGCAAAAGAGCCCGAGGTCGGTTCGGGTTCGAGCTATTCGGACAGTCTTCGCGAGGTCTACGGCGCCGTACAGTCGGCAGAGGCTTTCCGTGACATCTGTACCAAGCACTTCCCGAGTCAACGAGCGGGCAACGATGCGGCGTACGCGAGCTGGCGCGCGCAGTACGGTCCGTTTTTGACAGAAATGGACAGCCGGTACGCCGCCTTGAATGTTAGGGCCGCCAAGGTAAAAGACGGAACGAACGCAGAGTTGTCCACCGATTCCCGGGCTTCCTTCGCGCTGACCAAAGATAAAGCGGAGAAAGTGCTAGTGGGGCTAGGGCCCGATGGCTTGCTCGCCTTGTGCCAGAGTTACCCTAGGCTTCTCGCGTCACCGGCCATGGATTTGGAACACGTGCACGAGCAGAAGGTCAAGGTCATCCGAGGCGTTCAGGTGGACGGCTAACAATTCGTCCAAGCCGACGCCGCTTCGCGGCGCGGCTTGACTCAGGTGTTTGGCGGCAGGGGGACATCAGAGCGCCGTGCACGAAGAAGCTACCCAGTTCAGTCGAGCAGACGTGGCGGCTCAGCTCGCGGCCCGTGCGTGCTTGCGCCGCCGTCTGGCGCCCGTCTGGGTACTGGCTATCGTCTACCGGATGGCAGCGTGGAGTTTTGTCGGCCACTTTCACCTCACGCCCGAGAAACGCCTTGCGGTGCTCGGAGGACCGCCGCTGATCGCGCTGTTCTTAGTTCGTCAGCTGCAATGGTCAGTCTTGGCTTGCCATCAGCTTCGGTGTCCTGCCTGCGCGCACCTGCTCGCCTCCGATCGTCGCTGGTCGATTCGTCCAAACGGACACCGCTTCTCCGCGCGGCTTAACTAAGGTGTTAGGCATCAACAATGCAGCATCTTTGGCCGACAACTTCCTTACGCACGCTGCTTGTCGGCTTGCAGGCATTTCAGGTTGTAGTGCTCTGGCTGCACGATTGGGTCCCGCTGGGCAGGCTCAACGACCCTGCGGCGATGCGATCGGAAGATGGAATCGCCCGACTTCTTTGGATCACGCTGTTGCAGAGCCTGCCGTGGAGCGTCGGGCTGGCCGGCTCACTGACCTATGGGTCTGCGCCGTACCCGGGCTGGCTGTGGCACTGGCTGTGGGTGAGCTACCTCATCCTGCTCGCCGGGGAGCTTCGGGCTTGGTGGTGGCCTTACCTCGTCCGCCCCGATTCGCAGCGCGCCGAGCGGTATCGGCGCATGTTCGGCCACACGCACGCGTTCCTGCCGAGCCGCAACGGCCTTGTTCCAAACACGCTCCACGTGGCGCTGCATTCGGCGACAGCGCTCACCGTCGGCCTGCTCACCTTTCTTCACTTCAGCGGGCACGCTCGCTAGGCTGACGCCTAACAATTCATCCAGGCGATGCCGCTTCGCGACGCGGCTTAACTCTGTTGGATGTCACTGCAGCTCAACCGCAACTGGAGGCTCTATGAACCGCTTCGCCTTGTTGTTGCTTCTTGCGTTTGTGGTGCCCGCCAGCTGCCTGGCTGCTGAGCCGGTGAGCTTCTACGGGTCTATCTGGGATAACGGCGGCGTCAGCCTTCGGTTCGATGACATCATCCCGCCCGGACAGAAACGGACGATGGAGCTGCCTGCGGGGCAGATCGTCGAAATGTCGGTGGATGCCGCTGGCGTGCCGACGGTGCGCATGGTGGACCGATCGGGCAAGGAGCTGCACTCCAGCGTCAGCACGCCGGACGGGCCCAATCCGTTGCACTTCATGTACGCACTATGCCGCCGGGGCGTCGTGGCCTACTCAAGCCCGCCGGTACCCCACAAGTCCGGCTGCCCGTAGAGTGACACCTGTCAACTTGGTTCGAAACGACGCTGCAGCGCGGCGCCGCTTGGATCACGCGGCAGGTCACAGGGGAACGTATGCAGTTCTTTGAGTACGGAAAGCCCGACGGGCAGCCGCTCGTGTTCCTTCTCGGCACGCCTCACACCGGCGATAGCGTTGCCGAGCTGTCGGAACTCGCGTCGGAGCAGGATATTCGCCTGATCTGCCCCACCCGCTCCTGGTATCTCGATGCGGCGGCCAAGCCGTCATTTGAGTCCTGCTCGCGATCCGTCCTTGCCTACCTGGCGCACGCCGGGATCGACCGAGCTGCGGTAATGGGTGGCAGCGGGGGCGGCCCCTTTGCACTTCATCTGGCTACGAACAACCCCAGCTACTTCAGCGGCTGCTACCTCGTGGCCTCTATGGGCGACCCCCAGGTCTTTAAACAGACGGTCGCGTCGACGCACACGAAGACACTTCTCGAGCTGTTCGGTAGCAGTAGCTACGATCAGTTTGTATCGCAGCTCGGCCAATGGGGCGTCCCCCCGCAGCTGGCCCACGGCGTGTGGGCGGATTTCGACGTGCTGCTTGGCAGCTGGGACGCGATTCACTTCCGCAGCCCGGTGCGCGTGTTCATCCACCACGGCGAGAACGATGACAACGCACCGTTGGAGAGCGTCAGGTCTCTCGCTGCCCAACTCAGTTGCGCGGAGCTGCGCCTCTCACCCCACGCGTCGCATCTCGGGCTTGCGAACGACAAGGAACTCACGGAGTTCAGAGCCATCTTTTCAGAGGCCGCCCGCCACCTTTCGGCTCCGGCGTGACGATTCCTGCCAGCCGACTCCACGTCGCAGCGGCACTTGATTCAGGCGTTCGGTCCGTGCCAAAGGCTCCCGCCAGCTTGAAGAAGCGCATTGTTGCTGCGCTGGCGGCCGCGATCCTGTGCCTCACAACTCTGGTGCTCGTCATCCGGCTTCGGACTGACCAGCTACTTTTCCCGAACGTCCCGGGCACTTCGACTGCGCCGGTTGTCGCATCGCTCGCGGCTGGTCGCTCGTCCTCTGGTCGCATGCTGCTGCGAGGCTACGGTGTTGATCGGCTGGGTTGCGTCCTCTTCTTTCCCGGGCAGCACGGAGGCATTGCGAACTACGAGAAGACGTTGATTCCGTCTCTGGCGTCACAAGGCATCAGAGTGTTCGCCGCCTCGTACCCTGGCCAGGACGGCGCACCGGGCGCGGCGGACGTTGACGGCGTCAAAGTTCAGGCGTCCAAAGCGGTGCTGTTCGCGTCTGGCGTCTGCGGCCCCGAACGTACTGTCGTTGTCGGCCGCTCCCTCGGCACGATGGTGGCAGCAGAGTCGCTTAATACCGTACCTGCTGCGGGGCTGGTGCTTATAAGTGCGGCGCCGTCGCTGTCTGCCGCCTTCCATGCCCAGCTCCGCACGCACTGGTATACGCGTCCACTTCGTATGCTGCCTGCGTCGGCTTTCGTACAGCGCGATATCTCGCTCACTGGAGCCCTTGGCGAGCGCTCCCTGGTACCGCTCGTAATCTTCCAGGGCACCCGCGATCTGCGCACACCCCTGGAGCTGCTGCGAATTCCCGGGGTCGTTCCGCACGGAGCGCAGATAGTGATGGTGGCGGGCGGAACCCACGAAAACACGTATCTCCTCGCGAACCACCGGATCGTGGAGGCTGTCAAATGGCTGCTCAGCAGCCACGAATCCGACAATTCTTCCGCGCCGAATCCGCTTCGCGGCCCGACATGACGCAGGTGTTGACCCCTCAAGGAGAGCTGCGTGCGTCGGACAGCCCTTGTTGTGCTTCTCGGACCCTCGGCCGCCTCACACGCGGGCCCTCTCTAAGCAAACGCCTGCCCCCATGAAACCTGGCCCGTCACGGTCAATTCTGCGGTGGCAGACCTGCCCCCACGGCTCGACACCCGTGCGAGGTGGGCGATACGGACGACTCCAGAAGACCAGCCCGGTATCTAGCAGCGCGGTCTCGGAAGTACGGCTCGAACCCGCTACGGCCTGCTGCAGGGAATGAAGCGCTTGCGCATTCGGCCTGCGGTCGGCCGTGCGGCTCGGAGGAGGCCTCCCGAAGAATCATCGAGTCGCTGCGGACGGCGTTGCCGAAGAAGGGCTGACACTTCGTCGAACCTGCCCTCGCTTCGCTGCGCGGCTCAACGTCGCTCCTTCAGACCTTCGGCCAGATCAGCGCGCTCTGTGCTTGCTTCGACGATCCCGACATCGCCGAGGTTCCGTCCGTGACTTCCGCCATACGGTTCGCTTTGCACTCCACTGCTAGGCTGGCAGGAACAACCCGGCCGATGCGTCATGGAAAACTACAGAAACCTTACCGCCCGGCAGCTCGCGATGATCGCCGCATGCACCGCGCTGGTTGCCGGGCTGACGCTGCAGCGAAACACTGTACTGGGCGTTCTTGTCTTCGCAGTTGCCGTCGCGTTTGGCATCGCGGCGTACAGGAAAGCTCGCAGGTCTCCGCTGGATGCCACGCCCAAGTAGGCCGGACGTAAAAGTTCTTCGCAGCGACGCCGTGTCGCGCTGCGGCCCAACTCAGGTGTCACACTGCTGATGAGTATTGTCGGGAAGCGACCGGAGATTAGTGGCATCGCCGAGGCGTTGGCCGCGCGCGAACCCTTGTTCCATCGGCCGGAATTCGGCACGGCCCGGCAGGATTTCGAAAGGATGATGGCCGCGGAGTTCTGGGAGGTGGGCGCTTCCGGCCAGATCTACTCGCGGGCCTTTGTTCTCGACACGCTCGAACAACGGCATCGTGCGCCCGTGACCGAGGATCTGAGCGTCACGGGCTTCGGATGCCAACAGCTTGCTGCCGACCTGTTCCTGGCCTCCTACACACTCGACCAGTCAGGCCGAATCAGTAGAAGAGCAACCCTCTGGCGGCAAACGCCTGACGGTTGGCAGGCCGTCTATCACCAGGGCACGATCGTGGCGTGCGGTTCATAGCCCGCTGGAGCCGTGGAGCGGCGTGACAATTCGTTCAAGCCGTCGCGCGTGACTCTTAGATTCGGCCTCAAGCGGAAAGCACGCAATTGCCGCGACAAGTTCCAGCGGATGCACCTGCGGCTCCATCCGCTATGCATGCGAAGGCGACCGGGTCGCGATGCTGCGTGCGATGGCCTGCTTGCCGCCGACACCTCGTCTAACTCGACGCGGCTTCAACGGCGCGAGTTAGCCGCCGTATTTGGGCGCACGCGACTGGATCTGCAATCGACGTTCCCACCGTAACCGTACGACGGCCGCGTGGTGCCGCAGCCACCTTCGCGTCGGGACCTCATCGTTGCATCGCGGCACCGGCGCTCCGCCTCGAGCAAACCATGCCGGTCTGTTCGCACTATTGCGGCGTGGATCTCGAACGGCGCGCACCGTGAGGAATGCAGCCGGCGCTCCGAGGCCCGCACGACGTAGCAGACGGAACCGGGCTCGGCGTCACTGTCGTTTCGGCCGTCCGTCCCGAGCGGCAACGCCTCCGCCGTCACGTCCGGGACGCGAGTCCCACGGCTGTCGCGGCCGCTTTCCAGTTAGCGCGCCACCTGCACTTACCCGGGTCAGGGCGGCGCCCGGGCCGGCGTTTGCAGCAACCACGATTTTCCGCCGACGCCGGACCGACGCGCGCGGCCTACAATCGTGCGATGGAATATCAGCTCATCATCAAACTCTGGCGCAAATCATTGGCTGATGAAGGCTTCGTTGCATCGGTCGAAGACCTCTTCAAGGAGGCTCTGGGTGCGTCGGTCGAGCTGGAGGGCTACGACGTCAGCGCCAAGGAGATCAACTTCTTCATGCTGACCGCGGATCCCAGGGTGACGTTCCGGCGCGCGCGCGACGTCCTCGAAAAGCTCGGCGTGGTTAACGGATTGTCTGCGGCGTACAGGCTCAATGGTGGCGCGCAGCTCACGTCGATCTGGCCGTTGCGTGCAATGCGCAAGTTCAAGCTGCCGTAGGCAGCTGCGGCGTGACATGGCGAGTGCGGTCCTCGGCGCGACGCGACTGCGGCGACGCGCTCTTGCCGGGTCGCAGACGTTTAAGCTGCGGTGGCGCTAGCGAAAGCCGCGCCACGAGGCCTGCTCGATGCCTCCGACGGCCACTGGCGGGTAGGCGGTGTTCGGCCATGCTCGGAAATGGGGTTGGGCGCCGACAGCCGGGTACGCTGGCGGCCGGGCGCCGCTGAGTCGCGACGCCCGCCACGCGCTGCCCGGGATCAACCACTACGACTCGCAATGAGAAACCGAATTTGAACGCCGACGCGCTCTGCCTCGCCGCCGACTGGCTCTACGGACAGACGGGCGAGCAGCGGCACTACCTCGTCCGCGCTTCGCTGCGCGGCGAGTCCATCGGGCAGGCGCATGGCTGGTTCGAACCGGGCGGTCGGTTCGTTGTGGAAAAGGTGGAGATCGCGACCGCACATCGGTCTCGGGGCCATGGAAGCGCTTTGATCGACGCGTTGCGCGCGCAGGCACGGGAACGCGGCTGCACGGCGTTCGTCTTCAAGGGCGTGCGCGCCGCCAACAGCGGAGCGATCCGGCTGTACGAAGCGATGGGTGCGGAAGGCGTACCGGCATCGGACGGCCTGCTCGATTTCGTGATCTCGCCGCCCTGAGCTTCGCCGGCGGCGCAGTGCCGTAGCCGCGTTGCAAGACGGGCGTCGCGCCGACGCCGGCAATCGAGCCGGCGATAGTCCGTTCGCCCAATCGTTGCGAGGCGCGGGGTCCGCGCACGCCCGTGGCACGGCACCGCGTAGTCGCGCTGGCCGATGGATGACGGCGGGGAGTCGCATGGTGCCGCGCCAGTGGCCGCAGGGTCTCCCGATGCCGATGACGTAGTCGCCCCAGGTCCGCCCGCCGGGCCCGGCGACCCGTCCGAGCCCGGCCACGCAACCCCCGCACTGCCATGCCGGCCGCATACGCGACCGCCAGGCCACGAGCCCCGCCACGAAAGGCCTCTGCGCCCTGAGCCCACGGCAATCCGCACCCCTTTGGCGCCGCCAACGCGGCGCCTCCACGCCCGCCCCGCCGGTTTCCCGCCGCCGCACTGGCACACCCCTTGCTTCGACCTCGTCGAGTCCAAGCACTGGCGGCCGCAATGACCGACGCGATTTCCTCTGTCCTGTCCCAGATCCGCGCCCACCAGTCGCGGATGAATGGCATGGCCGACATCGCCTCGGGCTCGGCGATCGGCCCGACGGCGGGCGCCGCCCCGGCCGCCGGCAGCGGCTTCGGCACGGCGATGTCGAATGCGATCGACAACGTCAGCAAGGTCCAGAACGACGCGAGCGACCTGCAACGCGCGTTCGAGCTCGGCGATCCCAAGGCGGACCTGGCCCGCGTCATGGTCTCCATGCAGCAGTCGCAGGTGGCGTTCCGGGCGACGGTCGAGGTGCGCAATCGCCTCGTCCAGGCGTACCAGGACGTCATGAACATGCCGATCTGACGGCCGCTCCATCCGCCGACCGACGAACCGACGAGACTCCAAGATGGCCGTGATCGCCCTTCCCAAATCCTCCGAGAACCTGCAGAAGCTCGGGCGCCTGCAGGACATCCCGGCCGTGCGGCAGATGGGCATGATCGCGCTGGTCGCGGCCGCCATCGCCGCGGGCCTGTGGCTGTTCTTCTGGTCGCAGAAACCCAATTACGTGCCCGTCTACGCGGGCCAGGACGCGAAGTCGACCGAGGACGCCTCGCAGTTGCTCGTCAGCGCGCAGATCCCGTACCGCATCGACTCCGGAACCGGCGCGCTTGCCGTGCCGGCCGACAAGGCGGGTGAAGCGAAGATGGCGCTGGCCTCCGCCGGGCTTCCCGCCAACGGCGAGAAGGGCTTCGAGGCGATGGAGGGCGACCAGGGCTTCGGCACCAGCCAGTTCGTCGAGAACGCGCGCTACCAGCACGCGCTCGAGACCGAACTCGCCCGCACCATTTCCAACCTGCGCCCGGTGCGCGAGGCGCGCGTGCACCTCGCGCTGCCGAAGCCGAGCGCATTCACGCGCGACAAGGAGGACGCCAGCGCGTCGGTCGTGCTGCAGCTGCGCAGCGGCGCCGCGCTCGAGCAGGGCCAGGTCGACGCGATCATCAACCTCATCGCCACCAGCGTGCCCGACCTGCCGACCACTCGCGTCACCGTGGTGGATCAGTACGGACGCATGCTTTCCACGCGCGACCCGACCTCGGCCGAAGCCGTCGGCCAGCAGCAGTTCGACCAGCAGCACCGGCAGGAAGCGGTCTACGTGCAGCGAATCGAGCAGCTGCTCGAACCCATGACCGGCCCCGGCCGCGTGAGCGCGCAGGTCAGTGTCGACATGGATTTCAACGAGACCGAGGAAGCCCGGGAAACCTACGGCCCCGACGAGAAGGTGCGCAGCGAGCAGGTGTCCGAGAGCGGCGATATCGGCGCGATGGCTGCGGCCAACGCAGCATCGGCTGCAAATGGCGCACCTGCCCAGGGCGTGCCGGGCAGTGCCAGCAACACGCCGGCTGCTGCAGGCGCGGCGCCCGTGGCGAGCGCCGCACCCGCGCGCACTGCCCCGATTCCGGCGGGCACGCAGGGTTCGCGCAACTCGGTGCGCAACTTCGAAGTCGATCGCACGCTTACCCATACACGCCAGGCGCCCGGCAAGATCCGTCGCGTCACCGCGGCTGTGCTGGTGGACAACGTCCCGGCGGGCTCGCCGGCCAAGGACGGCAAGTCGAAGTTGCGCCCGCTGACGACGGCCGAGCAGCAGCGCATCCAGATGCTGGTGCAGCAGGCGATCGGTTTCGACGCGCAGCGCGGCGACGCGGTGTCGGTAGTCAACGCCCCGTTCGCCCGCGACGCCGGCAGCGACGAAGGCGATTCCACGCCCATCTGGCAGGATCCGCACGCACGCGACCTGCTGCGCATCATCCTCGGCGGCATCGCCGTGATCATCCTGATCTTCACCGTGTTGCGCCCGGCATTCCGCCAGCTGCTCGCGCCAAAGATCGTGATCCCGCACCAGTCCGCGGTCGCCTCCATCGTGGCGGAGGAGCTGCAGGAGACTTCCAGCCAGCGCGTGCCCCGCGCAACCGGCGACCCGGCGCTGCCGACGGCTGCGATGCAGTTCGACCAGAAACTCGAAGTCGCGCGCGGCGCGGTAACCAGCGACCCCAAGCGCGTGGCGCAGGTGGTGCGCGACATGGTGGCTTCCGATGGCTGAGCCCCAACTCTCCGGCACGCAGCGCGCGGCGATCATCCTGCTCACGCTAGGTGAGCAGCAGGCCGCCGACGTGCTCAAGCACATGAGCGCGAAGGAAGTGCAGAAGCTCGGCATCGCGATGACGTCGGTCAGCGCGGTCACGCGCGACCAGGTGGTCGACGTGGTGGACGACTTCGTTGAAACACTCAACCAGCCCAGCGGCCTCGGCCCCGGTGCGGACGAATACGTGCGCGCGGTGCTGGTGCAGGCGCTGGGAGAGGACCGCGCCTCAGGGCTCATCGACCGCATCCTGCTGGGGCGCAACACGTCCGGCCTCGACAGCCTGAAGTGGATGGAACCGCGTGCCATCGCGGAGCTCGTGCGCAACGAACATCCACAGATCATCGCGATCGTGCTCGCGCACCTCGACGCGGACCAGGGCGCCGAAGTGCTCAAGTGCCTGCCCGAACGCGTGCGCAGCGACGTGCTGGTGCGCATCGCCACGCTCGACGGCGTGCCGCCTCATGCGCTGAACGAACTCAACGACGTGATGGCCAAGCAGTTCGCCGGCAGCCAGAACATCAAGTCGTCGACGCTCGGCGGCGTCAAGGTCGCCGCGAACATCCTCAACTTCATGGACGGCGGCCAGGACGAGGCGATCCTGGGCAGCATCGGCCAGATGGACGACACGCTGTCCAACCAGATCCGCGACCTGATGTTCGTGTTCGACAACCTCGGCGAGATCGACGACCGCGCGATGCAGTCGATCCTCCGCGAGGTGCCGAACGACAAGCTGGCCGTCGCGTTGCGCGGGGCGGACACCAAGGTCAAGGACAAGATCATCGGCAACATGTCGCAGCGCGCGGCGGAAATCCTGAAGGACGACATGGAGGCGCGCGGCCCGGTGCGGCTTGCCGACGTCGAAGGCGCGCAGAAGGAAATCCTGCAGATCGTCCGCAAGATGGCCGACGAAGGCACCATCCAGCTCATCGCCAAGGCGGAGACGTTCGTATGAGCGACGCCGCGGTGCTGCGCTGGATCGCGCCGGGGTTCGAGCCCATGCGCCATGTCGATACGCCGCAGCCACCGAGCGTGGAAGAGCTGCAGTCGATCACCCAGGCCGCGTACGAAGACGGTTTCCACCGCGGCCATGCGGAAGGCCTGGCGACCGGGCAATCCGATGTGCGCCGCATGGTCGCGCAGATGGAAGGCATCCTCGACAGCTTCACGCGGCCGCTCGCGCGACTGGACGGCGAGGTTTCCGATGCACTGGCCGACCTCGCGACGCGCATCGCCGGCACGCTGGTCGGCCACGCCTATCGCGCCGATCCGACACTGCTCGCCGACCTGGTGCGTGAAGCCCTCGATGCGGTGGGCAGCAGCTCGCGCGATGTCGAGCTGCGCCTGCATCCCGACGACATGGGCTTGCTGATGCCGCAACTCATGACGCTCGATGGCGTGCGCCTGACCGGCGACACCACGCTTGCACGCGGCGAACTGCGACTGCACGGCGAGAGCATGCGCATCGACGGTCGGCTGGATGCGCGCCTGCGCGCCTGCCTCGACGCGATCCTCGACGCCCCCAAGGGGCATGCATGAACACCAACGTCGCGGCAGCGCAGTGGGAAGAGGCACGCAACCTGCGCCTGGCAGCGCGGCTGGCGTCGGCCGTCCCGCAGGTCGCCAACGCGGGCCTGGCGCGCGAAGGCGTGTTGCGCCGCGCCGTGGGGCTGACACTCGAAGCGAGCGGTTGCTCCGCGCCGATGGGGTCGCGCTGTCGCGTCGAAGTCGCCGGAGGGCGTTGGGTCGACGCCGAAGTCGTCGGATTTGCCGGTGACCGCACGTTCCTGATGCCGACGGCGCACCTCGAAGGCCTGCTGCCGAATGCACGCGTGGTACCCAACCGCATGCAGGGCGAAGTCGCCGTGGGCGAAGGCCTGCTGGGTCGCGTGATCGATTCCGACGGAGTCCCGCTCGACGGCCGCGGCCCGATCCGCGCCGAAGGCCATCAGGGCCTGGCCGGCGTTTCCATCAACCCGCTCATGCGCGAACCGATCACGCGTTCGCTGGACGTCGGCGTGCGCGCGATCAATGCGCTCCTGCCCATCGGCCGCGGCCAGCGCGTCGGTCTTTTCGCGGGCTCGGGTGTCGGCAAATCGACGCTCCTGGGCATGATGACGCGCTACACCGCCGCGGACGTCATCGTCGTCGGGTTGATCGGCGAGCGAGGCCGCGAAGTGCGCGATTTCGTCGACGCCACGCTGGGCGAGGAAGGCCTGCGCCGCGCGGTCGTGGTTGCGGCGCCGGCCGATCGTCCGCCGCTCGCGCGACTGCACGGTGCCTTGCGCGCGACCGCGATCGCCGAGTACTACCGCGACCAGGGGTTGCACGTCCTGCTGCTGATGGATTCGCTGACGCGCTATGCGCAGGCGCAGCGCGAAATCGGCCTGTCCGTCGGCGAGCCGCCCACAACGCGCGGTTATCCGCCAAGCGTGTTCGCCAAGCTCCCCGCCCTTGTCGAACGCGCCGGCAACGGCGCCGATGGCCGCGGCTCGATCACCGCGTTCTACACCGTTCTCACCGAGGGCGACGACCAGCAGGAGCCGATCGCCGATGCCGCGCGCGCGATCCTGGACGGCCACATCGTACTGTCGCGTCGCATCGCCGATTCCGGCCAGTACCCGGCGATCGACGTGGAAGTTTCCGTGTCGCGCGTCATGCAGGACATCACCGACGCGCCGTGGCGCGAGCGCATTCGCAAGCTGCGCCGCCTGATGTCGGCGTACTCGGCGCAGCGCGACCTCATCGCCATTGGTGCCTACCAGCGCGGCAGCGATCCGACGGTCGACGAAGCGCTGGCCCGCTGGCCGGCCATCATGGATTTCCTCGGACAGGATGTCGCCGAAGCCGCGAACGTCGAACAGAGCAAGGCCGAGCTGATGCGCCTTCTCGACGACGGCGCCGGCATCCCCCTCTAACCGGACGCCCCGATGGCCCCCCGCTCCCAACGTCTCGATCCGATCCTGCAGATCAAGCAGCGCCAGCAGGATGAAGTCGCTCAGCAGGTCGCCGCGCGCGAAGCGGCGCACGCGCAACAGCAGGAGCGCCTGGATGCGCTGCAGCGCTACGCGGCCGAATACACTCAGGCCCCGACGCAAGGCGCGATGATCAATCCCGCCCTGCTCGCCAATCGCGTCGCGTTCCAGTCGAAACTGCAGCAGGCCGTGCAACAGCAGGCACAGGTCGTGGACCGCACGCGCCAGGCCACCGAAGTCGAACGCGCCAGGTTGATGCTGGCGAGCCGCGAGACGCACGTGCTGCAGAAGCTCGCTGCTAGCTATCGCGCCGACGAGACGCGCCTCGCGAACGTGCGCACGCAGAAGGAACTCGACGATATCGCCGGGCGCCGGAAGGGCGTCGCGCTGGGCAGCGAAGGCTGAGCACGATGAACATCGATCGCTCGTTGCCGCAGCCGGTGGTGGCGAAACCAGCCGACGCCCGCGTCGAATCCAAATCACTCGATCCCGGGCGTCCCGCGTTCTCGCTCCCGCACGAGGACGTGGCGAAGCTGCCGGTGGATGAAAAGCGCGCGTGGTCCCAGCGTCGCAACGACGCGCACGATCGCACTACAGGCGAGCCCCCGCGCGCGCAGGCGACATCGGATGCTGCGGATACCGAAACGCCCACGGCCACGACGACGCGCGACGACGCGCAGGCAGCGCAAGCGGCCGACACGAAACCGCAGGAAGGCCCGAACGCGGCCGCACGGCGCGCAGCACGCGACGCGCGATCTTCCGGCGAGCCGAACGATACAAACGCCGCACGCTCGGACGCCGCGACCGCATCGAGCAAACCATTGGCCGCCGACAGCGCAAATCGGGTCCCCGCACCGAGCGATGCCACAACCGATCTGCCGGACCGGATGCTCGCGCTGCTGTCCGGCGACGCGCTGGCTGCCGCGTTCACGAGCGCAGGCGTGGCCACGGCCGTGCCCACGGCGTCGGAATCAACCGTCGCGGCGGCGCCAACCAGCCCGGCAACGACGCCGGCACCGCTTTCAGCGGGCCCACTGGCGCGTATCGACGCGGGTGCAACGGGCGCCACTGCGAAACCGGGACCCGCCGCGGCATCACTGGCAAATGCTGCGCCCGCATCCGCTACCGTTTCCATGTCGTCGACCTCCACGTCGTCGGCGGGCGGCGACACGTTCGCCGCGCTCGCCGCCCTGGTCGACCGCCCGCGCGGCACGACATCGCCCGACGCTACGCCGGACGGGACGGCATCCGCCATCGCACTCCCGCTCGCGCGAGGTCTCGACGCCGTGCAGGGCGCCACGCGCGCGAACGCGGTGGAAGCCCCTGCCCCGCTTCCACTGATGCTCAACGCCAACTTCGACGACGGGCTGGGCGCGCGCGTGGTGTGGATGGCCGAGCAGCGCATCGACCACGCGCAGATCCGCGTCAGCCCCGAGGCGCTGGGCCCGATCGACATCCGCCTCCAGGTGGACGGCCATCGCGTCAGCGCGCAGTTCCACGCAGCGAATGCCGACGTCAGGCAGGCGCTCGAGTCCGGCATGGACCGGCTGCGCGACATGCTGGGCCGCCAGGGCATGGAACTCGGCCAGGCGCAGGTGGGAAGCGGCTCGCGGCAGGATCGCAGCGGCGGTGGCTCCGGCCCCGCGATGCGCGATGACGCCGCGACTGGGGGCGACGCGACCAGCTCGGAGCCAACGGTCACGCGCGTTGCGCTGCTGCGCTCGCGTGGCCTGCTCGACGAATACGCCTGAGCGCGGCAGGCGGGCCCACCT
>NZ_VTRV01000289.1 GCF_008274655.1 Cognatilysobacter lacus | reverse complement strand
CGGCAATCACGCCGACCCGCTCGCGGGTGCCGAAGGGCACGCGCACACGGCAGCCGACGGCCTGCGACGGCGCCATGTCGGACGGCAGGTAATCGAACAGCCGGGCGAGCGGCAGGCCGCCGATCGCGACCTTCCACACCGGACCGGCGACGGCGTCGAGCAGGGATGAGGCGGGCGGCACGGGCATGGTCGCAGTCTAGGCGGAGACGGTTCTTCGCGACCCGGTCAGGTTGCACGTCATTGCTCCCTCCACAATCATGAATCGATCGTAAGTACTTGCCCGCATTGAAGAACGTTCCTTATCCACACTGCATGTGGATAAGTCTGTGAATGGACTGTCGGTCGACGTGCGCGAGCCAGCCACCACGGGCAGCGACCGCGGGTTGGTGAAAAAATCGCCAAGCGGGTTATTTACTTAAAAATCAATTGCTTGCGCGTGAAACACTGCGTGAAGACTAGCGCGTGCGGGTCGCAGCGGCTGCGAATGACGCTCCGATGACGGCTGTGAACAACCCATACGGGGCCGGACCCGCGTCACATAAGGGCGGAGCGGCAGAAACAGCCGCTGTCAAGGGTCCGAAGGATGCCGCGCGCGGCGTGGCGGGCGGGCCCGCCGCTATCATCGCCGCATGGTTTCCACTGCCGACCCGACCGCCCCCGACCTCGCCCGACCGACCGCGCTGGCCGCGTTCCTGCCGGG
>NZ_VTRV01000288.1 GCF_008274655.1 Cognatilysobacter lacus | reverse complement strand
AGAGCTGATTTCATGGGCGCTAACACCTGAGTTAAGCCGCGCCGCGAAGCGGCGTCGGCTTGGACGAATTGTTAGGCCCCGACCCGCGCTGGCCCAGCGGCTGCATGTTATCCGATGCCCCAGAACGCATCCGCGAGCGCTCGACATGCGCTGCAGAGGCGCGACTTGCTGGTGCGGCCCGCCAGAACCCCGATTCCCGCTAGCAGCGCTGCGAGGCTCACACCGGCAAATACCAGCAGCCCGATGTCATCCCGGAAGACGAGCCAGATAGCGAGGAACGCTGCGACCAAGGCAGCGAGGTTCGCGGCGCGTCTTGTTTGAGCTGCCATGCACTCTCCTTGCGGGGCCTAACACCTGAGTTAAGCCGCGCCGCGAAGCGGCGTCGGCTTGGACGAATTGTTAGGCGCCACGACCACGAGAGTATCCCCAGACTGCATCTCTAGTTCGTAGCGGCCGGACTGCGTTTCCTTGAGCTCTAGTACCGACACGGAAGGTCCCCAAGGCGCTCTGTTGGGAACAGCCAACTCTTCCACGTGCTCAAAGCGGACGTGGAACGGCTCCGGATGGGTAGGCGAGCCGCGGAACTCCAGGCAGCAGGTGCGGGTCGCCCAGTCCAGCCGCACGGAGAGCAGCGTTGCATCATGAAAACTGAAGGGCTGTTTTGTCACGTTCGTGGCGCCTAACACCTGAGTTCAGCCGCGCCGCGAAGCGGCGTCGGCTTGGACGAATTGTTAGGCCCCGGCCCTGGCGAGGTACTGCACGGGGAGGAGC
>NZ_VTRV01000287.1 GCF_008274655.1 Cognatilysobacter lacus | reverse complement strand
ACCGGCGATGCGCTCGTCGTCGGTCGCGACCCATACCTCGCGCGCACCGGCGCCCAGCGCACGGCGCGCGACGTGCAACACCAGCGGCTCGCCGCCAAGGAGTCGGAGCGGCTTGCCGGGCAGCCTGGACGCTGCGTAACGCGCCGGA
The DNA here is from genome assembly GCF_008274655.1 of Cognatilysobacter lacus. Classification (GTDB taxonomy): domain Bacteria; phylum Pseudomonadota; class Gammaproteobacteria; order Xanthomonadales; family Xanthomonadaceae; genus Cognatilysobacter; species Cognatilysobacter lacus. The sequence goes on along the minus strand of NZ_VTRV01000287.1, from coordinate 636 downwards.
ATGGCGACGACGAAATCGGTCATGGCTCAGGCCTCGCGAAGGCGTGCGATGCGATCCAGCAGTGCGGCCCAGAACGCCTCCGGGAGTTCCGCGTCGATGGGCACGCTGTAACTATCCTCGGGTGCGAACGCCGCGCATTTGACCGCGTCCTTCTCCGTCATCAGCACCGGCAACGGGCTGGTGAACACGAGATCCTCGCCACGAAAGGCGTGGTGGTCGGCGAAGGCATGCGGCACCACGGCGATGCCTCGCGCCTTCAGCATGTTGAAGAAGCGCGACGGATCGCCGATGCCGGCAAGCGCATGCACGCGTTGCCCGGCGAAACCCGCCAGCGGCCGAGAGCGCCGGCCCTGTAGCGGCATGGCATCGCGCGTGGCCAGCCTCATCGGCCATTCGCCGAAGCCGGCCTCGCCGTGCGCGCCATCGCCCAGGTTGACGACGTGGAAATCGCACCGCGCCGCACGCGTGGCGGGCTCACGCAGCGGTCCAGCCGGCAGCAGTCGACCATTGCCGTAGCGGCGCGCGCCGTCGATCACCTCGATCTCGATGTCGCGCGACAGCCTGTAATGCTGCAGGCCGTCGTCGCAGATCACGATGTCGCATCCGGCCGCGGCCAGCGCACGCGCGGCGGCCGCG
>NZ_VTRV01000286.1 GCF_008274655.1 Cognatilysobacter lacus | reverse complement strand
CGATGACCATCATCTGGGGCCTAACACCTGAGTTAAGCCGCGCCGCGAAGCGGCGTCGGCTTGGACGAATTGTTAGGTGCCACCCTACTACTCACCGATATCGAAGTAACGGGGTTGTACACCAGCCTCAAGATCTCGCCGCCAGTTCTGAAGAATGCCGCACAGGTATTTGAAGTAGTTGGGCCTGCCCGCAGCCGTTGCGAGATACATGGCGCCCTTGATTTGGTGTGGCGTGAACAACTCCAAGAACTGGATCAGCGAAGCTTCTTCGTGATGCCCCGAACACCGGGGGCAGTTGAGCCAGTAGTCCACGACGTCGTCGAGCTCGCTCTTGGTTGTCTGCCGCCGCTGCACTGTCATGTGTGGCACCTAACACCTGAGTTAAGCCGCGCCGCGAAGCGGCGTCGGCTTGGACGAATTGTTAGGCCGCGGGCCCACACCGTGCCAGCTGCCACCACCGACGGCTGATGCGTATGAGTTTACTAGCACCCGTGTCTTTTTCGTCCGCGCGATAAGCGGCGAGCGCCGCCTGTAATTCACGGAGCTCGTTCTGCAACGCGGGAGCTGTGTAACCCTCGGCACCTGTTTCGATGGATTCGCATAACCGTGATAGCTCGTGCTTGAGTTCGCCGCGGTAGTCCAGCGCAGCGCACTCAATGAGATACGCCACATCATCCAGAGCACGAAGTAAGTCATCAGACGCCATTGCTCTCTCCGAGCGGCCTAACACCTGAGTTAAGTCGCGCCGCGAAGCGGCGTCGGCTTGGACGAATTGTTAGGCCCCGGCCCGGCGTGGACTGCACGAGCGGGACCCGACG
>NZ_VTRV01000285.1 GCF_008274655.1 Cognatilysobacter lacus | reverse complement strand
CATTGCATTCCGGCGTGGGCGCTAACACCTGAGTTAAGCCGCGCCGCGAAGCGGCGTCGGCTTGGACGAATTGTTAGGCCCCAACCTACTTGCGCGGAAGCACAAGGGCAAGGACTAGGTATACGGGGAGCGCGAGCAGCATGACTATTACTGCGATGTCGTGCTTTGACCAGGAATCGGCCCATCGCTCTATGACGCGTCTCGATCCGGCCAGACCTGCGACGAACAGGCAGAAGCCTGTGACAACTGCTACAGCCGCGCCCAATTGCCACCCGACTGGCAGGCCGGCAAAGCCCTTCGGCTCACGCGCGACTGCCCAGACGGCTCCGCCGGCGAATAGCAAGCCCAATGTCACAAGGTAGCTTCGGCAGTACAAAGGCCACGAGAAGCGATCTGCAAAGTTGCGGAGTTGCGTCATTTGGGGCCTAACACCTGAGTTAAGCCGCGGCGCGTAGTGGAGGTAAAGCAGTGGCAAGCTTTTTCTGCCACTGCTTTGCCGGAACGAAGCGACGTCGGCTTGGACGAATTGTTAGGCCCCGGCCCGGCGTGGAACTGCACGAGCGGAACCCGACGGCTGCCCTCATGTTACGACGGGAAGAGCTTACCGGCGCGAGCGAACCTGGACGCAGCGGCCGCCCGAAGGCGATACACGGTTTGGCGGTAACTCTGACGTAAGCAGGGGCCGCGACCGAAGGCGAGGGTTGGAACCACTACGTGCGTTGTTATCGCAACCTGGGCACGACGCACTGAACCCGCATTACGGGGCCTAACACCTGAGTTAAGCCGCGCCGCGAAGCGGCGTCGGCTTGGACGAATTGTTAG
>NZ_VTRV01000284.1 GCF_008274655.1 Cognatilysobacter lacus | reverse complement strand
CAGGCCCAGGTTGACGCCCTGCCCGGCGAGCGGGTGCACGACGTGCGCGGCGTCGCCGACCAGCACGAGCCGACCCGATCGATACGCCGTGGCCAGCTGACGGCGCAGCGGAAATACCGCGCGCGCCGATGTGAGCCGCACTTCGCCGAGGCGGCCGCCGGACGCATCGGTGAGCGCGATTTCAAAGCCGGCGTCGTCCAGCGCGCGCAGCCGTTCCGCCTCGGCGGCGGGCAGCGTCCAGACAATCGATGAGCGATGCGTGTCGACCGGCAGGAAGGCAAGCGGACCCGTCGGCAGGAACCGCTGGTAGCACGTAGCCGAAAGCGGCAGCGCCGTGTCGACGTACGCGACGAGGCCGCCTTCGTGATAGTCGTGCGCGGTCGTTTCGATGCCCGCGAGATCGCGCACCGTCGATGCAGCACCGTCGGCCGCGACGACGAGCCGGGCCTGCAGCCGGCGACCGCCGTCCAGCCGAAGCGTTGCATGGTCCGCGTCCTGCTCGATCGCCTCTACGCGTGCGGGCGCATGGACGCTGATCGATTCGCTGGCCAGCGCATTCCACAGTCGATCGACCAGCAACGCGTTCTCGACGATCCAGCCGAGCTCGCGGCGCGCGAAGCGGTCGGCATCGAAATGCAGCGCGCCACCTCCGGCGGCATCCCATATCTCCATGTGCCGATACGCAGGTGCGCGCGCGCTCCGGACGGCGCGGCCGACGTCGAGGCTGTCGAGCATCGACATGGAATCGGGCGCGAGCGCGAACACGCGCAGGTCGGGCGCGTCGTTGCGCCAAGGCGACGGCTCGCGCGCCTCCACCAGCGCGACGTTCCAG
>NZ_VTRV01000283.1 GCF_008274655.1 Cognatilysobacter lacus | reverse complement strand
GTTCGCAGGTGCCGCCGCCGTCGTGCATGCCGCGGCACTGTCGAGCCCGTGGGGACGCCGGCGCGACTTCGTGCGGGCCAATGTCGACGCCACGGAAAACGTTGCGCGCGCGTGCGTCGCGGCGGGCGTCCCGCGGCTGGTGCATGTCTCGACGCCGGGGATCTATCACGACGGCCGCCCGCATCGCGGCATTCGCGAGGACCACCCACTCCCCGCGCAGGCAGTCAACCACTACGCCGCCACCAAGCGCGAAGCCGAGGCACGCGTACGCGACATCACGGGGGGCACCGGCGTGTCGACAGTGATCCTGCGCCCACGCGCCATATTCGGTCCGGGCGACACCTCGCTGCTGCCGCGCATCGCACATGCGTTGCGTCGCGGCCGGCTTCCGCGCATCGGTGATGGCGAATGCCTCGTCGACCTGACGTATATCGACAGCGCCGTAGCCGCCGTGCGCGCCGCCATGGACGCGCCGACCCGCTTCGACGGGCGTGCGTTCAACGTCAGCAACGGCGAGCCGGTACGCATCTGGGAGGTCATCGACGCCCTCGCCCACTCGCTCGGCGTTCCGCGCCCACGTCCTCGCGTGCCGGCCGGTATCGCGTGGACGCTCGCAGCGGCGTGCGAAGGCGCGTACAGAATGGTGGGCGCGCAACGCGAGCCGCCGCTGCTGCGCTACGGCGTGGAACTGCTGTCCGTCGACATGACGCTCGACATCGAACGCGCGCGCCGCGAACTGGGCTACCAGCCACCCGTGGGGATGCAGGCCGCGCTCGAGACGACATTCGCGGCGCTGCGGGCGCACGCGGCCGCATGAGCAGCGACGTCAACCTGCCCGCCGCCCGTCCCGAGACGAACGCGCCGAGGATCATTCCGCCGATCGTCGGCACGAAGACCCACGCGAACT
>NZ_VTRV01000282.1 GCF_008274655.1 Cognatilysobacter lacus | reverse complement strand
GCGCAGGTTGCGCCGCTGATCGCGGCCAGCGCGCCCCGAGTAGCGCCGCTACTCCCGGTTGTTGTCACGGCGGCTGTCTACGTCTTCCTGCTCGGGCTGCTCGGGCTTGCCGCAGTCGGCCGGGACTGGGCGCGCTTTCTCGGTGCGGTTATTGCGCTGCTGGCCCTGCTCGAGAATGCGCCGCACGTCCTGTCGTTTGGCTCCCTGGCGCTTGCCTGGTTCGCCGCAAAGGCATGCGGTCTCGCGCTTTTGTACGCGCCGCCGAGCAACCGGTGGTTCCGGCAGGTGGGGCCTAACAATTCGTCCAAGCCGACGCCGCTTCGCGGCGCGGCTTAACTCAGGTGTTAGCGCCCGATATGTGACTCGCCAGCCGCGTGATCGAAACTTGAGGTGCCACCTTGCTATTTAACTTTCTTGCGGCCTACATCTTGGTAACTGGCATGTTGGGAACTGGCAGCCGCCTCTACATTGCCGCTTGTAAGACCTCGACCGAAACGATCGACCACTCGTCTTTTTTGGCAAGAGCGTTCTGGCGCTACCAGGTTTTCTCCTCATGCTTGCTCGGCTCCTTTTTTATATCGCCGGTGTTCCTATATTTCGTCAGTTGGGGATCGCTGCGGGGAACCGACACTGCAGCTTTACTTTATATAGCGTTGCTGATGCCGTTAGCTTTCCTGTGGTGTGCATGGGATTTCTCGCGGCTTCGAAAGGCCGACCAGCGGAAGATCGATGCGCGTGACGCCTTCATGCGTCGCCGATGAACACTTCTCCCGCGCGTGGTTATGGCATCCTCCCCGCCGTCCGAATTGCGCCCAAGGTTTCTCGGTCGGGCGCTAACAATTCGTCCAAGCCGACGCCGCTTCGCGGCGCGGCTTAACTCAGGTGTTAGGCCCCATGTGGAGAGATGCAG
>NZ_VTRV01000281.1 GCF_008274655.1 Cognatilysobacter lacus | reverse complement strand
CGCGTCGCGCACACCCGGCACGCCGCGCACGCGCGCGAGCGCCGACGGCGGCAGGTTGGTGGTCTGCTCGACGGCCTCTACGGCCGGGTCCATCACCCACACGTCGACCTGCGGGTGTTCCGACACCAGCCCGTAGCCGTGCGTCATGAAGCCGCAGAAGAACGACGCCGCGAACGTCACCAGGAACGAGGTGAACGCGAGGCCGAACACCAGCCCGGCGAACTTCGCGCGGTCGGCGGCCAGCATGCGCAGCGCGACACGCCACATCAGCGTGCGGCCGGCGGCGTCGCGATGTAGGCGTCCATCTGCTGGCCCAGGTACACCGGCAGGTCGCCGCGCGGAAAGCTGTAGACGAACTGCAGCACGCGAAGGTCCGGGCGTTCGGTGCCCTGGCCGGTGAGCACGGGCTTGGGCGTCACGTAGGGCTCGACGTATTCGAAATGCAGCGGGATCCGCAGCCGCGGTTGGCCGCGTATTACGCCGACCGCGGCGGCACCCGGCCGCACGCGCCAGGCGTCGGTCTCGTCGATGTCCACGCGCAGGTAGAGGCGGTCATCGTCGCCCATCAGGATCGGCGGCGGGCCGCGCCGCCGGAGTCGATCGGCGCGCGCCCGGTCGCCGCCCTTTTCGTCGGCTGCGTGGCCGATACCTACGAGGCTTCGACCCGCGCGTCGCTGGCCGTGCTCATGGACGCCTGCGGGATCCAGCTGCAGACACCAGCCGGCCAGGGGTGCTGCGGCGCCGTGCATGCGCATTCCGGCAACGCGAGTGGCGCGGCTGCGCTGGCAACGCGCAATGCGAGGGCGTTCGAGGGCGCGACGCAGGTGGTGACGCTCGCCACCGGCTGCCACGCCGCCGTGAACGACGCGCTCGCGCCGCGCGTCCCG
>NZ_VTRV01000280.1 GCF_008274655.1 Cognatilysobacter lacus | reverse complement strand
GGCCGGCCACGCGCGAAGCGCGCCTGTTCGGGATGGGCGAAGGCCTGCAGGATCTCGAGTTCAACGGCGGCGCCGTGGGGCAACTGGTCGATGGCCGGCTCGCGTTCGCTGGCGTGCGCGGCGTGAACCTGGTCGATCCCGGCCGCGTCGACGAACCGATCGCGCCAGCGCCACTGCGACTGCTGTCGGTCCGGCTCGGAAACCGCGCCGATGGCGAGGGCGCGTTGTGGCCACCCGCGTCGCTTCGCGTCCGCGCGGGCGAGGACCTGGTGCGGCTGCGCATCGGCACGCTCGACTTCGCGCCTTCCGCGCAGCCGCGCTATCGCTATCGCATGGTCGGCTTCGATTCCGACTGGATCGACAACGGCAGCGCCCGCGAGATCACCTACACGCACCTGCCGCCCGGCCACTACACGTTCCGCGCGCAGTCGACCGATCGCAGCGGCCGCTGGTCGAATCGCGAACTGCAGGTGCCGGTCACCGTCGACGTGCCGCTGTGGCGCCACCCGGCAGTGCTCGTGCTGGTCGCGCTAGCGCTGTTGGCACCGCTGGTCTTCGCCGGGTGGCAATGGCACAAGCGCAGGCTCCGCGAACGCTCGCACCTCGAGGACATGCGCGAACGCGAGGACCGGCTCAAGCTCGCGCTCTGGGCGTCGGGCGAACAGTTCTGGGACTACCACCTGACCGAAGGCACCATGCATCGGTTGCGCGCCGAAGATCGGGGCGAGGGCGCCACCCAGGACCTCGGCGTCGAAACGATGCTGGAGCGCGACCACGCGATCCACCCCGACGACCTCGAACGCGTGAACGCACAGCTGCGTCGCCACTTGCAGGGCGAGTTGCCGGTGTTCGAGTCGCAGCATCGCGTCGCCGATGGCGCGGGCGGCTGGACATGGATCCGCGCGCGCGGCCGCGTGGTCGAGCGCGACGGCATGAACCGCGCGCTGCGCATCGCCGGC
>NZ_VTRV01000028.1 GCF_008274655.1 Cognatilysobacter lacus | reverse complement strand
GTTACGCCATTCGTGCAGGTCGGAACTTACCCGACAAGGAATTTCGCTACCTTAGGATGGTTATAGTTACCAACGCCCGTTCCGGTCGCGCCCGAAGGTGCGCACGTCGCACCGCCCTCCGGCCTCGTGGGCTCGAGCACGCTCACCGAACGCAACGCCAACCCCAAGGCGGGCCGTGGCGCGCGCATCGGCGTGAATCCCACGGTCGACCCGCTCGACCGCGTGCGAGTCGACTCGACGGGGCAGGTGCTGACCACCAACCAGGGCGTGCCGATCGCCGACAACCAGAATTCGCTCAAGGCAGGACTGCGCGGTCCGGTGTTGCTGAAGGACTTCATCCTCCGCGAAAAGATCACGCACTTCGACCACGAACGCATTCCCGAACGCATCGTGCATGCGCGCGGCTCGGCGGCGCACGGCTTCTTCGAGTGCTACGAGCCGCTGACCGACATCACGATAGCCGCGCCGTTCCAGGCCGCCGGAAAGCGCACCCCGGTGTTCGTGCGCTTCTCGACCGTCGCCGGCGAGCGCGGCAGCAAGGACACGGCGCGCGATGCCCGCGGCTTCGCCACCAAGTTCTACACCGAGCAGGGCAACTGGGACCTGGTCGGCAACAACATCCCGGTGTTCTTCATCCAGGACGCGATGAAGTTCCCCGACCTCGTTCACGCGGTGAAGCCCGAGCCGCACCATCAGATGCCGCAGGCGGCGAGCGCCCACGACACGTTCTGGGATTTCGTCTCGCTGATGCCCGAGTCGACGCATATGCTGATGTGGGTGATGAGCGACCGCGGCATTCCGCGCAGCTACCGCACCATGCAGGGCTTCGGCGTGCACACCTTCCGGCTGGTCAATGCCGACGGCGAAGCCGTGTTCGTGAAATTCCACTGGTCGCCCGTGCTCGGCACGCACTCGCTCACCTGGGACGAGGCGGTGAAGATCTCCGGCGCCGATCCCGACTACCACCGTCGTGATCTCTGGGAAGCGATCGAAGCCGGCCAGTACCCGGAGTACGAACTCGGCCTGCAGATATTCACCGAGGAAGACGCGGCGAAGTTCAGCTTCGACGTCCTCGACGCCACCAAGATCGTGCCGGAGGAACTGGTGCCGGTGCGCCCCGTCGGCCGCATGGTGCTCGACCGCAATCCCGACAACTTCTTCGCCGAGACCGAGCAGGTCGCGTTCTGCACGGCGCACGTCGTTCCGGGCATCGACTTCACCAACGATCCGCTGCTCGCCGGGCGCATCCACTCGTATGTCGATACGCAGCTCTCGCGCCTTGGCGGGCCGAACTTCCACGAGATCCCCATCAATGCGCCGATCGCACCCGTGCACAACAACCAGCGCGACGGCCTGCATCGCCAGGCGATCAACCGCGGGCGCGTGAACTACGAGCCCAACAGCCTCGCCGGCGGTTGCCCGTTCCAGGCCGGGGGCGCCGGGTTCGTCGCGTTCCCGGAGCCGGTGCGCGGCAATGAACTGCGCGGCAAGCCCGAGAAATTCGCGGAGCACTACAACCAGGCGAAGCTGTTCTTCGATAGCCAGACGCCCGTCGAGCGTGCGCACATCATCGGTGCCTTCCGATTCGAGCTGAGCAAGGTGACGGTGCCGGCGATCCGCGAGCGCACGGTGTCGATGCTGGCGAACGTGTCGCGTGAACTCGCCGAAGGCGTAGCGGCGGGGCTCGGCATGGCGGTGCCTGCGCCGATGACCCCCGCGCTGGCGCGCGCCCCCAAGCCGGAGGTGCGCGAGTCCGATTCGCTTTCACTGTTTGCGCGTCCGGGCGACGGCTCCATCCGCACGCGCAAGATCGCGCTGGTGGTCGCCGATGGCGTCGACGCAGCGTCGGTAGCGGCGTTGCAGGCCGCGCTGCTTGCGCAGGGTGCCGTGCCCCGGCTGGTCGGGCCTCGCATCGGCCCCGTGCGTGGCAGCGACGGCACGATGCTCGACGCTGACGCGTCGATCGAGAACGAACCCGCGTTCCTGTTCGACGCGATGGTGCTGCCCGACGGCGATGCCGCTGTCGACGCCCTGATGGCGAACGGCCAGCTGCTGGAAGGACTGAAGGACCAGTACCGGCACTGCAAGACGATCCTGGCCTTCGGCGCATCGCAACGGCTTGTCGAGGCGGCGGGGCTCCCACCGACGCTGCCGGATGGCTCGCCGGATCCGGGCCTCCTGGTCGAGCCGGCATCGAACCGTGCGTCGATCGCCCGCTTCATCGCGGCCGTCGCGCGGCATCGCCATTGGGCGCGCGAGAGCGACCCGCCGCGCGTGTGACCGCCATGCAATGAAAAAAGCCCCGCAGGTGCGGGGCTTTTTCCTGTGGGCCTGCGAACGGATCAGGCAGCGGTGCGGATCTGCTGCTGGAGCTGCTCCATGGCCGCCTCGAACGGCGACTGCCCCGTCGCGATCGCGAGGCGTCCCTCCGCCCCCAGCACCGCGAGCTCGTCGATGCTCGCCGCCAGCACGCGCATGCCGCGGCGGTTCACCAGCAACAGGCGCGAGGTCAGCGGGCTCACCCATGCGACCTTGGCCGAGATCGGCTCGCCCTGCGCATCGCTCAGGCGCAGCCAAGACCCCACTTCAAGAGCACGGATCTTGCCGACCCACAGCGGATCGGCGCGCACGGTATCGGTACCGCCGGCGAGCCAAAGCCGGCTCTCCTGCTCGGGCTCGTCGCGCACCGGCGGCGGCATTGGGCGAACCCGGCGGGAAACGTCCGGATCGGCCAGGCCGCGCACGATACCGGCGAGTCCATGGCTGGCGGCAGTGGCATCCAGCCCCGACGACGCGAGGCACTCGGTCAGCGGCTCTTCAAGCGACAGCAGCTGGCGCACCAGCGCGTCGCCCATGGCGCGCGAGGCGAGGCCGTCGGCGTCGGCCAACGCGTCGCCCATCGCAATGGCATCGCGGAAGCGCACGCTGTCCTCGCCATCGCGGAGCAGCGTCTGCACCAGGTGGTGGCGCCACGGCGTGGTCAGGAAGTCGCCGACGGCCTGGGTCAGCGGCGTCTGCGCAAGGCGGCGCTGCAGCACGACGTCGGCACGCGTGCGTGCCTGCGCCAGTCGTTCGCGACCGTAGCTCGCCTTCGCTGCACGCTGCTCCTGAAGTTCCACGCGGCGGCGCTGCTGCGAGAGCAGGTCTTCAAGCTCGGCATAGGCCATTTCGAAGACGGAAACGTCCTCGTTGAACTCGGCGACGATCCGCTGCGACACCGCCGACGCACGTTCCAGCAACTCGCGCTCCTGCGGCGTGCTGCCGTTGTTGTCCTCGCATGCTTCCGTGAGCGCATCGAGCAGGCGGCGCGCCGGATGGCCACGCTCGACGAACATCGAGTCGTCGTTGATCGCCACCTTCAGGTACGGCAGCACGAGGCGCGCGTAGACGCGGCGGGCGCGCTCCTGCAGCGCATGCGTGCGGAACAGCGATTCGAACAACAGCGCGACCATGTCGACCGCATCCTCGTCGTTCGCCGACAGCGCGGTGTATTCCGGATGCAGCCCGAGGCGACGGGCGCCCTCGGCCAGGTAGCCGCGCATGGCCTCGGCCAGCTTGCCGGTGGTGCCGAGCGCGCGGGCGAAGACATCCGGCGGCTCGGCCTGCAGCACCGAGGCGATGCTGCTGATCTCGCGCGCCTGGAATTCGCGCATCGTCGGGGCCGCGTGTCCGCCAGGGCCGGCCATGCCGGCGGAGACCGGGAACCCGGGCACGCCGTACTGCAGCCCGACAGGTGCCTGCGAGAGGGAGCGCACGCCGCCGTGCTGCCGCTCCATGCGCCACAACCGCAACTGCTCGCGCAGCGGCTCGAGTTCGGTCGAATGACGGTGCGAACCCGTGCCGTCGCCGACCGACCGCGCGAGTGGCGACGGTGCGGGCGCGAACGGGGCCGATTGCGGGTACAACGGCGCCTGTGGCGGATACACCTGCTGCTGCGGCGTGAAGGCCTGCTCGGGCAGCTGTGGCGCCTTGGCGACGGGGGCGACGGCCTCCGGCTCTTCGCGCTCGAACTTCGCGATCGCAGCCGGCGCCCACGCATTCACGCCGTAGCCGGCGCGGTTGAGCACCGCGCCGAGGTTCGGATAGAGGGCGTCGAGGATCGGCACCAGCTGCTGCTGGAACTGGCGGAACAGCACGCGGCCGAGCGGCTCGGAAACACCCGACCCGCCGATCGAGGACACCAGCGTGGCGCACAGGCGGCTGGGCGAAACGGGGTTGGCACCGGTCGGAACGCGCATCGCCAGCGCGAGCTCTTCCATCTGGGTGCGAAGCGCGAGCAGCTGCGTCTGGTAACGCTTGTCCAGGATTTCGGTGAGCGCCTGTGCCTGCAGATGCAGGTCGATCATGTCCTCGTCGATCAGTCCGAGGGCAACGCCGGCGCGGATGAAGGGATTGCGGAACTCGTCGAAGCCCTGGGCGATCTGCTGGCGGAACGTCATCGTGTCGGATGCGTTGCGCGCGCGCAGGACGTTGAGGCCCGCGAGCTCGTGATAGGCGTCCGGGCCGGTCTCGGCGAATTCGCGCTCGGCGCCGATGTAGAGCACCGTCGGGAACGTGCCCATGCGTTCGACCGACAGCCGCTTGAGGGCCTCGAGCACGCGTGACGGGTCGAGGCGCGGATCGATTCCTTGTTCTGGGAACTGGTTGATCACGGCAACTCCAACGGGGGTCGCTGCTGTCGCAGGTTCGACTGGAAATGCAGGATAGTGGCAATGTGCGTCACTTCCTGCCCGTCTTCATCGATCTGTGAGCCATGTCCCAAGCGACTGAAACGACGCCGATAAGCGGTGACATTGAAGCGCTGAACGCGCTCGACGCACGACGCTCCGTACCCGCCATGCAATTGTGTGAGCCCGGTCCCGATCCAGCGCAGCTGATGCGCATGTTGCGTTCGGCAGTGCGTGTTCCCGATCACGGAAAGCGTGTTCCCTGGCGCTTCGTCCGCATCGCGGGCGACGCGCGCGCCGCGCTCGGCGAACGCCTCGCTGCGCGAACCCGCGAGCGCGATCCGCAGGCGAGCGACGCCGTGATCGAGAAGGATCGCCAGCGCTTCCTGCATGCCCCGATGGTCCTGGTGGTGGTCGCCGATCAGCGCGAGGACGCGAAGATCCCCGCCAGTGAGCGCCTGCTCAGCAGCGGCTGCGTATGCTTCGCACTGCTCCAGGCGGCACAGGCACTGGGCTTCGGCGCCTGCTGGCTCACCGGTTGGGCGGCCTACGACCCGGCGGTCCGTCGCATGCTCGGCATCGGCGAACAGGAAGTCGTCTCCGGCTTCATCCATATCGGTTCCGTCCGCCAGCGCGTACCCGAGCGCGATCGACCCGACCCCGCGCTGCTGCTCACCGAGTGGACCCCCTGATGACCCACGCGTCGACGACGCCCCGCACCGTTTACCTCGTCGACGCGAGCGTCTATGTCTTCCGTGCCTGGCATTCGATGCCGAACGAGTTCACGGATTCCGACGGCTGGCCGACGAACGCCGTGCACGGCTTTGCGCGCTTCATGCTGGAGCTGCTCGAGCGCACGACGCCGGACCACATCGTCGTCGCCTTCGACGAGGCGCTCGACACCTGCTTCCGCAATCGCATCTATCCGGCCTACAAGGCCAATCGCGATCCGGCGCCCGACGACCTGAAGCGACAGTTCGCGGCGTGTCGCGAGCTGTGCGTGGTGATGGGCATGACGGTGCTCGCGCATACCGATTACGAGGCCGACGACCTGATCGGAAGTGCGCTGCATTCGGTGCGCGCGCACGGCTTCCGCGGCGTGATCGTCTCGGCGGACAAGGACCTTTCGCAGCTGCTCGGCGAGCACGACGAGCAATGGGACTTCGCGCGGGCGCAGCGCTGGGGCGCGGCCGGCGTGCCGGCACGCCACGGCGTGCGCGCCGACCAGATCGCCGATTACCTCGCGCTGGCCGGGGATGCGATCGACAACATTCCTGGCGTTCCGGGCATCGGTGCGAAAACCGCCGCTGCGCTGCTCGGCCATTTCGGCACGCTTGACGAGGTGCTGCGCCGCGTCGAGGAGGTCCCCTACCTCTCGGCCATCCGTGGCGCCGCGCGTTGCGCGCAGCAGTTGCGCATGCACCGCGAACAGGCGCTGCTGTGCCGCGAACTCGCGACGATCGTGCTGCACGCGCCGTGCGAAGGCGCGGACGCGCATTTCCGCCGCGGCGAACCGCAGCGCGATCCGTTGCTCGCCCTGTGCGACCGCCTGCGCTTCGGCCCGCTCACGCGCCGCCGCATCCATGCCGCCTGCGGCCTCGCATTCATGCCGGCCGCATCGGCGAACGTCTAGCATCGACGGCAGTCCACGTTGCCCGCCCCCATGTCCGACGATCGCGACCTTCCCCTGACGCCCCTCTACGAAGGCCGCTGGCTGCGGTTGATGCAACGCGGCCGCTGGGAATTCGCCGAGCGCGTGCACGGCCAGGGCATGGCGGTGATCATCATCGCGGCCACGCCGGAAGACGAGGTGCTGTTCGTCGAACAGTTCCGCGTCCCGGTCGGCAAACGCACCATCGAAATGCCGGCCGGCCTTGTGGGCGACCAGCAGGACGACGACACGCTTTGCGAGGCCGCGCGGCGCGAGCTGATCGAGGAAACCGGGTACGAGGCGACGAACGTCGAAGTCCTGCTGGTGGGCCCGACGTCTGCCGGCATGAGCAGCGAGCGCATCGCCTTCGTGCGCGCCACCGGCCTGCGCCGCGTCGGCGACGGCGGTGGCGTCGACGACGAGCAGATCATCGTGCACCACGTACCGCGTGCGGACGCGCCGGCGTGGCTGATGCGCAAGTACGCGGATGGATTCGAAGTCGACCTCAAGCTCTGGGGCGGCCTGTGGATGCTCGAGCGCGACCCGGACGGTTCGCCCGCCGGCACGTCGTCTTCGCGGCCTGATTACGACAGCGCCGCTTAAATCCCTGCATTCCACAAGGAAGCGAACATGCACATCCTCGTCTGCGGCGGTGCCGGCTACGTCGGCTCGCACGCCTGCCTCGCGCTCTCGCGCGCCGGGCATGAAGTCACGGTGCTCGACAACATGCTCACCGGCCATCGGGAGGCGGTGCGCTGGGGGCCGCTGGTCGACGCGGACATCCTGCGGCCGGAGACCCTGGACGCGGCGTTCAATCGCAAAGTCGACGCGGTCATGCATTTCTGCGCGCGTTCGCTGGTGGGCGAGTCGGTGACCGATCCCTACGCCTACTACCAGAACAACGTCACCGGCACGCTCAACCTGCTGGAGGCCATGAAGCGCCACGGCGTCGACAAGCTCGTGTTCTCATCGACGGCCGCAGTGTTCGGCAACCCGGTCAGCGCAGTGATCGACGAGGAGCATCCGAAAACCCCGATCAACCCCTACGGCGCGTCGAAGCTGATGGTGGAGCGCGTACTCGCCGACGCGGCCACGGCATACGGCCTGCGCTCGGTGGCGCTGCGCTACTTCAACGCGGCGGGCGCGGCGGCCGACGAAGGCATCGGTGAGTCGCACGAGCCGGAGACCCACCTGATCCCGAATGCCCTCAAGGCCGCTGCCGGCGAAGGAGCCGGGCTGAAAGTGTTCGGTACCGACTACCCGACGCCCGATGGCACCTGCGTGCGCGATTACGTGCACGTGCTCGACCTCGCCGACGCACACCTGCGCGCGCTCGACTGGATGCAGCGCGAGGCCGGCGCACACCGCTTCAACCTCGGCAACGGCAACGGGTTCTCGGTTCTCGAGGTGATCGAAGCCGCGCGCAAGGTGTCGGGCCGCGACATTCCGTACGAAATCGCGCCGCGTCGCGCGGGCGACCCGCCGGTGCTCGTGGCGTCGAGTAGGCAGGCGCGCGAAAGACTCGGCTGGTCGCCGAAGTTCGAGCGCGTCGAGCCGATCATCGAGACGGCCTGGGCCTGGCACAAGGCGCCGGCGTACTGATGGCGCGCCGGCGTCGCCACCATCGCGGTACGCGCGCGGGACGACCGTCAGGCCGCATGCGCTGGCTCGCCCCGATCGTCCTTGGCGTGCTTGTGACCCTTGCGACCTCGGCCGTGCGCCAGCACACGATTGCGCGCTATGCCGACGTCGAGGCCTGCGCGAGCGGCTGCACCGTGGCGGCCGCGGGCTGGCCGCTGCCCTGGCTGGTCGACGATCCGGGACTGTCGCCGGCGAATCTCGTGTCGCTGCGCGGCGTCGTGTCCGGCGTCGACCGCCTGAACTACGAAGGGCTCGCGCTCGACGTGGTGGCGTGGGCGCTCGCGGCGTGGCTGGCGCTCGCCCTGCTCCGACGCGTTCGGCGCTGACACCGGCGCCCGCTAGCCCGCGAAGCGATCCGTCGCTTTAACCAGCGCGTCGATGTTCTCGGCTTCGAACGCGGAGTGTCCCGATGCCGGGTTGATCACCAGCTCGGCCTGCGGCCACACGCGATGCAGGTCGACCGCGTTCTGCACCGGGCAGACCACGTCGTAGCGGCCGTGCACGATGACGCCGGGGATGTGGGCCATGCGCGGAACGTCGCGCAGCAGCTGGTCGTCGGCGTCGAAGAAGCCTGCGTGCACGAAGTAGTGGTTCTCGATCCGCGCGAACGCGAGCGCGAATTCGGCTTCGTCGTGGGCCGCGGTGAACGCCGGATCGTAGTGCAGGAACGACGTGGCGCCTTCCCATACGCTCCACGCGCGCGCCGCGGCGAGTCGCGTGGCGGGATCGTCGCTGGTGAGCCGACGATGGTAGGCGCTGATGAAATCGTGGCGTTCGGCGGCCGGGATCGCCGCGACGTATTGCTGCCACGCCTCGGGGAACAGCCGCGATGCGCCCTCCTGGTAGAACCACTCGAGCTCCCAGCGACGCAGCATGAAGATGCCGCGCAGCACGAGTTCGGTCACGCGATCCGGATGCGTCTGCGCGTACGCGAGCGCGAGCGTCGAACCCCACGACCCGCCGAAAACCTGCCAGCGCTCGATGCCGAGCGTTTCGCGCAGGGTTTCGATGTCGGCGACGAGGTGCCACGTGGTGTTGTCGACGAGGTCGGCATGCGGCGTGGACTTGCCGGAGCCGCGCTGGTCGAACAGCACGATCCGGTACTTCGCGGGGTCATGGAACTGCCGCATCTTCGGGCTGCAGCCGCCACCGGGACCGCCGTGCAGGATCACCACGGGCTTGCCCTTCGGATTGCCGCACTGTTCCCAGTAGAGCGCGTGGCGGTCGTCGACCTGGAGCATGCCGCTGTCGAACGGCTCGATCTCGGGATAGAGGCGGCGCATGGGGGCGATTCGTGCGGGGACGCGGGCAGTCTAGTGCGTTGCGCCGGTGTACGGACGTGTCGGTCGACCTATCCCAGGCGACCCAGTGTCACGCGATCCCGGTGTTCGAGGTCGCGCGCGCTGGACACCTCGCACAGGCCCGCGCCGATGAAAAGCGCGCGCACTGCATCGCCCTGGTCGTAGCCGTGCTCGACCAACAGCCAGCCGCCGGCACGCAGATGGTTCGGCGCACCGGCGGCTAGCATGCGGATCGCGTCCAGCCCGTCCGCGCCCGACACCAGCGCCGACGACGGCTCGTGGCGCAGGTCGCCCTGTTCGAGATGTGGATCCCGCTCGGGAATGTAGGGCGGATTGCTCACGACGAGGTCGAAACGCGCGTTGCCCAGCGGCGCGAACCAGTCGCCCTCGACAAAGGTGATGTTGCGTAGCTGCAGACGCGTCGCGTTGCCCCGAGCTATGTCGAGTGCCGCTGCGCTGGCGTCCGTCGCGACAACGCGCGCCTCGGGACGCCCGGTCGCCAGCGCCAGCGCGATCGCGCCGCTGCCGGTCCCCAGGTCGGCGATGTCGCTGCGGCCGCCTGGCGCGCGCTGCAGCGCGAGCTCGACCAGCAGCTCGGTTTCAGGACGCGGGATGAGAACAGCCGGACCGACTTCGAGGTCGAAGGTCCAGAAGCCGCGGCGGCCGGTGAGGTAGGCGACGGGCTCGCCCGCTTCGCGGCGGGCGACGAGATCCTGGAACCTGTGGATGACCGCGGGCTCCGGCACGGCGTCGCCATGTGCGAGCAGCCACGCGGGCGTGCGACCCAGCACGTGTGCCAGCAGGTGCTCGCCCTCGCGGCCGTCCAGGCGCGTGCGCGCCTCGCGCAGGAGCGCGTCGATCCGCATGCGGCGGCTCCGCGGTAAGGGGCCGCTATGGTACGTCCAGCACGGCGTCGGCCGGCGCGGTGTTGCACGGCGCGGACATCGCGAATACGCGGTCGCGGCCCTCGTCCTTGGCTCGGTAGAGCGCGGTGTCGGCGCGGCGCATCGCCCGTTCCCAGTCCTCGTGCCCGCGCGCGAGCTCGGTGACGCCGAAACTCGCGGTGACCGTGCGCCCGATCGGCGCCATGGGCGTGTCCGACACCGACTGCCGCAGGCGTTCGGCGACCGCTACTGCGTCGTCGAGACCCGTGGACGGCAGCAGGATCAGGAATTCCTCGCCGCCGAGACGGAAAGCGGCGTCGACGTCGCGCAGGCCCAGCGCCACGCGCGCAGCGGTTTCGCAGATGACGTCGTCGCCGGCGCCGTGGCCGTAGGTGTCGTTGACCGACTTGAACGCGTCGATGTCGAGCATGATCAGCGACAGCGGCGCGCCGTAACGCTCGCAACGCGCCTGTTCGCGGGCGGCATGCTCGAAGAGCGAGCGCCGGTTGAACAGCCCCGTCAGCGGATCGCGATGCACCAGCCGACGCAGCTCAAGCTCCCTGTCGCGGAACATGAGCAGCGCGAGACCGACGGTGAGCACGGCGATGAAGACGAGCCCGAGCACGAACACAAGAGTCTGGAAGGGCTCGTGCGCGAACGTCGCATCGGGCGTATGCCGCCACAGCGCGTGGGCGATGCGCACGGCCAGCACGACCGCGTTGAACCCGAACGCGGAAGCGGCGACGAACTGGAAACGCTCGCCGCGCGCACTGCCGGAGCGCCATAGAAGGACGGCGGCGATGGCATCGAGCACCAGGTACAGGAAGCCGAGCACCACGATGCGGACGCGCATGTCCGCCCAGGCCTCGGGCGCGACGTAACCGGCGCTCGCGGTCAGCAAGGCCAGCGGAGCCAGCAACAGCCACCGCGGCGGCTTGCCGAGGAACGCACGAACGCCGGCGAGCAGCGACACGTGGACAATCGTCACCATCGCATTGGCCAGCGCCAGCGAGCCAACGCGTGGCATGGCGACATGGAAGGTCAGCGCCCAGTGGGCGAGCAGGTGCCCCACGGCTGCGGCGAGCCCGGCAAGTGCCCAATAGCGCAACGCGGGATTGCGCATGCCGGCCAGCCGGATGCCCACCATCGTGCCCGCCAGCAACAAGCCAGCGAGGCCCGTGACGAAGGCCAGCGTCGCGGTGTCCAACTGGCGGATCAGCTCCATTGTCGCCCTCGATGTTCAGCGCGACGCATGCAAGTTTCTTGCCACGGCCGCGTGTCGACGGTCCCGCTGCTATCTGCGCCGCGTCCTTTTCGCGGATACCTCCGGTCCGACCCGGCCCAGGCCGATGCCGCGGGTGACGCTCCGCGGCAGGCCGTGACCTCCCGATGTCAGGCTGCGCTGAACCTCGCAGGCGGGCGGGCGGCCGACGCCGCACGCCTCGCCCGCAGGGGCCCTAGCGTTTGGCGAAATCCAACGGCAACCCGGTGCGTGCCTGCTTCTGCGCCGCGCACAGGCGGATGGCCTCGACGGTCTGCTCGACCTCGCGCGGTCCGCCTTCGACCTTTTCCATGCGCGGCCCGAACTTGGCCTGCAGCGCGTCCGCTTCGGCGTCGCTGCACATGCCCGCCGAGTAGAGATTGACCATCGCGGCGCCTGCCGGCGCGAGGCGCGCCTCGAGCTCGCCGAAATGCGCGTCGACCCAGTCACGGAGCGCCGGCCGCGTCGCCGCGTCCGACAGCTGCCCGCCGACCGCCGGGAATATCTCGTTGCGACGTAGCAGGCCTTTCTCGAAGACCAGCGCGCGGGCGCGCGCGTCGAGCGCCGGCACGTGAGTCACGCTCATCGCCGACAGCAGCTCAGTGCGCAGCACCGCGTCCTGGCTGGCGCGGAACTGCTTCTCGGCGGCGTCGAATGCGGTGGCGCCGCCCTCCTGCAGCGCGACGGCCAGCGCCGTGTCGCGCAGGTCACGCGCCGCGGCGTCGAGCTGCGGCGCCGCGCCGTCGAGGCCGAGCACCTGTCGACCGAGCCGGTTCATCTCAGCGCGCACCGTGGCGTCCTTCAGGTCGATCGCGAAGAACTCGACGAGCGTGCTGCGCAGCAGCGCGTCGTCTTCGGCTTCACCGACCTTCGGCGACAGGCCGAGGCGATCCAGGCGCGGGCGATAGATCGCGGCGACCTTCGCGTGGAACGCTTCGCGCGCCTTGTCGTCGGCAAGCAGGTGCTCACCCATCCAGCCCGTGGCCGTCATGCCGGCCGTCGCGGTCTGGCGCACGTCGGCGTTGGCGAAGCGCGGCAGCGCGGCGAGCAACTGCGACGGCGTGAGGGTGCCTGCGCCATAGGCCGCGGTGACCGAGTCGGCGGCGACGCGCTGCTCGCGCTGGTCGAGCGAATCGAACGAATCATTGAGCGCCGCCTGCAGGGTCGGCGACAGCGCGAAACGGTAGTAGCCCGCGCCGTAGCCGTTCGGCATGACCCACTTCGGGCAGCTGCCCGCCTGCACGAGTTCCACGCGCGACTGCTTACCGGTAACCAGCGCCTTCTGCTCGCGGACGCTGTTGCCGTCCGCATAGCGGATCGTCATCGGCACGCCCCAGGTCTGGTCGGCGCTGGCGGTCGAGCCGATCGGGACGTAGCGCTGCTGGCTGATGTCGAGTGCCGGCACCTTGCCCGTGCAGTCGAGATTCACCGACACGTACGGCACGCCCGGCTGGTCGATGAAGCTGAAGAACGCCCTGGACACCGCGGCCGGGTCATCGCTTTGCCCGGCGAGCGCGTTGATCAGGTCGGCGCTCGTAGCGTTGCCGCGCGCGTGCGCCTTCAGGTACTTGCGGATGCCCTGGCGGAACTTTTCCTCGCCGATGTAGCGCTCGAACATCGCGAGCGTCGCGCCGCCCTTCTGGTAGGTGATGCCGTCGAACGCGGACTCGATGTCGCGGTAGTCGCGGATCGGCTCGTGGACGCGACGCGTCGACGCGAGGCTGTCGGCACCCATCGCACCGATCGCGCCTTCCAGCAGGCCGCGGTCCGTGTGCGCCTGAGGCTGCAGCTGGCCGTGGATCTTGTTGCCCATCCAGGTGGCGAAGCCTTCGTTGAGCCAGATGTCGTCCCACCAGCGGGTGGTGACGAGGTCGCCGAACCACTGGTGCGCGAGTTCATGGGAGCTAGTCCCCCAGAAAGACTGGCGACGGCCCACCGACGACGTCTGGTCCGGGAACATCAGCGAGTCGCGATAGACGATCAGGCCGGCGTTCTCCATCGCGCCCGCCCAGAAGTCCGGCGCCGCGAGGTTGTCGAGCTTGTCGAACGGATAGGCGATGCCGAAGTAGCTCTCGAGCGCGCGCAAGATTTCAGGCGTATGCGCGAGCGAGTACGCCATCCGGCCGCCCTGCCCCTTCGCGGCGATCCCGCGCAGGTGGATCGGCGCGGTGCGGTCACCGTTGGGCGCGATGTCCGGGCCCTGCACGACATCCCACGGGCCAACCGCAAACGCGACCAGGTAGCTCGGAAGCGCCTGGGTGCGTTTGAACGTGACCTTCTTCCAGCCGCCGGGCAGCGCCTCGGTCTTCGTTTCAGGGCCGTTGGCGACGGCGACGTCGTCCTTCGGGACGATCAGCGTCACCTCCCACGGCTGCTTGAAGCTCGGTTCGTCGAAGGAAGGGAAAGCAGTGCGCGCGCCGAGCGGCTCCATCTGCGTCATCACATAGTCGCGGCCGTCGGGCTTGACCTTGTAGGCGCCCTGCAGCTCGCCGTAGGGCGCGTCGAACGCGATGTCGAAAGTGGCCTTGCCCGCCGGCAGCGGTGAGCTGGACACCAGCTGCAGCACCCCCGAGGGATCGACCTGGCTCACGCGCAGAGGGAACGTCTTCTTGCCGACCCGCGCCCGGGCGCTGCGGATCGTGAGCCCGCGGCCGTGCATCCAGACGGTGTCGGTGGATTCGGCGATATCGGCCTGGATGCGCGTCGTGCCGCTCATGCCCGCCTGCTTCGGGTCGATCCTGAGTTCGAGCTGCACGAGTGAAGGCACCACGGTGCGCGGCAACGGACCCGTCGGAACGGCGGAACCGGCGGCATGCGCGGCAGCGCAGGCGGCGAGCGAAACGGCGAGGGCAAGGGCGCGGCGGCGCAGAAGATGCATTCGTTGGGTTCCCCGTGGGCGAACCACCGAGCGTAAGCGGACGGCGGCCGGGAACGTGCGGGCCGAAAGTCCCGGTCGACGGGGGCGACGCGCTCACTTCGATATGCAATTACTATCGAACCGATCGCACCAATCGATTTGATGCATGCATGGCACGGGGCTACGATGCGGGCCAGGTCATTCCCCCCAAAGGAGCTCGCGATGTCGCTGATCAACAAGCAGGTCCAGCCGTTCAAGGCAAACGCCTTCCACAACGGCAAGTTCATC
Source organism: Cognatilysobacter lacus (assembly GCF_008274655.1). GTDB lineage: Bacteria > Pseudomonadota > Gammaproteobacteria > Xanthomonadales > Xanthomonadaceae > Cognatilysobacter > Cognatilysobacter lacus. The sequence goes on along the minus strand of NZ_VTRV01000028.1, from coordinate 10,260 downwards.
GAAGTCACCGAGAAGTCGCTGCACGGCCACTGGTCGGTGATCGTGTTCATGCCCGCCGCGTTCACCTTCAACTGCCCGACCGAAGTCGAGGACGCCGCCGAGAACTACGCCGAGTTCCAGGCCAATGGCGCCGAGGTCTACATCGTCACGACCGACACGCACTTCTCGCACAAGGTCTGGCACGAGACGTCCCCGGCCGTGGGCAAGGCGACGTTCCCGCTGGTCGGCGACCCGACGCACCAGCTCACGCGCGCGTTCGACGTGCACATCGACGAGGAAGGCCTGGCGCTGCGCGGCACGTTCATCGTGAACCCGGAAGGCGTGATCAAGGCCTACGAGATCCACGACAACGCGATCGCGCGCGACATGAAGGAAGCGCTGCGCAAGCTCAAGGCGGCCAAGTACGTCGCCGAGCATCCGGGCGAGGTCTGCCCGGCGAAGTGGCAGCAGGGCGCGCACACCATCAAGCCGTCGCTCGACCTCGTCGGCAAGATCTGATTCGCCGGCAGGCCCGGGCTACATGCCCGGGCCTGCATCGTCGGATGCTTTCCCGAGGCCTTGGGTCACGAGGTCTCCGGCAAGCACCTGAACCGAGTTCCACAGCCTCCGTGGAGGGCCGCGCCATGCTCGACGACAGCCTCAAGTCGCAACTCGCCGCCTATCTGGAGAAGCTGCAGCAGCCGATCCGCCTGCATGCCTCGCTCGACGACGGCGACCCCTCGCGTGAACTCGAACGCCTGCTGCTCGACATCGCCGCGCTGAGCGACAAGGTCGCCTACGAGCGTACCGACGACTCGGACCGCCGCCCGTCGTTCGCGATCGTGCGCGAAGGCACGGACGTCGACGTGCGCTTCGCAGGTATCCCGCTCGGGCACGAGTTCACCTCGCTGGTGCTCGCGTTGCTGTGGGTCGGCGGCCATCCGCCGAAGGTGGAGGCCGATGTCATCGAGCAGGTGCGTGCGATCGAAGGGGAATACCGCTTCGAGACATACATGTCGCTCTCCTGCCAGAGCTGCCCCGACACGGTGCAGGCGCTGAACCTGATGAGCGTGCTGAATCCGAACATCCACCACGTCGCGATCGACGGAGCGTTGTTCCAGGACGAGGTCGAGTCGCGCGAGATCATGTCGGTGCCGACCATTTACCTCAACGGCGAGCCGTTCGACGCCGGCCGCCTGACGGTCGAGCAGGTGCTGGCCAAGCTCGACACCGGCTCCGTGGCGCGCGCAGCCGAATCGCTGGCGAAGAAGGACACGTTCGACGTCCTCGTCATCGGCGGCGGTCCCGCAGGTGCCGCGGCGGCCATCTACGCCGCTCGCAAGGGCATCCGCACCGGCGTGGTCGCGGAACGTTTCGGTGGCCAGGTCCTGGACACCATGGCGATCGAGAACTTCGTGTCGGTGTCGTACACCGAGGGCCCCAAACTCGCGGCTGCGCTCGAGCAGCACGTGCGCGAGTACGAGGTCGATGTCATGAACCTGCAACGCGCAAGCCGCCTCGTTCCGGCGACCCAGCCGGGCGGCGTCATCACCGTCGAGCTGGAGAACGGCGCGTCGCTGAATTCGAAGTCCGTGATCCTTTCCACCGGGGCACGCTGGCGCCAGATGGGCGTACCCGGCGAGGAGCAGTACCGCAACAAGGGCGTCGCCTATTGCCCGCATTGCGACGGCCCGCTTTACAAGGGCAAGCGCGTGGCCGTGATCGGCGGCGGCAACTCGGGCGTGGAGGCCGCGATCGACCTCGCCGGCATCGTCGCGCGTGTCACGCTCATCGAGTTCGACACGAAGCTGCGCGCCGACGAGGTGCTGCAGCGCAAGCTGCGGAGCCTGCCGAACGTGGAGATCGTGCTGAACGGTCAGAGCACGGAGGTGCTCGGCGACGGCTCGAAGGTGACGGGCCTGGTGCTGAAGGATCGTGCGTCCGGCGTCGCACGCACGGTCGAACTCGAAGGCATCTTCGTGCAGATCGGCCTGCTGCCGAACACCGAATGGCTCAAGGGCTGCGTGGCATTGAGCCCGCGCGGCGAAATCGTGATCGATGATCGCGGGGCCACCGACGTGCCCGGCGTGTTCGCGGCGGGCGACGCCACCACGGTGCCCTACAAGCAGATCGTGATCGCCATGGGCGCCGGCTCCACTGCCGCGTTGAGCGCGTTCGACCACCTCATCCGGACGTCGGCGCCCGCGGAAGCTTCGACTGCAGCGGCGGCCTGAGTGTTCCCGCGCATGCCATGGCGCGGCTGTGAGCCGCGCCCTACCATCGACGCATGAACCTGCGTGACCTGAAGTATCTCGTCGCCCTCGCCGAACACCGGCATTTCGGGCGTGCCGCACACGCCAGCTTCGTCAGCCAGCCCACGCTGTCGACCCAGCTGCGCAAGCTGGAGGACGAACTCGGTGTCACGCTGATCGAGCGCGCGCCGCGTCGCGTGATGCTCACGCCGGTGGGTCTGCAGATCGCCGAACGGGCGCGCGGCGTGATCGCGGCAGTGGACCAGATGTCGGAACTCGCGCGTCGCAGTCGCGACCCTGAAGCCGGCAGCGTGCGCCTGGGCCTGTTTCCGACGCTGGCCCCATACCTGTTGCCACATGTGCTGCCGCATGTGCGCGAACGTTTTCCGCGCCTGGAGCTGTTGCTGGTCGAGGAAAAGACCGACCAGATCCTGCAACGCCTGCGCGACGGCCGCCTCGACGCCGGCATCCTCGCGCTGCCACTCCATGACGACCAGCTTCGCGTGGAACCGTTGTTCGACGAACCGTTCGTGCTGGCCGTGCCGATAACCCACCCGATGGCGAAGCGGCGCACCCTGGCGGCCGACGACCTGCGCGATGCCGACCTGCTGTTGCTCGAGGAAGGCCACTGCCTGCGCGACCAGGCGCTGGACGTCTGCCGGCTCGCAGGTGCAGGCGAGCGCGACGGCTTTCGCGCGACGTCGCTGGAAACGTTGCGGCAGATGGTTGCCGCCGGCGTCGGCATGACGCTGCTGCCGATGCTGGCCGTGCAGCCGCCGGTGCCGGCGTCCGACGGGATTGCGCTGCTGACGTTCGCCGACGCGCCGCCGCACCGCCGCATCGCGATGGCGTGGCGTCGCAGTTCGGCGATGGACGGCTTCCTTGAACAGCTCGCAGCGATCTTTCGACAGCTGCCTGCACACCTGCTGCAACCACCGAAGCATGCCAGTGCGCGACCGCGGGGGGCCTGAGCGCATGCGTCGCGATCTGCTGGGGTTGCTGTGCGGTCTCGTGCTCGTCGGCTGGTGGCTTTCGCCGATCGGGCCACACCGCGCGCACGCTGCCGAGGCTGCAGGCGGTGCGCATGTCGCATGCCCGATGCCACCGTCCGTCGCGGCGTTCAATGCGCCACTGCAGAGTCCCGTGCCCGCCGGGCTCGCGCCTTTCCGGCTGCAGCCGGCGACGCTGCGGCCGCTTGCCGGTTTCAGCGTCGACGCGCGGGTGCTCTCGCGCGAGGACTACCGCAGCGGTCGCGAGGCGGACCTGTCGCCAACCGACCTCGCGCTCGGCTGGGGCCGCATGCGTGACGACTCGGTGCTCGCGCGCCTGGACGTGTCGCAGGGCGGTCGCTGGTATCGCTATCGCTGGTCGGACGCGCCGCCGATTCCGCCGGACGAGATCGTGCGGTCGAGCGCGAACATGCACGTGATTCCGGCGAATGAAGGCGTCGCGCGCGCGCTTGACCGCATCAAGAAGGGCGACCGCGTGCGCATGGACGGCTGGCTCGTCGAAGCCGACGCGCCCGACGGCTGGACCTGGCGCAGTTCGCTAACGCGCGACGACAGCGGCGACGGCGCGTGCGAGGTGGTCTACGCCTGCTCGTTGGAGGCGTACTGACCCGTCTCAGGCGGCTTGGATGCCCGCTCCGATCGGGCACGCCACGCCCGTCCCGCCGAGCCCGCAGTAACCGTTCGGAATCTTCGACAGGTACTGCTGGTGCTCGTCCTCGGCATAGAAGAACGGCGGTGCCGGATAGCGGATATCGGTGGTGATCTCGCCGAGGCCGGCCTCGCGCAGCCGCGCCTGGTAGGCAGCGCGGCTGGCGATCGCGGCGTCGTATTGCGCCTGCGTCGCGCAGTAGACCGCCGAGCGGTACTGGGTGCCGGCATCGTTGCCCTGCCGCATTCCCTGCGTGGGGTCGTGGCCTTCCCAGAACACCTTGAGCAACGCGTCGAAGCCGAGCTTCGCGGGGTCGTAGACCACCAGCACCGCTTCGGTGTGGCCGGTCATGCCGCTGCAGACCTCGCGATACGTGGGGTTCGGCGTCTGGCCACCGGAATAGCCGACCGCGGTGGTCTCCACGCCCGGCGTCGACCAGAACAGGCGCTCGGCGCCCCAGAAACAGCCCAGGCCGAACTGCACCTGTTCGAAGCCTGCGAAGTCGCCCTGGATCGGGCGGCCGTGTACGTGGTGCGCATTGTTCACGCGCATGGGCGTGTCGCGTCCGGGCAGTGCCTCGCCGTCGCGCGGCAGGCGCTGTTTGTAGGCGCCGATTCCCAGCAGTTTCTCCAGCATCGTTTCGATCCTCGTCGGCATGCGCGGGTGGGCGCCAGCGTCACACAGCGACCCCGACGCACTCGTGATGTGGACTACGTGGCACGCGCCGCCACGGATGCGTCAGCCTGGCTGCAGGCCCGGATCCCAGCCGAGCTCCGGCGCTTCGGGTGGGCTGCCGAAGTCCAGCGCGCGCACCACGGCGTCAGCTTCGGGCCACGCCGCGTCCGGCACGCAGACCTGCAGCATCCCGTGAAGCGGCAGTTCGCCGATGCCGCCCATCAACGCCTCACCGCGGATGAATACCGGAATGCCGGCGTCCTCCAGCGCGTGCCTCACCAGGTGCGCGTCGATCAGGTTGGCGGCGTCATAGACGGGAATCATTGCGGGCTCGCGGCGGGCCGGAAGGGCCTTCTTCGTTAAACTGCGGGCTTCCCCACGCGGTTGCAAGCCTGCATGTCCAGTTCGCCCGAGAACGCAGCGCCCGAATCCGGCGTCAAGAACGACTTCATCCGCCAGATCGTTCGCGAGGACCTCGCGGCCGGCACGCATGCCGCCATCCGTACGCGCTTTCCGCCGGAGCCCAACGGCTACCTGCACATCGGGCACGCGAAGGCGATCTGTCTCGACTTCGGCATCGCCCAGGAATTCGGCGGCAGCTGCAACCTGCGCCTCGACGACACCAACCCGGCCAAGGAAGACCCCGAGTACGTGCGCGCGATCCAGGACGACGTGCGCTGGCTCGGCTTCAAGTGGCACGCGCTGCGCCACGCGTCGGACTACTTCGAGGTGTTCTACCTTGCCGCCGAAAAGCTGATCGCGCAGGGCGATGCGTACGTCGATGATCTCAGCGCCGACGAAGTGCGCACCTATCGCGGCTCGCTCACCGAGCCCGGCCGCCCGTCGCCGTTCCGCGACCGCAGCGTCGACGAGAACCTCGACCTGTTCCGCCGGATGCGTGCCGGCGAATTCGCCGACGGCACGCGCACGCTGCGCGCGAAGATCGACATGGCCAGCGGCAACATCAACCTGCGCGACCCGGCGCTGTACCGCATCAAGCACGTCGAGCACCAGAACACCGGCAATGCGTGGCCCATCTATCCGATGTACGACTTCGCGCACTCGCTGAGCGACGCGATCGAAGGCATCACGCATTCGCTCTGCACGCTCGAGTTCGAGGATCACCGTCCGCTCTACGACTGGTGCGTCGACAAGGTCGACCTCGTCAACCATCCGGCGCTCCTGCAGCCGCTCGTCGACAAGGGCTTCCCCCGCGAGGCCGCCAAGCCGCGCCAGATCGAGTTCTCGCGACTGAACTTCAACTACCTCGTGATGAGCAAGCGCAAGCTGATGACGCTGGTGACCGAAGGCCTGGTCGACGGCTGGGACGATCCGCGCATGCCGACGCTGCAGGGCATCCGCCGTCGCGGCTACACGCCCGGCGCGCTGAAGCTGATGGTCGACCGCGTCGGCATCTCCAAGCAGAACTCGCTGCTGGACATCTCGATCCTCGAAGGTGCTTTGCGCGACGACCTCGACGCAGCGGCGCAGCGGCGCATGGGTGTCGTCGATCCACTCAAGCTCGTGCTGACGAACTTGTCGGACGGACATGAGGAATCGCTGACGTTCTCGAACCACCCGAAGGACGAATCGGCAGGCGAGCGAGCGGTGCCGTTTTCGAACGTGTTGTGGATCGAGCGCGAGGACTTCGAGGAAGTACCGCCGAAGGGCTTCAAGCGCCTCACCGTCGGCGGCGACGTGCGCCTGCGCGGCGCGGGCATCGTGCGCTGCGACGCAGTGATAAAGGACGCCGACGGCCGCGTGGTCGAGGTGCGCTGCACGCTTGATCCCGAATCCCGGCCCGGCATGGAAGGCGCCAACCGCAAGGTGAAGGGCACCATCCATTGGGTGAGCGCGAACCATGCGCTGGAAGCCGAGATTCGCCTGTACGACCGCCTGTTCACCGTCGCCAACCCGGACACCGACGAAGGCGGCCGGACGTATCGCGACTATCTCAACACCGAATCGCGGCGCGTGGTGACCGGTTATGTTGAGCCGTCAGCGGCGCAGTTGGCGCCAGAGACCAGCGTCCAGTTCGAGCGCGTTGGCTACTTCGTCGCTGATCGCTACGACCATCGCGCCGACCGCCCCGTGTTCAACCGCAGCGTCACGCTGCGCGACACGTGGGCGGGCAAGGTCTGAGCTGCATGCAAAGGAGACCCGTCATGCGCACGTTGCTGCCCGCGTTGCTCGCACTATCGGCGCTCGCCGCCTGCGCGCCTGCGCCCGTCTCGTCGAATGCCGCGGCGCCGGCGGCGCCCGTGCGTTCGCTCGCGCAGGCGCAGCCGGCACCGGCGTCGCCTACGGGCATCCCCGGGCGAACGCGCCCCGCGCCGCCGATGAGCAAGCCCCTGCCGCCGCAGCGCGTCGATGCACCTGCCGCGCCCCATCCGTCCACCGCCTGCCGCAGCGACGCCGACTGCGTGGTGAAGGATGTCGGCAGCTGCTGCGGCGTGAACCCGGCCTGCGTCAACAAGGACGCCAAGGTCGACCCCGAGTCGGTGCGTGCGGACTGCGCGGCACGCGGAATGGCATCAGTCTGCGGCTTCGCGGACATCAAGAGTTGCAGTTGCGACGCGGGCACCTGCCGAGGCAACAGCGCATCAACCCCGGTGACCCGATGACGATGATGCTGTACGCGCAGGTACACCTCACCCTGCCGGCCTGGGTGCACGATGCCGTCGACAATACGCGCGCCTACGAGGGCGATGACGCCAAGGTGGCGCTCGCCATCGGCCTGTCGCGTCGCAATGTCGAGGGCAACAGCGGTGGCCCGTTCGGGGCCGCGGTGTTCGGCCCGGACGACCGCATCATCGCCGTGGGCGTCAACCGCGTCCTGCCGCATTCGTGCTCGGTCGCGCATGCCGAGACCATGGCCTACATGCTCGCGCAGCAGCGCACGCAGCGGCCGCGGCTCAATGAAGCGGCGCCGGGTGAGCGCGTCGGCCCGATCACGCTGGCGACGTCCGCGCAGCCCTGCTGCCAGTGTTACGGCGCGACCGTCTGGGCCGGTATCGATCGCCTGTTGATCGGCGCGCGCAGCGAGGATGTCGAGGCGCTCACCGAGTTCGACGAAGGCCCGTTGCCGGCCGATTGGGTCGGCGAACTGGAACGACGCGGCATCGCCGTGGTGCGCGACGTGCAGCGCGAAGCCGCCTGCGACGTCCTGCGCATGTACGCGAATCTCGGCGGAGCGCGCTATTGATCGACGAGCCGGGCTGACCAGGGCGGCGTCGCTGTTGCTCGGCGACCGTCGTTGCGCACTACCGAACAACCGTCGCGATCGACCCCGCTTCCACCAAGGCGTGCCATGCAGCTTTCCTCCCCCGCCCTTCTCGCCTACTGCCGCGCCGGTTTCGAACCCGAGATCGCCGCAGAGCTGACCGAACGCGCGGGTGCCGCGGGTTTCGCCGGTTATGCGCGCACCGAGCGCGGTAGCGGTTTTGCCCGCTACATGTGCGACGACGCCGAAGCCCTTTCGCACGCGCTTCCGTTCCGCGACCTGATCTTCGCGCGGCAAAAGCTGGTCGCGTTCGCGGAGTTGCCTACCCTCGGCGCGCAGCCCGGCGCCAAGCCCGACCGTGTCGGCGCGATCATCGATGCGATGGCCGCGACGCTTGGCAATCCAACGCTCCGCTTCGGCGAAGTCCATGTCGAACACGCCGACAGCGATGAGGGCAGACCGCTCGCGGGTCTTTCGCGTGCGCTCGGAAATGCACTGCGCCCCGTGCTGCGCGAAGCCGGCTGGCTGACGCATATCGACTCGCCCGCGCGCCCGCGACTGCATGTGATGCTCGAAACCGGGGACCATGCGCACCTCGCGATCGCCGATCCGAGCGACAGCAGCCCGTTCCCGATGGGCATCCCACGCCTGCGCGCGAACCCGCAGGCCCCGAGCCGCTCCGCGCTGAAGCTCGAAGAGGCATTCCTGACGTTGCTGGATGCCGACGAACGCACTGCATGGCTCAACGACAACTATGTCGCTGCAGACCTGGGCGCCGCGCCGGGCGGCTGGAGTTGGGTGTTGATGCGTCATGGCCTGCGCGTCACCAGCGTCGACAACGGTCCGATGGCACAGCATCTGCTCGACAGTGGCCGCGTCGAACACCTTCGCGCCGATGGCTTCGTGTGGCATCCCAAACGCATGCTCGACTGGATGGTCTGCGACATGGTCGAACAGCCGCGTCGCGTGGCCGAACGCATGGCGACCTGGTTGCGCGAAGGCTGGTGCCGACACACCGTCTTCAACCTTAAACTGCCGATGAAAAAGCGTTGGGACGAGACCATGCACTGCTTGTCGCTGTTCGAGGAACAGGTCGAAAAGCCGGTCGTCTGGCGCGCAAAGCAGCTTTACCACGACCGCGAGGAGATTACGGTTTTCGCGCACACGCGCAGCCCGTAAAAGCACCTGTCGCTTGTACGCCGACTTGACCTGCGCAGGTGTAGCGTGGCCGCACTGTCTCGGAGTACTCGACGATGAAAACGAAGATGCAGGCGGCCTTGGCAGCCGCGATCACTCTGACGCTTGGCCTGTCGGTCGCGGGTGCGCAGAGCACGACCGGATCGGGAAGCAGCACGGCCAGCACGGCGCAGTCCACCCCTGCCAACCCCTACAAGGAAGCTTCCAAGTCGACGCGGCCGGAGACGACGCGTTCGAGCAGCAGGCCCAGTGCGAAGCGGGCCTCGGGCACGGAAAGCTCGGCGGCTATGGGCGACATGAAAAAGTCCACCGCCGCTGACACGGGCATGGCTGACGAGAACGAGATGCACTCGAAGGCCAGCGGCAAGCACGTGGCCACCGCCACCCATGCCAGCTCCGCGAAGAGCAAGCATGCGCGAACCGCGCACCACGCCACGAAGAACAAGCATGCGCGAACCGCGCACCACGCCACGAAGAAGTCGAAGTCGCGTGAGTCGACAGCGCGCGCTGGCACCTCCGAGCGCAGCGGCGTTTCGGTTGCACCGGTGAGCACCGCGATGATCTATCCCGACGGCCGCGTGGTCGCAGTCCAGCCGTCCTCGGCCGCGTCCGACGCGATGATGGGTAGCGGCGTATCGGCCGGCACCACGTCGAGCGGCAGCGGCACGATGTCCGGGATGCAGGGCGGCGCCGCGAGCCGTCCGGCCCCGACCTCTGCGCCGACACCCGCCGAGCGAAGCAGCAGGGCCGACGCCATGGCCGGCACCGGGATGGCGAGCGGCGCGGATTTCGGCAGCCTGGATCGCGACAGCAACGGCTGGTTGTCACCTTCCGAGGCCAAGGGCATTTCCGGCCTCAACTTCAGGCGCGCGGACACCAATCGCGACGGACACCTGTCGCCGGAGGAGTTGTCGGCGTGGCTGGCCACGCACAGCGGCGGTCGCTGATATCGCGCACCGACGGCATTTGCGTTGAATCGACGGCCCCGCCACACGCGGGGCCGTTTCCTGTCAGAGCCCGGCAGCCTCGCGCCACAGCGCGTGCTGAAGAGGCGGCAGCGCGTTTGCGAGCCCGAGCAACCGGCCACGCAACAACGTCGGCAGCAGCGATTCGTTCGTGAAAGCGCGATGGATCGCCTCGAACGCATGTGCCGCGCGGGCGACTTGGCTGCGACGCTCGCGTGCCCAACGCGACAACCGTGACGCCGCCGGATCCACGTCGCGTCCCGGACGCGGCAGTGCGCGTCGCAGCGCGGCGACGTCGCGCAGGCCCAGG
>NZ_VTRV01000279.1 GCF_008274655.1 Cognatilysobacter lacus | reverse complement strand
GGCCTAACAATTCGTCCAAGCCGACGCCGCTTCGCGGCGCGGCTTAACTCAGGTGTTAGCGCCCACGCCGGGATGCATTGCGGTTGTCGGGCTAATCGCTCTTCGGGTTTCGTAGCTCACGGCCGCATCCACTCGCAGGTTCACGGCTGCAAGCTCGCGCCGCAGCGATTTTCCAGGTCAGCGCCGCAAAACGAACGGCGGCGCCAACTTGCCGGCTACATCCGCTCCGATGCCGTCACCGCCCTCGCCGTTCGGCGCGCCTGCGGCGCCCCGCTCCGTCTATCTCGCCGGTCTCGCTCTTCGTGCCAGAATCCGGCCACGTGGAGCAGCGGGCCAGCATCCCGGCGCGTGGGCTCTAACAATTCGTCCAAGCCGACGCCGCTTCGCGGCGCGGCTTAACTCAGGTGTTAGGCCTCAGAGGAAGTATCATGAAATTCGCCGGAGTTATTTGCCTTGCTCTCCTAGTCGTAAGCCACACCGCAGTCGCGTGCGAAGGGAAGAACGAGACATCCGCAAAGCCAGAATCCACGGATCAAATGCTGGCTCGCACCGTGTTCAATCGCCTCTCTCCGGAGAGCTTTGCGATCGATTCGGCCGCAAAGAAGGCATACGGGTGCCGCTACATCTTCGCTGACACCTTGGGCGGACTTCAGAGCGCGAACCCCACGGCCGGTGGCTTGCCGGCAGCGCCGGCTGGCCCGGAAGGTTCACCCAGGGTCGGAAAGGTCGTAATCGCCTATATCGTCACTCTCGAAGGCGTGGCATCGGACCCCGTCGTTATTGAGAGCACGGACCCGCAGCTCACTGAAGTTGCGTTGGCGGCAATGAAGGAATGGCGGTTCGAACCGGCTCGCTTTAATGGTCGCCCCGTTGCATCGCTAGCAGCACAAGAGTTTCCTTTCGGGCCTGGGTCGCGCTGAGGCCTAACAATTCGTCCAAGCCGACGCCGCTTCGCGGCGCGGCTTAACTCAGGTGTTAGCGCCCACGCCGGGATGCA
>NZ_VTRV01000278.1 GCF_008274655.1 Cognatilysobacter lacus | reverse complement strand
CACCGCGGCGGCGTTGCGCGCTTCGGGCTGCGCCGAAGTGGCGCTCAAGTGGCCCAACGACCTCGTCGTCGAGCGCGAGGACGGCCTGCGAAAACTCGGCGGCCTGCTTGTCGAAGGCGGCGGCGAACACGCCGGCCCGGTGCGCGCGGTGATCGGCATCGGGCTCAACGTGCGCCTGCCCGAGCAAGCAGCCGCGGCGATCGACCAACCGTGGATCGACCTGGCGCAGCTCGGCCATGCGCAGTCACGCAATGCGTTGGCCGCCCGGCTGCTGGCGCACCTGCTGCCCGCGCTGGACACCTTCGACCGCGACGGCTTCGCGCCGTTCGCGGCGCAGTGGCCCGAGTTCGACGCGCTGCACGCCCGCGACGTGCTCCTGCACCTCCCGGATCGCACGGAACCCGCGCACGTACTTGGCCTGGCCGACGACGGTGCGTTGCGCGTCCGTACCGCTGCCGGCGAGCGCACCGTGCATGCCGGCGAAGTCAGCCTGAGGGCGGCGCAATGAGCGCGTGGCTGTTCGATCTCGGCAACACGCGCCTGAAGTGCGCGCCGCTCGTGGCCGGGGTCGTGGGGACGGTTCACGCGCTGCCGCATGCGGACTTCGTCGACGGGCTCGACAGCGTGCTTCCGGAACGTTTCGACGTCGCCTTCGTCGCCAGCGTCGCCAGTGACGGATTGCGCGTGGCATTGCTCGATGCGCTCGTGCGTCGCTGCTCGCGCATCGAGCTCGCGCGGACGCAGGCGCATTTCGATGGCCTTCGAATCGCCTATGCAACGCCCGCGCGGCTCGGCGTCGACCGCTTCCTCGCGATGCTCGGCGCGCGTCGCCACGTGCCGGGCCCGGTGCTGGTCTGCGGCATCGGTACCGCGCTCACGCTGGATCTTGTCGACGGCGATGGCCATCACCTCGGCGGACGCATCGCGCCGTCGCCGCAGCTGATGCGCGAAGCGCTGCACGCGCGCGCGCCGCAGCTGCC
>NZ_VTRV01000277.1 GCF_008274655.1 Cognatilysobacter lacus | reverse complement strand
TCGACGCGGTGCGGCGGGCCGCGCAGGCAATGCGCGCCGCCTGGCTCGCGAATGGCCCCGACGCACGCGAGGCGGTCGAGCGTTCGCGCGACGCCGGGGCACTCAGCAAGACCAGCTACAACGACAAGGCACTCGCGACGTTGTGGCCGGCGATGCAGGACTGGTCGCGCGGCGAAGCCTGGCGATGGACGCGCGGCAACCTGGAACTGCTGACCTCGCGCAAGCTGGTTGCCGCGACCAACAAGGGCAAGGACGCATTGCGTCCGCAGTCGCCTTTGTTCGACGCGGCGCAGGCCTATGTCGACGCCCAGGCGCTGCTGGCCGAGTGGCTGGAACATCGCAAGCTGGTACTCGTGCACCGCGTGCGCGACGAGGCCACGCATCGCCTGGCGCGGCTCAAGCGCCAGCGTCGCGTACGCAGCTTCGACGACCTTATCGGCGGCGTGGCGCGCGCACTGGAAGGCGAGCATGCGCGCGCGCTGATCGGACAATTGCGGCGTCAGTACCCGGCCGCACTGGTCGACGAGTTCCAGGACACCGACGCGCGGCAGTGGTCGATATTCCAGCGCGTGTTCGGCGATGACCCCGACGACGCGCTGCCAGCGCTCGACGACGACCTCCGACCCGCACGCTTCCTCGCGCTGATCGGCGACCCCAAGCAGGCGATCTACGGTTTCCGCGGCGGCGACGTGCACACGTACCTGCGTGCACGCGAAAATGCGCAGGCGGCCCCGCCGCTCGCGCGCAACTTCCGTTCGCGGCCGTGCCTGCTGCGCGCGGTGGACACGCTGTACGCGGCCGCCGGCGACGATGCGTTCGGCGCCACCGGCATCGCGTTTCATCCGGTCCAGCCAGGCGGGCGACGAAGCGACACCGCTTGCCTGCTCGATGGTCTGCCTGCGCCCGCGCTCACGCTGCGTCGGCTGCCGTCGCGCGTCGCCGACGAGAAGTGCAGCGCCGAGGAATCGCGCGACCGCGCGGCCCGTGCGTGTACGCAGGCGATCCACGAGACGTTGGCGCTCGCCGCCAGCGGC
>NZ_VTRV01000276.1 GCF_008274655.1 Cognatilysobacter lacus | reverse complement strand
GGTCGCGGCGATCGCGGCGCGGCTGTCGGTGGCGCGCCTGTTCTGGGCAAGCCTGGTCGCCATCGGGGTGGCGCTGGTGCTCACGCGCGTCGCGTTCGCGCTGCCGGGCCTGACGCAGCCGATCGTCGCGCTCACGCAGCTGCGCTGGGTGATCCTGTTCATGTTCGCCTACGTCGTCCTGAGCCAGCACCGGGGGTATCGGAGGCTCGGCATCGTGGTCACCGTCGAGATCGCGATCGGTTTCCTGGGATTCTTCAGCGGGTTTCGTACGGTGTTGATCGTTATGCTGCTCGCAGCGCTGACGGCGCCGGAAGCGCTGCGTGGCATACGCCTGCGCACCGCTGCGCTGCTTGGGGTGGCCATCCTCACGCTGGCCGTGGCATGGACCGGAATCAAGAGCGACTATCGCCAGTTCCTCAACCAGGGCACGGGTCAGCAGGTGGTGCTGGTGCCGGTGGCCGACCGCGTCGCCAAGCTGGTCGAACTCACTGGCGACCTCGATGCCGAACGCCTCAACGCTTCGGTGCAGAAGCTCATGGAGCGGCTCACGTACGTCTACTACTTCGGCCGGACGCTGCAGGTCGTCCCCGCCTACCTGCCTTACGAGCATGGCGCGCTGTGGGGCGAGGCGATCGAAAACGCGGTCTTGCCGCGCCTGATCAATCCCGACAAGCGCGTCATCGATGACTCCGAGCGGACATCGCTCTACAGCGGCACGCGCGTGGCGGGGGCCAGCGAAGGCACCTCGATTAGCCTCGGCTATATCGCGGAAAGCTACATCGACTTCGGCCCGGTTCTGATGATGCTTCCGCTCGCGCTGTGGGGCGTGTTCGTCGGGCGCGTGTACGCGATATTGCTGAGGGCCACGCGCTATCCGCTGCTGGGCTACGGCAGCGGTGCCGTCGTGGTGGGGCTGGGTGCGTCGGTGCTGGAGTCGTCGAACCTGAAAATGGTCGCCGGCGTAGTGCTCGGTTTCCTGGCACTGTTGGTCGTGCAGAAAGTGGCGGGCGGCTGGCTCCTGCGACTGCTCGCGCAGCCCGCGGCGCGCAGCGCATGACAGGTCGGTCCGGCCGCACGCGCCGCGGCG
>NZ_VTRV01000275.1 GCF_008274655.1 Cognatilysobacter lacus | reverse complement strand
CTTGCAGCAGGGCCCAGCCTAGTGCGGCACCCCCGAGGGCCTGCACGATGTAGTGGCCCGTGGACGGGTCGCCGCCGAGTGCCAGCGCAGCCAGCAACAGCGCCGCGCACAGGCTCTCGGCTGCGCCCGGTAACGTCGGGCCTGGGCTCATGGGGGCGTGGCCGGGACGGCGCCAGCCGGCGTTATCCGCATCGCGTCGAAACGGATCTCGCCGTCGACGCTGCGATCGGCCTGGCTCGGTCCGATCGACGTCAGCCGCAGCTGCTGCGCCGGGCAATCGCCCGGCACCTGGAACGTCACCGAAAACGCCTTCCAGCCGGCCCCGTAAGCGGCGACGTCGAGACGCGCCAGTGGCCGCTCGGACGGCCGACAGGACACGGTCCAGGCGATGGGGCGCGCCCCGGACAGGGTTGCGCTCGACGCAAGCGTCAGCCGGTACACCCCGGGGGCGAGCGCCAGGTCCTGCCAGACCCCGGTGAAGTCCGCCGTACGGCCGTCGAACTGAACCGCCAGCGAGCGTCCGCCTTCGAAGGCACGTGCAGCGTCGACGCCGACGGCCGTACCTTTCTGGCTCTCGAACTGCCACGCATATGGCGGCGGGCCGGACGGGGCCTCGAACCCGCCGTCGAAAACGAGGTCATCGAAACGCTTCATGGGCGCGGTGAGCGACGCGTGCCACTGGGCACGTGCCTGGCGCGCACGGCCGAGGCGCTCGAGCAGCCGCGCGCGCAATGCGGACTCGGAACTGGACCCGCCGCGGTTCGCGATGGATGCAAGAAGCGATTCGACTTCGGACGGTCCGGACGTATCGGCGAGCACCGCGGGCAGCAGAGCGCGCCAGGGTCGCCCGTCGCGCAGGGCGCGCGCCAGCGTCGCGCGGAAGACCGGATCGCCGAGATGGCGGACGGATTCCTTGAGCCGCCCCGGCGCCCCGGCCTCGTCGAGCGTCAGCAGCGCGTCCAACTGTTGCGCCGCCTCTTCCATCCGTCCGCTCGCGATAGCGCGGCGGAAGAACCATTCGCGGGCGACGATGATGAGCGCG
>NZ_VTRV01000274.1 GCF_008274655.1 Cognatilysobacter lacus | reverse complement strand
GACGCTGGTGAACGTGTGGGCCAGCTGGTGCGCACCCTGCATCCGCGAGATGCCGGCACTGGATGCGTTCGCGCGGGCCCAGGGCGCCGGCGGGGTGCAGGTCGTCGGCATCGCGCTGGACGATCCCGCCGCCGTGCGTGCCTTCCTTCGCGCGCGCCCGGTCGGCTATCCGATCTTCATGGACGTCCCCGGCCCGGCCGACGCGAGCGCGCGCCTGGGCGACGACCGCGGCGTGCTGCCCTTCAGCGTCCTGGTGAGCGCGGATGGGCGGATCCTCGCGCAACATGCCGGCCCGCTCGAAGCGGGCGACCTCGACCACTGGGCCGCGATCGTCGCTCGAACGAGCAATTGAATTTCGCCCAACGTCGGCGATACGGTAGCGAACGTCTGGACAGGTTTCACGGCAGGGCGCAGACTGCGCCGCTTCGCTGTCCAAAGGCCCCGACATGGCCAAGCTGCTCGTCATCCATGGCCCCAACCTCAACCTGCTCGGCGAGCGCGAGCCGGGAATCTACGGGCGGACATCGCTCGCTGCTATCGACCGCGCCCTGAAGGGCGACGCCGAATCGCACGGCCACATGCTTGAGTCGCTGCAGTCCAATGCCGAGCACGTGCTCGTCGATCGCCTGCATGCCGCCCGGGGCGACGGCACCGACTTCATCATCATCAACCCCGCCGGCCTCACGCATACCAGCGTGGTGCTGCGCGACGCGATCGCGGCGGTCGGCCTGCCCTTCATCGAAGTGCACCTGTCGAACCCGCATGCGCGCGAGGCGTTCCGCAGGCAGAGCTATTTCAGCGACCTCGCCATGGGCGTGATCTGCGGCTTCGGCGCCGACAGCTACCGCTTCGCCATGGAGGCCGCGCTGACCTGGCTCGACAAGCGCGCCGCCGCCAACGCCAATCGTTCCTGACCCGTCGCGATCGTCCGCCAACGCGCGTCGATCGTCCCCGCATCCCAGCCCGAGGCCCGCCATGGACCTGCGCAAAATCAAGAAACTGATCGACCTGCTCGAGGCGAGCAACCTTACCGAGATCGAGATCAAGGAAGGCGAGGAGACCGTGCGCCTGGCGCGCAACGCCTCGCGCCCGGTCGAGGTCGCCTACGCACCGGCACCGGCTGCGCAGGCCGCGCCCGC
>NZ_VTRV01000273.1 GCF_008274655.1 Cognatilysobacter lacus | reverse complement strand
GCCGCCGCGCGCCGACCCCTGTGACCGGCGGCGCGGTGCAGGCAGACTGCAGCAGCACAAGGGTGCGTAGGCAGTCCGCCGCCCCGCAGTCGGGAGTTCGCCCGCCGTGATCAACGAAGCGCTCGACGTTGCGCACTGGCGCGCGCTCCTGGGCCGCGATGGCCGCGTCCAGGTTCGTGATTTCCTCCAGCCCGACGCGGCCGAGCGCATGCATCACTGCCTGGCGCACGAGGTGCCCTGGACACTGGCGGTGCGCGACGCCGCGGGCCCGAGGATCGTGCCGGCGGGCGACTACGCCGCCATGGCCCCCGACCGGCGCGACGAGCTGCTCCGCAATGCCGCGACTCAGGCGCGCGCGGCAGGCTTCCGCTTCGCGTACGACAGCTACCAGATGATCGCCGCGTACCGGGAGCAGCGCGATCCCGGGCTCCTGCTCAACGGCGTGGTCGAGTTCCTCAATTCGCCGCCGTTCATCGCGTTTGCACGCGCGCTTTCAGGCGACATGCGCATCCGCCGCGTCGGCGCGCAGGCCACGCGCTACCGCCCCGGACATTTTCTTCTGCAGCACACGGATGAAGACGAGACCGAAAGCCGCCTGTATGCCTACGTCATCAACCTGACCCGCGACTGGCGCGCGGACTGGGGCGGGCTGCTCCACTTCATCGACAGCGCCGGGCGGGTCGTCGACACGCGGCTGCCGCGCTGGAACACGCTGACGCTGTTCGCGGTTCCGACGGACCATTGCGTCAGCCTGGTAGCGCCCTGGGCCGAGCACGACCGGCTTTCCATCACGGGCTGGTGGCGCGCATAGCGGCCCACGTGGACGCCCGCGGACGCCGATACCGCCCCGCGCACCCGTGCTAACAGCCGCTGCACGGCCGCCGCGCCATGCTGCCCCCATGAGCACGCCGATCCCCGTCATCGTCAACGCGCACTCGCACAGCGGTGGCAACCAGGCCGACGCGGTGCGCGATGCACTGGCCGCCGCAGGCGTCGATGCGCAGATGCACGCGGTGGAAGACCCCGCCAAGCTCGACGACACGATCGTCGATGCACTGGCAACCCGGCCGGCCTGCATCATCGCGGCCGGCGGCGATGGCACCGTCAACGCCGTGGCG
>NZ_VTRV01000272.1 GCF_008274655.1 Cognatilysobacter lacus | reverse complement strand
CCCGTTCGCGCCCGCCAGCATGACAGCGCGGGCGAGCGTCGCGCGCGACTGGTCGCGCTGGCGCGAGGGCAGGACGAGCACGGTCGAAAACGCCGCCGGCGGTACCAATTCGTCGCGGATCGGTTCGATGCCGGCACGTTCGAGCGCGGCGGCGGTCGGGCGGTAGTCCTGCTCACAGGTGAGGCCGGCGGACGCCCAGCGCTGCAGCGCGGGCCCCGGTCGTGCGCCGAGGAAGGCGCCCCCGGTCGGCGCGGGCAGCGTGCCGTCGTCGAAGGGCAGGAACAGGGCGTCGAGGGCCGGATCGGCTTGCACGGCGGGTAGCTCGGGAACGGCGTCACAGTCTAGTGCCTTGCCGCATCCGCGACGCCCGCTTCATCGCGATCGAACGCGCGGCGGCTCAGTCTGGCCGCATCACAACGAACGTGGAGGGGTCATGGTCCGTGCACTTTTTGTCGGTGGCGTGGTGGACAACACCGAAATGGACCTGGATGGCCCGCAACCGCCCAAGCACTACCCCGAGAACACCGGCGGCGGCGCGCCGCGCTACAGCCTGCGCCAGCTTGGCGTGCGCGACGGCGGCGAAGTCGCCTATGCGGTCTACGGCGCGCCGGAAGTGGACGACGGGTTCGTGCGGCGCGTGGCCGACGAGCGCGACTACGCTCGCCGCTTCGACGCCAGCCCGAAGACGGTGCACTGACCCGTCATCGCACCAGCAGCGGATACGGATTGAGGGCCGTCGACTGCCACCACTTCTTGTCCGGGCCCAGGTCGCCCACCGTGAAGTGCAGGTGCGGGGCGGTCGGGCTGGCGTCGCCGCTGCTGCCGACGAAACCGATCAACTGGCCCTGGCGCAGCGCCTGGCCCTCGGCCAGGCCGGGGGCATACGACTGCAGGTGCGCGTAGTAATAAACGCGGCGGGCGTCGCCGTCGTACTGGTAGATCGTCAGCCCGCCGCGCGCGCTGGTGAACAGCTTGGCGACCGGGCCGTCCACCGCCGCCAGCACCGGCGTGCCGGCCGGCGCCATGATGTCGATCGCCTCGTGCACGCGGCCTTCGCTGCGCGCCTCGGTGAACGTGTCGACCAGTTGCGATGGCTGGATGCCGGCGACGGGAATGATCAGGCCGCTGGACATGCGCTGCGGAGCGCCGGACATGGC